>JAZRJF010000046.1:0-29733 GCA_045645665.1 Lachnospiraceae bacterium | reverse complement strand
TTTTTTTGATTTGGGGCGCTTTCGCCTTCTTCGGGGTTTAAGTTGTTGTTGCACTTCCTAGGTGCATGAATTACAATAGAATCATATAAAATGTTATTGGAGGGCAACGATATGATTCAACCGGTAAATGCAAATGCAATTAAGGAAGTGCGCGACGTCCTTGCGTATCTGGAAAGCATTCGGGGCAAGGGCATCTTGACAGGTCAGCACACGCAGACGATGAAGCAGGAAGAGCTGTTGCGTCTGCAGGAGCTTACGGGAAAGCTGCCGGCTGTGTGTGGCTTTGAATTGTTGGCGTACTCTCCGAACGTTCGCTACGAAACGTGCGACGAGGCGGCTCGTACCGAGATCGACGAGAACCAGGGAACCTTGCAGCGCGCGTACGAGTGGGCAGAGAAGGGCGGATTGGTTACGTTCACGTGGCACTGGTATTCGCCGATCGGAGGACGGGACAAGTCCTTCTATGCGAAAAATACGGACTTCGATGCGACGCAGGTGCTTGTGGAAGGCACGCCGGAGCGCGAGGCATTTTACAAGGATTTGGACGTGATGGCAGAGTACTTAAGAGGCTTCTGCGAGAAGAGAATTCCGATTCTGTGGAGACCGTTCCACGAGGCCGAGGGCACTTGGTTTTGGTGGGGTGCAAAGGGTATGGATGTGGCCAGAGAGCTGTTCCGCATGATGTACCGTTACTATACCGAGGTGAAGCATCTGGACAACCTGATTTGGGTGTGGAACAACGGTGAGGCAGACGGCTACGTGGGAGATGAGTTCTGTGACGTAGTTTCGGTAGACAAATACCCGAACAAGCGCGAGTATACCGATTTGGAGGAATGCTATCGAGAGATGACGGCATTTTCGAACGGCAAGCTGATGGCAATCGGCGAGATCGGCACGTTGCCGGATATGGACGGACTTGCGGCGAAGAAGCTGGAATGGCTGTGGTTTATGTCCTGGAGCAAGGAATTTGTCTTGACCGACCAGTATACTGCGGACGAGGTATTTTACTCGCAGTACAATCATCCCTTTGCGATTACGCTTGAGAAGCTTCCGAAGCTGTATTAAGCGGCGGAGCGCGCAAGGTCGCTTCGTAGGGCGTGAATCGGTTGTGTGGGAGTGGACTTTGTGAAAGAGGCGTGAGAAAAGGGTTGGTGAGATGATGGAGTTACGAATCGCTTTGCCGGAAGCGGTGAAGAGAATTATCGATAGATTAGAAGAAGCGGGCTATGAAGCATTTGCCGTCGGCGGCTGTGTAAGAGACTCCTTGCTTGGGCGAGTGCCGGAGGATTGGGACATTACGACCTCGGCTACGCCGGAGCAGGTGAAGGAGCTGTTTCACAAGACGGTGGATACCGGTATCGAGCATGGTACGGTGACGGTGCTTTGGAACCACGCGGGCTACGAGGTGACGACGTACCGTCTGGACGGTGAGTACATGGACGGCAGACATCCGAAGGAGGTGACCTTTACGGGGAGCCTTGCGGAGGATTTGAAGCGGCGTGATTTCACGATCAATGCGATGGCGTACAACGAGTCTGCGGGGCTCGTGGATTTGTTCCACGGCAGGGAAGATCTCGAGCAGGGAATCATCCGTTGCGTCGGAGATGCCGAGGAGCGTTTTTCGGAGGATGCACTCCGAATCTTTCGCGCGGTGCGATTCGCTGCGCAGCTTGGCTTTACGGTCGAGGAGAAGACACGAGAGGCTATGGCGGCGAAGGTGGACAACCTGCGAAAAGTGAGCGCGGAACGAATTCGTGTGGAGCTTGTGAAGCTACTGCTCGGCGCTTATCCGGACAGACTGTTGCTGGCGTACGAGACCGGCATTACGCGAGTGGTTTTGCCGGAGTGGGACCGCATGATGGAGCAGTCGCAGGACAACCCGCACCACTGCTACACGGTCGGCATGCACACGCTCAAAAGCATTGAGGCGTTGCACGGCTTTGAGGAGTACAAGGCTCTCGACAAGAAGGAGCAGACGGTGCTCAACATGGCGATGCTGTTGCACGATGTGGCAAAGCCGATCTGTGCGACAAGAGGCGACGACGGCGTAGAGCATTTTTACGGACACCAGGCGAAGAGCGCCGAGATGGCGCGCGAGATTCTTCGGAGGCTGAAGTTCGATAACGATACGATCAAGGTGGCGCAGCATTTGATTCTGCACCACGACACCCGCTATCAGCTCGGCAAGGAAGAGAAGGCACCCGAGAAGGTGAGGCGAATCACCGGCAAGCTCGGACATGCGAGTATGCCACTGCTGTTTTTGGTGCAAATGGGCGACGTGGCGGCGCAGGCCCCCGCATTTTACGAGGATGGCATGGGACGCCTTGCACTGATGAGAGAGTGCTACGAGACGATAGTCCAAGAGAAGCAGTGCGTGAGCTTGGCAGAGCTTGAGATTCGCGGCGGCGACTTGATGGAGCTCGGTTACTCCTCCGGACAGGTGCTCGGCGAGGTGCTCAAGGAGCTTTTGGAGGCGGTGCTGAGAGACCCCGAAAAGAACAATCGAAGATGGCTTGTGTCTGAGGCGCTTCGCATGAAAAAAAGGCATGAAAGCAAGTGACAGGACATATATTAGGTGTGAATCGGCAGTGCGCCGGTTCGCACCTTTTTTCGTGATACGGGGGACTGAACATGGGAGTCGATGAAAAGACTGCGGTGGTACTGGAGCAATACGATGTGACGGTTCGCGATACATATCGCGCCAGAGGCGCTTATTATCTTAGAACAGAAAAGGGCCTGCTCATGCTGCGGGCGCGGGAGGCGAAGGAGGCCAGAGTCGTCTACGAGGAAATGCTGAAGGAGCGCGGGATGCAGGAGGGCTTCACCGAGCTGGATTGCTGCGTGAAAAATCGCGAGGAGCATTATGTGACGGAGGGCGAGTACGGCGAGACGTATCTGCTCCGCCACTGGCGAGAGGGACAGGAGTGCAATCTGCAGCAGGAGGAATCGGCGCTTCGGGCGGCGAGCGGGCTCGGGCATTTTCACAAAGCGATGTGCGGCTGCCCGGTGCAGGAGGAGTACGTGCAGGAGGGGCCGGACCAGGCGTGCATTCGGCGAATTCGCGAGATGCGCCGGATCGAGACGTACTTGAGAAAGAGAAAGCAAAAGACGGCATTTGAATCGCAGCTGCAGGAGGTGCTTCCGCGCTATCGTGCCAAGGCGGAGCAGGTGCTGGCGAGACTTTCGCAGAGCGCATGGCAGAGCCTTATGGCGCGCTCGGTGGAAACCGGGCTTGTATGCCACGGCAATTACGGAAGCCACTCGATTGTACTGCAGGGGGAGGGCGTGTTCGTGTCGGATTTCGAGCATGCGCAGATCGGCCTTCAAGTGACCGACCTGTATTACTTGCTGCGCAAGACGATGGAGAAGCACGAGTGGGACGTCGACCTGTGTGCGCAAATGCTCGACGAGTACGACCGGAATCGCCCGCTCTCCGGCGAGGAGCGCGAGGTGCTGTGGTGCCTGCTCGCATTTCCGGAAAAGTTCACGCGCGTGTGCAACCGCTATTTCAATACGAAAAAGACGTGGATTCCGGGGAAGAACACGCAGAAGCTCGGGCTGGTGCTCGAACAGGAGGAGAAGAAGCTGGCATTCGAGAAGGAGCTTATGAACGTCCTGCGGTAGGGGCTACATAGGAGGCATTCCGGTGCCTGTGTGGGTGGAACCGGCGCGGGGCGGCGTTTCCGAAGCATTTTTCTAAAAATGCTTGTGAGTTTGTCCGAACTTCGGTATAATGTGCGTAGACTGGGTATGCTAAAGATCAGGAGGCGCACATGGTATATTATCTGTTCTTTGATTTGGATGGAACACTGACAAATCCGATAGAGGGAATTACGAGCTGCATTCGATATGCGCTCGAGCATTTTGGCATCGAGGTGGAGGATCAATACGCGCTGAAGCGTTACATCGGGCCGCCGTTGAATGTGTCGTTCTCGGACTATTTCGAGGGCGAGCAGATTGCGGAGGCGGTTGCGAAGTATCGTGAGCGCTACAACGTACTCGGTTGGAAGGAAAATGAGCCGTACCCCGGCATCGTGGATGCGCTTCGCCGTCTGCGCGAGGCGGGCTTTCGCACTTGTATGGCGACGTCGAAGCCGGAGGTGTTCGCAAGAAGAATTGCGGATTTGTTCGGGATGACGGAGCATTTTGATTATCTGTGCGGTGCCAGCATGGACGGCACGATCAACACGAAGGAGGATGTAATCCGCTACGCGATGGAGAAGGCGGGCATTACGGATCCGGAGGAGATCTTGATGATCGGCGACCGATTCCACGACGTGGAGGGCGCAGCGGTATTCGGCATTCCGACGCTCGGCGTGACGTATGGCTTCGGCAGTCGCGAGGAGCTGGAGGAAGCGGGAGCGGTTGCGGTTGTCGATACGGTCGAGGAGATGGAGCGCTACTGTATGGATGTGAACAGTCGCTTTAAGCAAATGCGACGAATGACAAGCCTTTGCCACGAGCAGCCGTGTGAGGAGCTGTGCGAGGAGCCCTCGGCGGAGCTGTGCGAGCAGAAGGGAGAGGAATAGGATGAAACGATTTTGGTTATTGGCGGTGGCTGTGCTGCTGCTTTGGTTGGATATCTATGTGGCAGTCGGACCGGATTATCCGGAGTACGTTCCGGATGAGAACATGGGCAGAAAGACGCAGGAGCTTGTGATGGGACATGTCGTCGGCGATGCGATGAAGCTCGATGTCGTTCCGGACATCCTCGGCTACGTGCTCATATTGTTTGTGAGCATCGGCGGCACGAAGGGTAAGCGCGGTTTTGCGGTGGCGTCCCTCGCTTCGGTTGTCGGAATTGCGGCGGAGGTGCTGTGCATGGTGCTTCCGTACTATGTCGGCGGTGCGACGGTGTACGGTGCGGAGTTCTTCCTGCACATGGGCGGTTATCTCATCGAGCTGGCAGCCGTGTTCTTTGCGGTGCAGTCGTTCATTACCGATATGGACGAGATGACGGTGCATCGAATCGCGATCGCGGGAGGAATCCTGATGATGCTTTCGCTGCTTTGCGGTTTGGCGCAGAACATCGGATATTTTTATAACATTTCCGTGCTTCCGACGGTATATACCGTGGCGAGAGGCATCATTACGGTCGGCTTCCTGGCCTGCCTGTACTTCGTGACGAAGTATCGGTCGGAGGGTGTTGCGGAGGAGTAGACCGGGATACAATACGAAGTATACTCCGTGAGAAATAAGAATTACGAAAGGGGCTGACGCATGGCGTCGGCCCCTTTTTTTGATACATCTGTTGTGGCCGGAGTTCCTTCCCTCCCTACTCAAGCTTCGCCCACGCTTCCTTCAACAAAGAAGTAAGCCACACGTTCCATTCGGCATCTTCGTATTGGCGATAATGGTACTCGGTTAGCATGGTCACATACAGGAATACATCGTACCAGACGATGCGTCTTTTTTCGGCGAAGGTGAAGTCGGTTTTGCCGTAGCCCTCAAAAAATGCGGGGTGGCAATTCTTTGATCGAAAACGATCGTCCATGAGTGGATCGCTCCACATTGCACGCTCCCAATCAATCACACCCGAGAGCCGTCCTTCGTGGACGAAGATATTTCCTTCCCACATGTCCCAATGAACCAGAGATGGCTGAGTCACTTCGTCAAAGAAACCGCAATCTCTTTTCAATCGTGCGAGCAATTCGTCGGGAGAAAAGAAGAAGGAGACTTGCTTCTTTTCTGCGTCGCCGAGGACATGGTGGAATAGGTAACATACCATCTCGTACAGAGTGTTGAAACGGCATGTGTCGCCCACGAGGCCGAACTGTGCGTTTCGAATAGATTCCATCTGACGTTGAAGTCGGCCGACCTCGTACAATACAGAATGAATCGTTTCTGCTGACAAGTCCGCTTGGCAGCTGTTTAGGCTCCGCCCCGGAACGACATCCATAAAGAAATACAATCCGCTGCAAAGTGTACGCGTGAAGTCGCTGAACTGCACGCATGGAATATAGGGGATGCCACGTGTTCTCAGCAATTCCATCGCGGACACCTCCGCCTGCATGAGATTGATCTCGTTTGAGAGGAGACCTTCGTTGTTTGCCGCAGAAATCTTGAGGATGCTTGCCGTATCGTCTGTGAAGTCGATGCGGTATGCAGCATTGAACATACCCTCGGTCAACTCGGTAATGTTGCGCACGGTCTTGTTCGGAAATGCTACGGCAGCCAGCTTGGACAAGGTTTCATTTGTTTGGTGGTTTTTTGTGATACTCATTCGTTCCTCCTCATCACTCCGCATTTTCCTTTCGCGCATTTGCCGGGCGTGCGCCTCGCGGCTTGCTGCCGACGGCGCCCTGCTGGTAGTAGGACTTGTACTCGGAGGGCGTACACTCCTTTGCGGCGCGAAATGCGCGGTTAAATGTCGACAACGACGAGAAGCCCGCCTGCAGCGCCACGTCCGTAATGGACATGCGAGGATTCAAAAGCAACGATTCCGCCGCCTTGACGCGCCGCTGGTTCAAGTAGTTGCAGTAGGACTGGCCGGTGAATTGGCTGAACAGTCTCGAAAAATGAAACTTGCTGAAGCCGGCAATGTTCGCCGCGTCCTCGATGGATATGTTCTCGGTATAATTGTTGTTGATGTAGTTCAGCGCCAGATTCAGCTTGTCGAACGCCTCCATCTGTCTCGTTGAGCGCAAATCCCTGCCCGTCGGCTCCTTTCGCAAATACTGCTTTCCGATCAGCGAGAAGAACTGAATTAGGTAGGAGTAGATCAGTGCCACGCGAAGTGGCTCGGAGTGATCGGAGTACACCTGAATGATACGATGCAACAGCTCACCCGCTCCGTCCTGCAGCTCCGGGTTGCTCTTTGTAATGAGCACCGGCTGCGAAATGGCCGGGACTGCGGAGGACAGATTCCAAATGGAATTGATCAGCGAGAAGTCGAAAATCATAATCAATCGTCTGCCGACCGGCGGGGCCTGCAGCGAATGCAGCTCACCCGGTGGGATGAACAGAATATCATTTTCCGCCAAGGAAAATGCCTGGTTGTTGACATTGACCTGATAACCGCTCTCGATCGGCATGATGATTTCGGCCGCCGTGTGCCAATGCAGGTCATAATTCTCAAAAATCGAGTTAACATGCAGTACGACGGAGTTGTTGTCCTCGTAAGCAACATGTTCGAAGATGCCTTCTAGATTACGCGCCATAATTACCTCCCGGAAACCATAAAATCGACAGACTTCGTGCTGAATTTCGTGAAATATTCGCGACAGAATGTCCATTTTGCAAAAGTTGCGAAAACTCACAGATAAAATTGCACATAAAATGCGCCTGAAATTAGTGCTAATTTAGCATCACCCCGTGAAATGCACCGTACTATTGTAAATATGCAATAAAAACGTGACGGTTTGGGAAGATATTTTTTGTGCAATTCTAAAGGAAAATAATGAGTCAACCCCATGCAAAAAATATGGTTTCGCAATATTTGATTTAAATATAGCAAAAAATGATGTGCAAATGCAACACTTATTTGTTAGAATTACAGTAAACTTTCCCGCCCTAGCCTCAGGAACGAAAAAAAGTGACGGGAGATACGTTAAAAATTGCGCGAGAATCGGCATTTTGCCTAACCCGCCGAGAGAAGGAGGATATGATGCTAAAGGTTTTGAAGAAAAAATACGTGTATTTGCCCCTTATCATTATTGCACTTGTTGCAATTGTTGTTGTATGGAGCGTATTCAAACCGGAAACTACGTATGAACATAAGTACAAGGGATTTGACTTTTCCAGCGTAGTTGGTGAGGGTCGTTCGGACTCTTACAGTGCATACTTACTACAACATGAGGGAGCTGCTTACCCGCAGGAAAGCATCTCGATTCCTCTGAGTGAGGACTCTATCGTCGATAGTGAAGACGTTAAGTTTATTGATTGTGGAGACGAGAAGGGCGTTCTTGCTTCCTACGAAGGTGGTTTCGTAGAATTCAAGATCGACGTACCCGAAGCAGGTTTCTACAATATCTTATTGGATTATTACCCGGATCAGGATAAGGAGACTTCCCGTGGTATTGATATCGAGCGTGCGCTTTATATCAATGGAAAGATTCCTTTCACCGGTGCTGATGCGGTTAATCTTTGTCGTGTATGGACAGACGGCGGCGAGGTTAAGACCGACAATCAGGGCAACGAGATTCGTCCCAGCCAGGCAGAAGCACCCAGATGGGAGAAGATGTACGTTCGCGATGAGCTCGGTTACATTACCGCTCCGTATTGCTTCTACTTCGAGAAGGGTGAGAACACTCTGAAGTTGGATGCTACGCAGGAGACGTTGATCCTCAGAGAGCTCACGTTGCAGGCAGTTGTTGAGACTCCTTCTTATAAGGATTACATTGCAGGCGCTGATACCGCTGTAGGCAACAAGGACCTTGTTCTTCGTGTTGAAGGTGAGGACGCTCAGTATCGTTCCTCTCAGTCTTTGTACGCAACATACGATCGTACCTCCGCTGCTACATATCCTTATAGTGTAACGAAGCAGATTTTGAACATGACAGGCGGTAACAACTGGAAGGTTCCCGGTCAGTGGATTGAGTGGGAGATCGAGGTTCCGGAAGCCGGCTATTATGAATTGACATTTAAGGCAAGACAGAACTACAATCGAGGCTTTGTATCCTGTCGTTCCCTTTATGTAAATGGTGAGATTCCTTTCGCAGAAGCAGGCGAGATTAAGTTTGACTTCATCAACGATTGGCAGATGATTACCCTCGGTGATGGAGAGGGCAACCCTTATCTCTTCAAGCTGAACGAAGGTAAGAACACCATTCGTCTTGAGGTTACGCTCGGCGAGATCGGTGACATTTTGAACCGCATGAACGACAGCGTATACCGTATGAACCAGATGTATCGTAAGATTCTCGTGTTGACCGGTACCGAGCCGGACGAGAACCGCGACTACAACTTGGATGAGAAGTACCCCGACGTTATTGAGGCTATGAACGTTGAGGCAAAGGTTCTTTATAAGATTATCGATGACTTGGTAGCATACACCGGCGAGTCCGGCTCTCAGGTATCTTCGGCATTGACCTTGGCTACGCAGCTTGAGCGTTTCTACGAAGATCCGGACCGTATCCCCGCAGGCTTGAACAACTTCAAGGATAACGCAAGCTCCCTTGGTTCTTCGATTCTTACGATGAGCAATTCCAACCTGGATATTGACTACCTTGTAGTATCCGGTAGCAATGCAAAGGTTGAGAACGATACAGCCAACTTCTTTGAGTCGGCATTGCACGAGATCAAGTCCTTTATCGCATCCTTCACGGTTGACTACAATGCAATCGGTAACATTTACGGAGACGATATCGAGACGATTACCGTATGGATTTTCGCAGGTCGTGACCAGTGTACAATCCTTAAGTCCATGATTGACGACACCTTCGTACCGGAGTACGGCATCGGTGTTAACGTAGACTTGATTACCGCAGACGTATTGCTTCCGGCAACCGTTGCTGGTACCGGTCCCGATGTAGCTTTGAATGCAGCATCCGGTGAGCCTGTTAACTATGCACTTCGTGGTGCATCTACAGACTTGACTCAGTTCAAGGGCGACGGCGACAAGATTCGCGGCTTCGAAGAAGTATTCTCCGAGTATCCGGAATCCGCTTGGATCCCTTACAAGTACGATGGCGGCGTATACGGCTTGCCCGAGACGCAGAACTTCAACGTAATGTTCTATCGTACCGATATTATGGAAGAACTCGGTCTTGAGATTCCTCAGACATGGGAAGACTTGATCGACATGCTTTCCGTAATTCAGAAGGCACACATGCACGTTGGTATTCCTTCTACCGAGCGTAAGATCAACAACGTTTCCAACCCTGACTTGAACGGCTTCTTCGCACAGTTCTATCAGAGAGGTGGAGATTTGTACAACGAGGAAGGTTCCGAGGTTCTTTTGGACAGCGAGATCGCAGTTGAAGCATTTGAGTACTTCACAACGTTCTTCACGCATTATAAGTGTCCTCCGGACTTCAACTTCGTAGACCGTTTCCGTACCGGTGAGATGCCGATCGGTTTCGTAGACTACAACAACTACAATACTTTGGTTGTATCCGCTCCCGAGATTCGTGGTCTCTGGAAGATGGCTCTGATGCCCGGTACTTATGTAAAGGATGCTGAAGGCAATCGCGTGGATGCAGACGGCGATGGCGAGTGGGATATCAATCGTAGCGTTACCAGCTGGGGAACTTGTACGATGTTGCTTGGTACTTCTGAGAAGAAGGAAGAGGCATGGACGTTCATCCAGTGGTGGGCAGGAGCTGATGTTCAGGCACGTTACGGCAAGGAGCTCGAGGCAGTTATGGGCGAGTCCGCACGTTACGCTACCGCAAATGTAAATACCTTCGACCAGCTCTCCTGGAGTGCTGAGGAGCGTGAGATTCTCCTTGAGCAGTGGTCTTGGGTTAAGGGAACGCCCGAAGTTCCCGGTGGTTACTACACAAGCCGCCATATTGTAAATGCTATTCGTAAGGTAATCAACAGCAACGAGGATGCTCGTGAGACGCTTCTTGATTACGATAACGATATCGATGCCGAGATTCTCAAGAAGAGAGAAGAGTTCGGTCTCAAGACCGAGATGGTAAAATAGGAAAGGAGGAATAGTACATGAGTTTTGCTAACTGGAAAGTTCAGAAAAAGCGCCAGGCAGGATTCCTTTGGAAAGACATCAAGGACCACAAGACATGTTATGGATTCCTCGCTCCTTACGCAATCATTTTCGTACTCTTTTATGTAGTACCGGTTGTGATCTCTATGTGTCTCAGCTTTACGTACTACAACGTATTGCAGCCGCCGAGATGGATCGGCCTTCAGAACTACATCAACCTCTTCCTTGCGGATGATGTATTCCTTACCGCAGTAACGAACACCTTCTTGCTTGCAGCGGTAACCGGTCCGATCGGATACATAATGGCATTTATCTTTGCATGGTTGATTCACGAGTTGCCCAGAGCAATTCGTGCAATCGCAGTGCTTGTCTTCTACGCACCGACCATTTCCGGTCAGGTTTACCTGATTTGGAGCTTCATCTTCAGTGGTGACGCTTACGGATATGCAAATGCGTGGCTAATAGACCTCGGCATCATCGACGTTCCGATGCTGTGGTTGACGAACCCTGCGTACATGATTCCGATCGTTATGGTCGTTATGCTTTGGTTGAGTCTTGGTTCTGGCTTCCTTTCCTTCATCGCCGGTCTCAATACCATTCCTGA
Organism: Lachnospiraceae bacterium; assembly: GCA_045645665.1. Lineage (GTDB taxonomy): Bacteria > Bacillota > Clostridia > Lachnospirales > Lachnospiraceae > ISDg. The sequence continues at coordinate 18,520 of JAZRJF010000046.1, read as the reverse complement.
GGATCAGTACGAGGCAGGTTATGTTGACGGTATCAAGAACCGTTGGCAGGAGCTTTGGTACATCACTCTTCCGAACATGAAGTCCATGTTGATGTTCGGTGCCGTTATGGCAATTACGCAGTCCTTCAATACGGCTGACGTAACGATGAACCTTTGTGGTTTCCCGAGTACGGACTATGCAGCTCGTACTGTTGTAACTCACTTGATCGACTACGGTTCTTACCGTTTCGAGATGGGATATGCATCCGCAATTGCAACCGTGCTCTTTGTGGTAATGTACTTGTGTAACAAGTTCATTCAGAAGGCACTTGCAAGAATCGGTACTTGATAGGGAGGGGACGACATGAAGAAGATTAAAGCAGGCAGACAGCCGAATCGTTCCCGCGCAGGTGACGTTGGCGTAGCACTCGTACTTATATTTTTCGGATGCTTTTTCGCATTCCCGCTTGTTTATGCAATTAACGCAGCTTTCAAGCCCCTTGATGAGCTGTTCGTATTCCCGCCGAAGCTGTTCGTACAGAATCCTACCACGGATAACTTCAGTGACTTGTTCCTGTTGATGGGCAAGACCGGTGTTGTAACCTTCACGCGTTACGCATTTAACTCCTTGTTCATTACCGCGCTCGGTACAATCGGACATATCATTGTTGCATCCATGGCAGCTTATGTACTTGCAAAGTACAGATTCCCGGGTTCCGGATTTTTCTTCGCAACGGTTACCGTAGCCCTTATGTTCACCGGTTACGTACTTGCGATTCCGAACTACTTGATCATGGCTAAGCTCGGCTGGGTAGATACCCCGTGGGCGGTCATCATACCGGCATTTGCCTCACCAATGGGACTCTTCCTTATGAAGCAGTTCATGGAGACCAGTATTCCGGATGTTTTGATCGAGGCAGCAAAGATCGACGGCGCTAAGGAAGGCAAGATCTTTATGACAATCGTTATGCCTCTCGTTAAGCCCGCAGTTCTTACATTGATGATTTTCTCCATCCAGAGTTTGTGGAACAACGTTGCTACAACGTACATCTACTCTGAGGAGTTGAAGACACTTCCGTTTGCACTTAGAACGATTGCATCCGGTGGTGTTGCCAGAACCGGTGTCGGTTCGGCAGTAACACTGTTCATGATGATTCTGCCGATCGTATGTTTCATCTTGGCACAGAGCAACATCGTTGAGACGATGGCTAGCTCCGGTATTAAGGAATAGGAGGCATGAGAATGAAGACTAAGAAAATTTTGACGATTCTCCTTCTCCTCTGTCTGGTGTTCTCGAGCATTTCGTCTGCATTTGCAACCGAAGAGTGGTACACCTACACCTATAACTACTGGGGTGATGAAGTAGAATCTCCCGATGCATATTCCGTAACGGATACTGTATATGGTATGGACTTCGGCGAGGAGGTTGGTTCCTTCTCCAATCCCGAGGGTATGTTCACAATCGGTAACAGCGTGTTTATCTGCGATACCGGTAACAACAGAATCGTAGAGCTTCGCAAGCAGGATGGTGTTTACGAGCTCGTTCGTGTTATCTACAACATGCAGGTTGCAGAGGCACTGAAGGATACGATGATGGTTGGCGACAACATTACGCTTTCCATGAAGAATGTAACCGATATCTTCGTAATGGAGATTACCGACGAAGAGCGTTTAGAGAATTTCGGTGAGTACGAGGGCGAGCTTTATGTTCCTCCGGTAGTAACTCCCGAGCCGGAACCGGAAGGCGGCGAGACCGAGGACGGTGCGACAGAAGATGGCGCAACCGAAGACGGTACGACCGAGGATGGTACCGTAGAAGATGGTACTGTTGAAGACGATGGCGTAGCTGACACGACGACCTCCGAAGAGGACGGCGCAGAAGGCGATGCTGAGGGTGATGCAGAAGGCGACGCAGAAGGCGATACCGAGGGCGACGCAGAAGGCGACGCTGAGGGCGATGCTGAGGGCGATGCAGAAGGTGAAGGCGAAGGTGAAGCCGCACCCGCACCCGAAGAGCAGAAAGAGAATTATGTTGCACAGGAGCTTGACCTGCCTTACGATTTCTATATCGCAGACAAGGACAACAACCGTGTAATTCACTGTGACTATAACCTGAACGTTATCGGCGTAATTAACAATCCCGAGGACGATACTCTCGCAGCAGATTACGTTTTCATGCCGTTGAAGATTGTTGTAGATAGCGCTTTCAGACTTTATGTTCAGGCAAATGGTATCAACTCCGGTTTGATGGAGTTTGATAAGACCGGAACCTTTACCGGTTACGTTGGTGCGAACAAGGTAGAGGCATCGGTATTCTCGAAGATTTGGAAGAAGCTTCAGACGAAGGAGCAGCGTGACCGTTCGGTACAGTACGTTCCGACCGAGTACAACAACCTGAGTCTTGACTCTAAGGGCTTCATCTACGTAACGACGAGTACGATCGAAGAGCAGGATTTCTGGGATGGTGTCGCAACGCCGGTACGTAAGTTGAACTCGATGGGTTCCGATATCTTGATTCGTAACGGAAATTATTATCCGCTCGGCGACCTCACTTGGGGTTCGGTAGGTACGATTCAGGGTACTTCGAAGTTCGTTGACGTAATTCCTTATGACAACGATACGTATTGCTGTTTGGACCGTACAAGAGGACGTATCTTCGTATACGACTTCCAGGGCAATATGCTTTACTCCTTCGGTAACTACGGTTCCAACGCCGGACGCTTCATGTATGCTACGGCAATGGACAATTTGGATCAGGAGACGATTCTCGTTCTCGATAAGTCCGGATACTTTACCGAGTTTAGCATGACCAATTACGGCCGCCTTGTAAATGAGGCACTTCGCTTGTATAAGCAGGGTAGCTATACGGAGTCTGCTGAGCAGTGGAAAGAAGTACTTAAGTTCAACGGTAATTACGAGCTTGCATACGTAGGTATCGGACGTTCCGTATTCCGTGAGAAGAACTACAAGGAAGCTATGGAGTACTTCGAGATCGCAAGAGACGATGTAAACTACTCTAAGGCATTCCAGTATTACCGTGAGGAATTGGTTGAAAAGTACATCCTTCATGCAGTAATCATCTTGGCTGTTTTGATTATTGTTCCGAAGCTGATACGATTTATTATTAAACTGCGAAAGGAGATTAAGGAAGCATGATGAAATTATTCTCCCGTATTTTGCAGTGGTTTAAGGGTGAAGGTCTTTCGAGATATCTCAAGACTCTTCGCTACAGCTTGTATGTTATCTTCCATCCGTTCGATGGAACGTGGGATTTGACACATGAGAAGAGAGGCTCTATGGCAGCTGCGCATACGATTGTTATTCTTACGCTGCTTACGAACCTTTGGGACCGTCGGTTCACGAACTTCATGTTCAACGGAACCAGATGGAGTGAAACTAACGTCTTCAAGGTTATCGCCAGCATCCTGTTGCCGTTGGCAATCTGGGTAGTAGCAAACTGGTGTTGGACCACCTTGATGGATGGTAAAGGAAGACTGAAGGAAATCTACATGGTAACTGCTTATGCACTTACCCCGTACCCGTTGCTTGGTATTCCGATGATTTTCGTCAGCAATATGGTTACCGTAGATGAGGGTGTATTCATTACCTACTTCAATACATTTGCATTGATTTGGTGTGCGTTCCTGATTCTCTGCGGTATGATGATGGTACATGATTATGGTTTGGGAAAAGGCTTGCTTTCCTGTCTCCTTTCCATCGTCGGAATGGCAATCATCATGTTCCTTATCTTGCTGTTCTTCAGCCTTATCAGCGATGCGTTTGCATATTTCGTATCGCTCTTCAAAGAGATTAATTTCCGTATCGGATAGCACAGGAAGGAGTAAAAGATAATGAAGAAGAAAATTATTATTGGCGTGATTTCCTGTGTGTGTATAGCTGCTCTTGTATTTTTGGCCGTGTACTTCGGAACCAGAAAGCAGGCAGAGGTTGAGCCGATTGATGTATACCGCTTTGACTCGGATTTGGATACCGGAATCCAGACCATTCAGAATGAGAGCCTTAAGCTTGATTTCGACCCGACTACCGGCCAGTTCGTAATGACCGATAAGTACGGCAATGTTTGGAACAGTAATCCTCAGGGTCCGGATGCAACAAGAGACGAGCTGAAGTCCATGATCGTCCTCACTTATCAGGATGTGAAGGGTATTCAGACAATCTTGAACAGCTATGCTGATAGCGTTGAAAGAGGAAACTACAGCTACGAGGTTGTAGACGATACTACAATCCGTATTGATTACACCATTGGTAAGATTGAAAAGACCTACTTGGTTCCGCTTGCAGTACCGTATGCTCGTTACGAAGAGATTCAGGCAAATGTAAGCGAAGAAGGTCTTAAGGAGATGAAGAGTGTATATCGTATCTACGATATCGAGAAGCTCACATCTCGTGATAACAAGGAAGAGCTGTTGGAGCTCTATCCCGACCTTGAGACAACAAAGGTAGCAGTTCTTCGTCCTGAGACTCAGGAGTGGAAGAAGGAGAAGGTTGAGGCGTACTTGCTTGAGGCAGGCTACACCGAGGAACAGTACAAGAGTGACCTTGAGTACTACGGTGCAGAGACGAGCGATGATAACCCCGCTGTTAATGTTACGGTTTATCTGAAGCTTGAAGGCGATGACCTTGTTGTTAGCGCACCTTATGATGAGATTGATTTTTATGCTGATTACCCGGTAACCGAGATTCGTATTCTCCCGTATATGTGCTCCGCAAGCACCCAGGAGAACGGATACATGGTAGTTCCGGACGGAAGCGGCGCGATTATCAATTTCAACAACCTGAAGACAAACCAGAGCGTATACCACTCCAAGGTATATGGATGGGATTATGCACAGGTTCGTGAAGACATCATCAACGACCCGACCGTTCAGTTCCCGGTATACGGAATTGCTTATGAGGATACCGATCAGTCGATGCTTTGTATCGTAGAAGACGGCTCCGCATATTCCTACATCGAAGCTGACGTTGCAGGACGTCGTCACATGTACAATTATGTTACTCAGGCATTTAACGTAGTTCATAGCGAGCTTGCAGACGTATCGGAAGGTAAGTCTAATGCAGCCGTATACATCTATGAAGAGAAGCTTCCGGCAGGAGAGAACATCAGTGTTCGCTTCAAGACCATCGACGAGGCATCCTACGTAGAGATGGCTAAGTGCTATCGCGAGTACTTGCTTAACAAGTACCCGACTCTTGCAGAAGGCGTGAGTGGCGAGATGCCGGCAGCAGTTGAGCTGATCGGTGCTATCACAAAGAGACAGCAGATTCTCGGTATTCCGAAGGATCTTCCGTATGCACTCTCTACTTACGAAGAGATGGCAGCGATTATTAAGGATTTGAACGACGCGGGCATGACCAATCTTGATGTTATCATCAATGGTTGGTTTAACGATGGCGTTGATCACGATATCGCAGATAACATTGATTTGATTTCCAAGCTTGGTAGCAAGAAGGATTTCAAGAACATGTTGTCTTCCATCGGAGAGAGCAACACGGTGTTTGTGAAGTCTGACTTTACGTTCGTATACAACAACAGCTTGTTTGATTCCTTCTCCATCCGCGGCGATGCAGGCAAGTTCCTGTCCAGAGAGCCGATTGAGATGCAGGAGATCAGCAATATCTGGTACGGTACGGACGAAGAAAGCGATTACTATTATATCGCTAAGCCTTCGGTAATCTTCGATAACATCGATGCATTCCGTAAGGATATGAAGAAGTTTGATATTACGAACATTGCATTTGGCTCCATCGGTGACATCCTTGCGGCTGATTACAATCGTAAGGCTCCCGTTTCCCGTGAAAGCGTTATGAAGCAGCAGGCTCAGATGCTTGCAGACATGGTTGCAAGCGGTGGAAAGAACATCGTATATACCGGTAATGAGTATGCGATTCCTTACGCAGACATCATTCTCGAGATGCCGCTTTCCTCTGATAGCTCCAGTATCATTGATGACATCGTTCCTTTCTTGTCTATTGCACTTCACGGCTTTGTAGATTATACTGGAGATGCAATCAACATTACCGGTGACTACGTAACGAACGTATTGAACTCTGTTGAGTATGGCGCAGGTCTCTACTTCGTATTCATGGATGCTAAGACGAATGAGCTTCAGGAGACTGCTTACACCGAGTTCTACGGAGCAAGCTTCGAGTCTTGGAGAGATGACGCAATCGAGCTTTACAATCGTTTTAAGACCGATTTCGCATCGTTGTACGGTCAGACCATCGAGGATCATGAGATTCTTGACACCAATATTACGGTAACCGAGTATGCAGACGGAACTTCTGTATATGTAAATTATCGTACCACAGAATATACAACCGAGAATGGCGTGGTTATTCCGGCTCAGGATTGGGTTGTAGTACAGGGAGGTGGACGCTAAATGAGTAAAGTGAAAAAGAAGAAACAAAAGAATCTGGCTCGCGGTAATGCCATTGCCGGATATCTGTTCATCACACCGTTTATCATTGGCTTTTTGCTTTTCCTGCTCTACCCGATGTGCCAGTCGCTGTATATGTCCTTCTGTCAGGTATCCCCGACTCCCGGTCATGGATTTACCTTCACTTGGGCAGGCGTTGAGCACTACAACTACATTTTCCGTATCGATCCGAAGTATACACAGTATCTCCTTGATGAGTTGCAGAAGATGGCATTGCGTGTGCCGGCCATCCTCATATTCAGCTTCTTCATGGCAATGCTGTTGAATCAGGAGTTTAAGGGAAGAACCTTCGTTCGTGCCGTATACTTCTTGCCGGTTATCCTTTCTTCCGGTGTTATGGTAGGTCTCGAGACGAACAACTCCTTGATTCAGGGTATGCAGAACATCATCCAGAAGGATACTAGCTCGACTTCCATTACGGAGACGCTTGAGAGTATTCTTCTGCAAGGTGAGACCGGTAACAAGTTCTTCGAATACGTTATCGAGATTGTAGACCAGGTTTATGACATCGCTATTGCATCCGGTATTCAGATTATTATCTTCTTGTCCGGTTTGCAGACTATCTCCCCGAGTATGTACGAGGCTGCTACGATTGAGGGCTGTACCGGTTGGGAGAGCTTTTGGAAGATTACGTTCCCTATGATCAGTTCCCTGATTCTCGTTAATGTAGTCTACACGATTGTTGACTTCTTCACGAAGTCTGACAGTGATTTGATGACACTGATCAATCAGACCCTGTTGACTGACTTCAATTACGGACGTACCGCGGCAATGTCGTGGGTGTACTTCGCAATTATCGCAGTGATACTCGGCATAGTAGCACTGATCATTTCAAAGAGGGTATATTACTATGACTAAGAGAGAACAGTTTCAAAACTTTATGGAGCGTAACCGTAAGACGGATGGATACCTCCTTCGTAAGAAGATTGGTCGATTCTTCTATTGTGTATGCCGCGCAATATTGATCTTCGGTTTGTGCTTCCTTATCATTCAGCCTCTTCTTCAGAAGATTTCGTTTAGCTTCATGGAAGAGAAAGACTTGTACGACAGTACGGTTATCAGTATTCCGAGACATTTCTCCGTAAGTGCGTACGACACTGCATGGTATATGCTCGGAGGAATTAAGTCCATATGGACTTCGTTCTACGTAGCTATTTTGGTTGCTCTTTTTCAGGTGTTGGCTTGTACGCTTGTTGGCTATGGCTTTGCAAGATACAAGTTCCCGCTTAAGAACTTCTGGTTTGGCTGTGTAATCATGTTGATTATCGTGCCGCCGCAGACGATCATCACCCCGTTGTATCTGTACTTCCAGGATTTCGATATCCTCGGAATCATCGGATTGTTCAACGGCGGAAAGGGACTGAACCTGCTTGGTACGCTCACACCTTACTTGCTTATGTGTTTGGGCTGTGCAGGCTTTAAGTCCGGTTTGTACATCTACTTGCTTCGTCAGCACTTCCGTAACGAGCCGAAGGAGCTCGAGGAAGCTGCATATGTAGACGGATGTAGCAGACTTCGTACTTTCTTTCAGATTTTGCTTCCGGGAGCACGCCCGATTATGGTTTCCTGTTTCCTGTTCGCATTCGTATGGCAGTGGACAGACTCCGCATATTCGAAGGTGTTCTTCCCGAGTGGTGCCGGCTGGTCGTTGGTTACGAACCACTTGAATGGTTTCGTAGACGCCCTGAACGGTTACTATAAGACTCTGTATGGCCAGGGCTATCAGATTTCCAACGCCTTCGGTAATCAGATTCTTTCTACCGCAACGCTGATTTCTATGATCCCGTTGATTATCATCTACGTACTTGCGCAGAAGAACTTCGTGGAAAGTATCAGCCAGAGTGGTATCAAGGGCTAATGCCCGTAACAATCGAATAAAATGCCCTTAACGGCATTTTAGAATAATTATTTTAAGGAGGAACTTAAAATGAGCAAGATGAAAACTCTTGTTATGCTTCTCTTGGTTATGATGCTCTCTGTTGCACTCGTTGCATGTGGAGACAAGAAGGAAGAGAAGCCGTCACCTACCCCGACGACCGCTCCGGATCAGAACGAGGAGCCTACCGGTCCGGTAGATGACAGAGACCTTGGTGGTCTTAACGTTGTAATCGCTGACTGGTGGTCGCCTGAGAATTACAACGAGCCTACCAACACGTACGAGGAAGATTATTGGGCATTCCAGGAAGACATGATGAAGGCTCATAACTACACCATCGGACGTTTGAAAGTATCTGAGTGGGAGCCGATGACGGAGACCGCTATGCTTTCCATTACTACGAACCAGCCGGTTGGTCAGATCATCGTTCTTGACTCCGGTTTCGTAGCTGCACTCCTTGACAAGGGTCTCTTCGCAGATGTTGCTAACATCGAAGAGTTCGATTTCAAGGAAGAGAAGTGGAACCAGGAAGTTATCGAAGTTATGACCGTTGGTGATGCTATCTACGGTTTTGCTTCCGGTCTTGAGCCTAGAACCGGTGTGTTCTTCAACATGGATCTGTTCGAGCAGCTCGGTGTTGATCCTGAGCTTCCTTACGATCTTCAGGCTGCTGAGAACTGGACTTGGGAAGAGTTCGAGAAGCTTTGTGCACAGCTTACTCAGGATACCAACAACGACGGCCAGATGGACGTTTACGGTATCGCTTCCTTCAGTAACGACTTCTTCCAGGCTTGTCTTCAGTCCAACGATACTAACGTAATCGTTAAGGGTGAGGGCGGTACTCTTGTTATGAACACCTCTGATCCTGCAGTTCTTGAGGCTCTTGATTGGGGTCGTGGTCTCTATGATAAGGGATACCATATGCCTCGTCCGGAAGGCGATGACGTTGCATGGGATTGGTTCGTTCAGGCTTTCGAAGAGCAGAAGACCGCTATGCGTGTTTGTGAAGAGTACAATGTTTCCACGATCAATCAGTATGGATTCAAGTTCGGTTTCGTTTGCTTCCCTCAGGGACCTAGCGCTGATTCTATGATTTCCATCGTTCGTGAGAACATCCTCATCATCCCTAACTGTGACGCTACCAAGGACATCGTTGATGACATCGCTTATGCATACAACAAGTTCACGGATCGTGCTCCTGGTTACGAGAACGATGATACCGCTTGGAAGGGCGGCTATGAGAGCCTCTTCGTAGATGAGAGAGCTGTAAACGAGACTCTTGATCTCATGATCAACGAGCTTGACACTAACATGGCATGTACCATCCTTCTTTCCGACTATGTTTGGGATTGGGTATGGGATATTGACTCTGGCGTAGCTACCCCGGCTGAGCAGCTCGAGGCATTTGGTAGCCAGTGGCAGACCATGGTTGATGATTTCAACGCTAAGTATTAATTATTTACTAATTAACATATTGGACGTTTGATTTCTATGGGGGCTATTTCCGTAGGGGAATAGCCCCTTTTACTAAAATACATATGAGACGTCGCAGCCCGTGAAAATCGGCTGTATGATCCGCCGGGAAATCGGCTGTGGCATGTCATATGACTGTTTTGGTAGGACCGTGTAGAACGCGGATTTCAAGATGGTTTAGCTTAGGGCGTGATAGCCCAACTAAAATAAAGAGCAAAAGCGTGAAAGGAGCACCAATTATGGAACAGCTTGCTTACAAAGATGAAAGCCTTTCCTACAAGGAGCGTGCGGCAGCATTAGTAAAGGAGATGACCTTAGAAGAGAAGGTTATGCAGACGTTGTACAATGCACCGGCGATTCCGAGACTTGGTATCAAGGCGTATAACTACTGGAATGAGGCATTGCACGGAGTAGCTCGTGCAGGTGTCGCTACGGTATTCCCGCAGGCAATCGGTCTTGCAGGAGCATTTGACGAGGATATGATCGCAGAGGTTGCTGATGCAGTATCTACCGAGGGTAGAGCAAAGTTCAATATGCAGCAGCAGTATGACGATACCGACATTTACAAGGGCTTGACCTTCTGGTCCCCGAACGTAAACATCTTCCGTGATCCGAGATGGGGTCGTGGTCATGAGACCTTCGGTGAGGATCCGTACCTCAGTGGTCGTCTCGGTGTTCGTTTTATTCAGAGCATGCAGGGTGACGATCCGAAGTATATGAAGGTTGCTGCTTGTGCAAAGCATTTTGCTGTACATAGCGGTCCGGAAGATCTTCGTCACAGCTTCAATGCAGTAGCATCTACGCAGGATTTGTATGAGACGTATTTGCCGGCATTCGATGACTGTATCAACGAGGGTAAGGTAGAGGCTGTCATGGGTGCTTACAACCGTACAAATGATGAGCCGTGCTGTGGTAGTCAGCTGCTTTTGGTTGACATCCTTCGTGAGAAGTGGGGCTTCGACGGTCACGTAACTTCTGACTGCTGGGCTATCAAGGACTTCCACGAGTTCCACATGGTTACGAAGAACCAGGTAGAGTCTGTAGCACTTGCTATGAATAAGGGCTGCGATTTGAACTGTGGTAACCTTTATGTATTCCTTCTTCAGGCTGTAAAGGAAGGCCTTGTAGAGGAGAGCACGATTGACCGTGCAGTAACGAGATTGTTCACTACGCGTATGAAGCTTGGTTTGTTCGACGATCCCGAGAAGGTACCGTTCAACAAGATCGGCTATGACCGCGTAGATTGCAAGGAGTATAAGGAGCTGAATCTCAACACCGCTAAGAAGACCATTTGTCTTCTTAAGAACGAGAATCAGACGTTGCCGCTCGATCTGTCTAAGATTCAGACGATTGGTATCGTAGGACCGAACGCAGACAACCGTAAGGCACTCGTTGGTAACTACGAGGGTACCGCTTCCGAGTACATTACCGTACTTGAGGGTATTCGTGAGTTCGTTGGCGAAGACAAGAGAATCTTCTTCTCCGAGGGCTGCCACCTGTTCAAGGATCGTGTACAGGGACTCGGTCAGGCAAATGACCGTCTCGCTGAGGCAAAGGCTGTTGCGGCAATGAGCGACGTTGTCATTGCAGTTATGGGTCTGGATCCCGGTCTTGAGGGCGAGGAAGGCGATCAGGGTAACGAGTTCGCTTCCGGTGACAAGCCGAATCTCGATCTTCCGGGTATGCAGGAAGAGATCCTTAAGGTATTGAAGGAGAGCGGAAAGCCGGTTATCCTTGTATTGCTCAGCGGTAGTGCTCTTGCTGTTAAGTGGGCAGATGAGAATCTTCCCGCAATCGTACAGGGCTGGTATCCGGGTGCACAGGGTGGACGTGCAATCGCACAGGTACTCTTCGGTGAGGCAAATCCGGAAGGCAAGCTTCCTGTAACGTTCTATCGTACGTCGGAAGAGCTTCCCGCATTCACCGACTATGCGATGAAGGGCAGAACCTATCGTTATATGACAAATGAGGCATTGTATCCGTTCGGTTACGGACTTTCCTATACGAGCTTTGCATTTGAGGATGCTAGCGTAAGCGGCGCTGTGAATGACAAGGTTGTATGCTCCGTTAAGGTTAAGAATACCGGTGCTATGGCCGGTGCCGAGACGGTTCAGGTATACGTGAAGTCTCCGATGGAGGGTGCACCGAATGCTCAGCTGAAGGGTCTTAAGAAGGTAAGACTTGCTGCCGGCGAAGAGACGACGGTAGAGATTACGTTGGAGGCTAAGGCATTTGGCGTATTCAATGAAGAGGGTATGAGAATGCTCGTGCCGGGCACCTACGAGGTGTATGTCGGATGCTCTCAGCCGGATTCGAGAAGTGTTGCACTCCTTGGTGCCGCTCCTGCGAAATTCGAGCTTTCCTATGATGGAGAAGCAGTAGAGTTGAAGTAATACTTACGGGGGACCCTAGCGGTCCCCTGTTACCATGTAATCTGCCGAGGGGCAGAGGCGCGATAAAAGAGAGAGGCATTTGCAGAAAGGACTTGTAGTATGGACATAGGCAAGAAGGTCAAGGATGCTACGAAGGATATCATAGGAGCAATGACGGCTACCGGAGAAGCGAAGGATGGCGTTGCGGAAGCCGAGGAGATCGGCATGATTGCGCTTTCCTATGGCGAGAATGCGACGGAAGGCGACGGAAAGGTCGTGGAAAGTCGAGTGATTGCGGAGTACGATGAGCCTGCAGTGGACCAGGACGCAGAGGAGGCTCCGGCACCGGTGGTTGTAGAAGGAGATACGGAAGTTGAGATAGAGCCGGATGAGGAGACAAAGGCACAGCAAAAGAAGCAGGCAATGGCGGAATTTTGGGACTGCGTGCGTTTCTTCTGCATCAGCTTTTTGATCATCTATGCAATCTTCTTCATCTTCCCTCCGTACATCGTAGACGGAGATTCTATGAACAATACGCTGGTGGACAATGCGATGGGCTTCGGTCTGCGAATCGGAAGTCCGAGTCGCGGCGATATCGTTGTGTTTAGCAACGACAAGACGATGGGCAAGGACTACATCAAACGTGTCATCGGTGAGCCCGGCGATACGGTAGTTGTTATGGGTGAGCAGATCTATATCAACGGCAAGCCGCTCGACGAGGAATACGCATTTTTCGACCCGACAAGGCCAAGCTTGCAAAATGAGTTTATGGAGGTTGAGCTGGACGACGATGAGTATTTTGTGATGGGCGACAACCGTTGCAATTCGGCGGATAGCCGAAGCATCGGCCCGGTAAATGCCCGAGATATCAAGTGTCGTATGCTGTTCTTCCTGTGGGGCAAGAAATAGTGCTTGCTTCGCTGTAGAAATCGAAGTAGATGCTAAAATACTCTTTGCATTTTACATGGAATCTGTTATAATAGGTTCGATTATAGGTCAATCGCTCGGAAGAGCTTTGATACTTACATTTCAAAGATAGAAAGGATGAATTGTTATGCCGTTAGTTACAACAACTGAAATGTTCAAAAAAGCATACGAAGGCGGATACGCTATCGGTGCATTCAACGTTAACAACATGGAGATCGTTCAGGCGATTACCGAGGCTGCTGATGAGCTTCGTTCCCCGATCATTCTTCAGTGCTCCGCAGGAGCAAGAAAGTATGCTAAGCATGCTTACCTTGTACATCTTGTACAGGCTGCAATTGAGGACACCAGTGTTCCGATTGCTCTTCACCTTGATCACGGTGCAGACTTCGAAGTATGTAAGTCTTGTATCGATGGTGGTTTTACTTCCGTTATGTACGATGGTTCTCACCTTCCTTACGAAGAGAACATCAAGATTGCTAAGCAGGTTGCTGAGTACGCACACGCTCATGGCGTTGTAGTTGAGGCAGAGCTTGGTACTCTTGCAGGTATCGAGGATGACGTAGTAGTAGAAGCAGGTCACGAGTCCTATACACAGCCTGAGCAGGTTGAGGATTTCGTAACGAGAACCGGTGTAGATTCCCTTGCAATCGCAATCGGAACGAGCCACGGTGCATTCAAGTTCAAGCCCGGCCAGAAGCCGCAGCTTCGTTTTGACATTCTTGACGAAGTTAGCCGCAGACTTCCCGGCTTCCCGATCGTTCTTCACGGAGCTTCTTCTGTAGTTCCTGAGTACGTAGACATTATCAATGCAAATGGTGGAGCTATGAAGGATGCTATCGGTATTCCGGAAGAGATGCTTCGTCAGGCTGCAAGATCTGCAGTTTGCAAGATCAACATTGACTCCGACCTTCGTCTTGGTTTGACCGCTGGTGTACGTGAGCATTTGGCTAAGTACCCGGATCACTTCGATCCCAGACAGTACTTGACCGATGGTCGTAAGTACGTTAAGGAGATCGTTGCTCACAAGATTAAGACTGTTCTTGGTTCTGAGGGCAAGGCTTGAGAATAAGCGCGGAGACGCGAGATATTGTAGAAGCTTTCGGGAGGCACTATGGTGCCTCCCGTTTTTTCGTGTGTGATACTATGGGCGATTGCAATCGCCGACTTGATATACCGCCTACCGTTATGTGGCCTGCAACAGCATGGCAGTACGTAACGATGACATTTGCAAAGAGTCAGTATCGTAAGGTTGACAAACTGACCGTTTGGTGCGATTATGATTATAGCAATGGCTCTGCTACGTTCGATTGCCTCCAGCTGGTTCGCGATAGCATCGAAACCGATGGAAGAGGTTGACATTCGCAACCACTGAGTGAAAAAGGTACTAAGACGTCTTTCTTATGAAAAGGAGGCTTTTGATGAAGGGACTTAAAGTTTTATTTCGTATCGTCAAATGGACAGCAATAAGCATAGGCATATTAAGCTTTTTGTCGTACACTATCGCATTGGTTATTGTGAGCATACGTGAGGTGCCTGAGTTCGAGGAAGGTGTGGTTTGGGCCTCTGAAAATCCAAAACTCTACGTTGTAGGTAGAAAAGATTCTCCGCCGTACTGCCAAATTGAGATAGACGGAGAGATGGTAGATGCATATTGGGGAGAAAGGGAAACCTATCTGCAACTGCTTGCATATTTTCCGGGGAGTGAAGAGGAAACCCATCTTTTTTCAGCTGGGATTTGGAAGACTGTTTGGAATGATGAGAAGATAACACTCTATGCGATTGAATATCAGGAGGGTTACGATCTCGGCTACGACAAGATCGTATTGTACAAACAAAACTAGTCAAAGACGAGCGTCGTGACACCAATGTCACGGCGCTTGTTCCTTATAGCGAGAGCTAAATGACGATGCGGGAAATGTCATTCGTTCCGTTGACATTTTTCTGACAAAAGAGTATCATTATTCATAGGAAAGTGGTTGAGTCATGCGTGGTACGGAGAACGATGTAACGCTTGGTAGTACGGTTTTGTTACCGAAAGAGTGGTGATTCTGAGTGGAAAGACTTGCTCACCGGCTATGGTAGCAAGACCATCACCTACGATGCACAGGGTAACCCGACCAACTACTTGGGAAATGCTCTTACATGGAGTAAGGGCCGTCAGCTGAAGAGCTTCGGAACTACGACCTATACCTACAATGCAAACGGTATCCGTATCGGTAAGGTGGTAGACGGTGTAACCCATACCTACCAGGTAGAAGGCGATAAGATCCTTTGTGAGCAGTACGGAACGACAACCATTACCCCGATCTATGACAACGAAGACAGCATTTGCGGTATTCTCTACAACGAAGAACCCTACTTCTTCGTAAAGAACCTGCAGGGCGATGTCATTGCCATCACGAACAAAAGCGCAGAGGTACTTGCCAGATACACCTACGATGCCTGGGGCAAGGTACTGAGCGTGACCGACGCAAGTGGTGTAGAGATCACAGCAAGTGACCATATCGCACATCAGAATCCGTACCGATATCGTAGTTACTACTACGACACGGAGACAGAGTTGTACTACCTGCAGAGCCGGTACTATGATCCGGTGGTGGGAAGGTTTGTGAATGCGGATGAGCCGATTCTCTTAGGAGCAGGTGAAAACCATTTGAGGTACAACTTTTATGTATATGTTGAAAATGATCCTGTTGCCAATGTGGATTTGTGGGGATATGTGCGGATTAACATTAAGTGGTTGGGAACGGCAGTTGATGTGATTTTATGGCTTATACCAGCGCTCTACACAACATCCGTGATATGGAAAAAAGTTTCGAAGAAGGCAAACAAACTTAAATCGTTTGGAGACAAATTGATTACTGCCGGGAAAAAGCTTTTCAAGCGTTTTGACGATAGATTATATGCTGCATTTGCGAAAAGCTCAACGTATCGCTTTGTTAAGACAATTGGCGTTTTGGTTGGATTTGCTTCGGTGTTTTCCTCTGTGGGGGATATTGTTCAATACTTGATCGATGTTTTAGACGGTAAGTGGGATGGATATCTGGACACAAAACGGATTCGACCTAAGTTTGACTTTTCAAAAGATTATTAGAGAGGTAAGTGGTTATGGATTCTTTCTTGAATTTATATAAGCACATAGTAAGGGGATCACCAGTTTTGTTAGTGTGCTATCTGTTGGTGGTCCTTAAGGCACCACTCAAAGTAATAGTGTGTAGTCTGTTGATGAACATGCTGGTGAGCGGTCTCTTATGGGTAACAGTGAAAGATGCGGAGTTCATTATTGTTCAAATTCTGGCTTATTTGGCAAGCTTTCTTTGGATTTGGGCAGAAAGCGTACGCAGAAAATTGGAGAGAAATGATGAGTCCCCGAAAGACACAGGAAGCAAGGATGAACTCTAGTAATGTGACGAGGCAATGCTGTCGTAACGTACGTGGGCATTGCTGTTAGTGGTGTGAAGTTAGGCTATGTTTTGATGTTGTTAGCAAACCAATGTACGACGATAGCTCGCAACAAGAATTTGTAGAATCACTCTGACATGCATTCAACAAGTACCTTGTTTACCCACGCGTGCTGCTGGAAAATGGAAGGGCCAAACTTGTTTTACAAAGAACACTCTGCTTCGCTCTTGCGTAGCAGGGTGTTTTTTTCGCTATAACCGCTTCGGCCAGATCACCTCCGAGAAGTGGTACGATGCAGCGGATACCTTAACTGCACACTATAAGTACCTCTACGACGATGCGGGAAATGTCATTCGTTCCGTTGACATTTTTCTGGCATAAGAGTATCATTATTCGTAGGAATCAGGCGGTTGGCTTTTGACTTATCTACTTAGAACGTGTTTTACGAAGAAGGGGATACAGAAAGCAAAATCTGCGGTTGTAAATAATGCAAAGTCGTTGCCCTCAACATTTAACAAATGGTTTGCAACAGCAATTAAGTGCTTGACAGAATAGGATGAAGTGATGGATGAAGTTGTTTTTTTATCAATCAGCGTATTAAGCATGATTTGTGCATTTGGGATAATTAAGACGAGAAGGTCTGTGTTCAAATATCTATTGATCAATTTTTCATGTCTAGTCGCGTGCGCGCTATTATGAATGGGGTATTAAAGTGTTGCGGATGAATGGGGTGAAAATTTAATGGAAAACTATTTAGAATTGTATATTTACCAATGTTCATTGTTGAACAAAGGGTATACAAAAAGTGATGTGAAAGCACACAATACTGCAATGAAAGAGTTGGCAAGAATTTATTACCATTTCAAAGTAGAGCAGGACAAGTCCTTGTTTTTGGAGCTTCTGCGTAACGAGTCCAATCAAGTGCGATTAATGGCGGCTGCGCATTGTTTGGGATTAAATGAGTATATTGATGAAGCAAAAAAAACACTGAAGCAAATTGCAAAAGACAAACGTAATCCTGAATTAGCATTTGAAGCGCAAGCAACATTAGATGTTTGGAAACAACAAGGATATCTAAAGTTTTAGTCATAATATATACCAGCAGGCATCGCCTTTTGCGGTTGCCGGGCACATATATAATTCCAGCCGAGACAGAGCTGTACTACCTGCAGAGCCGGTACTATGACCCGGTGGTGGGAAGGTTTGTGAATGCGGATGATACAGATTGTTTAGCAACAGGAGGAATGTTTAGAGCTGACATTGTAATCTCGATTGCGCAGTGGTTTTCTACGTTGCTTTCAAAGATTAAAGCGGTTACCAGATTAATATAAAGGAGATTAACCTATGCTGTACGAATTCGGATACCATTTTCGATTGACAGATATATTTAAGTTGCTTTATTTCGTGTTACCTGTTGTGTTGTTTTTGTCTGCTGCTGGTTTTGACAAAAAGATTATTCGCTGGAGTGTTACTGGTTTTGCAACCCTTGTGATGTTATTTATTCTTTATGGGTTCTGGATAGAGCCGATATGCTCATACCTAGAAATTAAACAAAACATTGACGAGGGCGAACTGTGTGTTGTTGAGGGCGAAGTGAACAACTTTTACACCCCTGATAAATCATGGTACGGCCATGATTGCGAATCATTTACGATTGACGGCGTGGTCTTTAGTTATTACGGGACGGAAAACTATGGATATTCGAGATTCTTTTGTGATGGAGGAGTAGTGACGGGGAATGGTCAGAGATTACGCATATCGTATTGGATCAATCCATCCACGGATGAGATCGTAATCTGTTACATTGAAGAACCGAAAGAAGTCTCAGAAAAGAAATAGAACATGCTTTGTGTCAATAGACAGAGTGTAACTGTGGAGAAGCATTATTTTGCTGATGGGTGGATAAAACTATGATAATTGATTTTGTTTTTGAAAAAGGTATTATCCCGTGGGATGTAATTGGAGTTAAGGATGAAGAAACGGTTGAGATGATTAGCCTGGAAAAAACATCTTCCGAGACTCGTCGCCTGCAG
>JAZRJF010000045.1:0-16399 GCA_045645665.1 Lachnospiraceae bacterium | reverse complement strand
AGCACTACAAAGCACAAGAGGATGCGACATGGGCCGCATGGAAAAGAGGTTATTATGAATTGGCTATCTCCATCAATTTTAGCAGCGGATTTTAATGTGCTCGGACAGCAGATTGCGCAAGTACGCGATGCGGGAGCCGATGCACTGCACGTCGATGTGATGGACGGCAGCTTTGTTCCGAGCATTAGCTTCGGAATGCCGGTAATCCAGTCGATTCGCAAGGGAACGGACATGTTCTTTGACGTTCACTTGATGATTGACGAGCCTATTCGATATATTGAGACGATAGCAGACTGTGGCGCGGATTTGATTACCGTGCATTATGAGGCCTGCACGGATTTGAAGGCAACGCTTGAGAAGATTCGCGAGTGCGGATGCAAATGCGGCGTGACGATTCGCCCTGAGACACCGGTAGGCGTTCTTCGTGAGGCTTTGCCGATGGTTGATTTGGTGTTAATCATGTCGGTATCTCCGGGCTTTGGTGGACAGAAGCTATTGCCTGAGACATTTGAAAAGCTTACTGAGCTTCGCGGAATGATGAAGGAGCTCGGCTGTGCGCCTCGAGTGGAAGTAGACGGCGGAATTACGGTTGATAACGTAGCAAGCGTGCTCGAAGCAGGCGCAGATACAATTGTTGCGGGAAGTGCGGTATTCCGTGGCGATATTGAGAAGAACGTAAAGCAGTTCAAGCATTTGCTTGATACACATTGCTATACTGAATAGAACGTCGTAGGATACGGCGCAAAAGCAAAAAGGAAGGAAGCGGCGCGAGGATGCGCCGAAGAGGTTGAGTATGAAATTAGGTATCGTTGGTCTCCCGAACGTGGGAAAGAGCACACTGTTTAATTCCTTGACAAAGGCAGGTGCAGAGTCGGCAAATTATCCGTTCTGTACAATCGATCCCAATGTCGGAATTGTCGGTGTACCGGATGAGCGTCTGCAGGTGCTGGGCGATTTGTATCAGTCTGAGCGTATCGTGCCGGCGACGATTGAGTTTGTAGACATTGCCGGACTTGTAAAGGGAGCATCCCAGGGCGAGGGTCTCGGCAATCAGTTTTTGTCGCACATTCGTGAGACGGACGCTATTGTGCACGTAGTACGTTGCTTTGAGGATACGAACATCATTCATGTGGATGGCTCGATCGATCCGCTTCGCGACGTGGAGACGATTAATCTGGAGCTGATTTTCTCGGATATTGAGATGGTAGAGCGTAGAATCGCACGTGTATCCAAGGGCGCCAAGAATGATAAGACTCTTGCGAAGGAGTTGGATATGCTGAACCGTCTGAAGGAGCTTTTGGAGGACGGAAAGAAGGCAAATGCGTTCCAGACCGACGACGATGAGGAAGCAGACTGGCTGAAGAGCTATTCGTTGCTTACCGCTAAGCCGGTCATTTACGCAGCGAATGTAAAGGACGACGATTTGATGGACGACGGAGCTTCCAATGAGCAGGTTGCTAAGGTTCGTGCTTTGGCAAGCGAGGAGGGTTCTGAGGTATTTGTTATCTGTGCGCAGATTGAGCAGGAGATTTCCGAGCTCGATGAGGAGGAGCGCAAAGAGTTTTTGGAGGAGCTTGGCCTTTCCGAGTCCGGTTTGGAGAAGCTGATTCGTGCAAGCTATCATTTGCTTGGCTTGATCAGTTACCTGACGGCAGGTCCGAAGGAGACAAAGGCTTGGACCATTACGAAGGGAACGAAGGCTCCGCAGGCAGCCGGAAAGATTCACAGCGATTTTGAGCGTGGCTTTATTCGCGCGGAGATTGTGAATTACGATGCTCTTGTAGCAAGTGGTAACTTCGTAGCCGCAAAGGAAAAGGGTCTTGTGAGATCGGAAGGAAAGGAATACGTTGTTCAGGACGGTGACGTAGTATTGTTCCGATTCAACGTATAGTGATAAGGGGGTTCACAATGAGTGTGTATGCACTGCTTCCGTTTTTGACGGAACATACGGATATCAATTTTCCGAACCTCGGAATACATCTTAAAAACGTCTGGGATCATTTCACGGTGTTCGGAGTCGACATTGCCTTTTACGGTATCGCAATTGCATTTGGCATGATTTGCGGCTATTTGATTGCGGAATGGACGGCGAGAAGAACGGGGCAGAACCCGGAGCTCTATCTGGATTTCGCTATCTGGGCGATCATCTTCTCGGTGGCATGTGCCAGATTGTATTACGTTATCTTCAACTGGGAAGCTTTCGCCGACGAGCCGATGTCGATTTTTAATCTGCGTACCGGAGGCTTGGCAATCTACGGCGGTGTCATCGGTGGAATTACTTCGGCGTATGTCTATACGAGAATACGTAAGCTGAACTGGGGACAGTTCTTTGATACTGCAATCGTCGGTCTTTTGACCGGTCAGATGATCGGACGCTGGGGAAATTTCTTCAACCGCGAGGCATTTGGCACCTATACGGACGGATTGTTCGCTATGCAGGTGGATGTTCGCGATGCGAGTGGGTATTTCAACCCCGAAGTGAGCCAGAAGATCGTGGAAAATGCGTATGCAGGCAAGCCGGCTGCGCTTGAGAACATTCTCGAGATTCGAAACAATGCGCTTGTGATTGACGGCGCAACGTATATTCAGGTGCATCCGACCTTCTTGTATGAGTCGCTTTGGAACCTAGTGCTGTTGATCTTTTTGTTGATTTATACGAAGCATAAGCGCTTCCATGGGGAGATCTTTCTTCTCTACTTGATCGGCTACGGACTCGGTCGTCTTTGGATTGAGGGACTTCGTACCGACCAGCTGTTTTTGTGGGGAACACCGTTGGCTGTTTCTCAGCTGCTGAGTGGGCTTCTGGTGCTCATCGGCGTCGTGGCCTACATCTTTCTCTGGAAGAAGAGCAAGAAGCGCGCCGCGTGAGAATGACGCGACCGAACCGTGACCGGAATCGTGCACGGGAATCGCGAACAAAATGAAACTACAAAACGGAATATGAATGGACTGAAAAGTCGAAAGCTTCGATGCATTTTGCATTGGCTTTCGGCTTTTTTTATTGCAAAAAGACGTCGCTGACGGCAAAAATGACGTGCCTGCCGTGAAAAGTGCCAAAAAAATTATGGAAAAACGCAAATTACCTATTGCATTTCGATTCAAATGCGTGTAAAATGGCTCATAAGTGGAGGGAAGTGGTGTCAAAACCACATCCAGTGGTGCAAAGTGGAGGATTTCAAAGGCAATGGGACTCAAGTTCACCGGAAAACATAGTCATAGCCTTGACGCCAAGGGACGTATCATCGTGCCTGCTAAGTTTCGTGAGAAGCTTGGGGACCGTTTTATTGTTACGCTCGGACTTGACGGTTGTCTTTGTATGTACTCACAAGAGGATTGGGATTTGTTCCTCGACGAACTCGCTAAGCTGCCCGGTACCCGCGAGGCAAGACAGCTGAAGAGATTCTTCATGGCAAGCGCTGAGGATTGCGAAGTGGACAAGCAGGGAAGAGTATTGATTCCCACTGAGCTTCGTGAGACCGCAGGACTTGTGAAGGACATTATCTCGGTCGGCAATCTGAACAAGGTTGAGATTTGGAGTAAGGAACGCTGGGAAGAGAATTCGAACTACACCTCGATGGATGAAGTGGCAGAGCATTTGTCTGAGTACGGAATCAGCTTCTAGCACGGAGGGTCACGAGTATGAATGAGTTTCAACACGTATCCGTACTACTTGAGGAAACAATCGAAGGACTGAACATTAAACCAACCGGAATATACGTTGACGGAACGCTTGGTGGAGCCGGACATGCTTCAAAAGTAGCTGAGCAGCTGACAAGCGGACGTTTGATCGGTATCGATCAGGACGAGGATGCGATACGTGCGGCAAGCGAGCGCTTGGCACCGTACGGAGACCGCATCACGATCGTAAGAAGCAATTATGAGAATATGACGACGGTGCTTGCCGATTTGGGGATCGAAAAGGTGGACGGAATTCTTCTGGACCTCGGAGTTTCCTCGTATCAGCTCGACACCCCGGAGAGAGGCTTTTCCTACATGGAGGACGCGCCGTTAGATATGCGCATGGACAACCGTATGGAAAGGACCGCTGCCGACATCGTAAACGATTACAGCGAGCAGGAGCTGTATCACATGATAAAGGAATACGGCGAGGATTCCTTCGCTAAGAACATCGCAAAGCACATCGTTATGGCGAGAGAGCGTGCGAGAATCGAGACGACGGGCGAGCTTGTAGACATCATCAAGGCCGCGATTCCGATGAAGGTACGTATGGCGGGAGGACATCCGGCCAAGAAGACATTCCAGGCAATTCGAATCGAATTGAACCGAGAACTCAGCGTGTTGCAGGAATCGCTGGACGGTATGATTCGTTATCTGGCCCCGGGAGGAAGATTGTGCGTCATCACATTTCATTCCCTTGAGGACCGCATCGTGAAGAATTGCTTTAGGAGAAATGAGGACCCGTGCACGTGCCCGAAGAATTTCCCCGTGTGCGTATGCGGAAAGAAACCGCTCGGGCGAAATGTTACGAGAAAGCCGATCGCACCGACGGATCGGGAGATGGAAGAGAACAGTAGGTCGCGAAGCGCTAAGCTACGCATTTTCGAAAGAATATAAGTTGAGTCTGCAAGGAAGCGGACAAGAACAGAAAGGAAGATTATTATGGGAGCACAACGCAACTACTCGTATGCAGAACAAGAGAATAACAGAAGACTACGTAATCAAACGTATGTTACCGGAACGGCTGCGAGAAAGCTTGCACCGGCTCCGGAGAGAGACCCGCGAATCGAGCGGAGATGGCAAGAGGAGAGAGAATACCAAAATCGCGAAGAGTCGATTTTGGGCTTTAGAAGAAACATCGACTTTTTGACTGTTGCAATGCTCGGAATCGCGCTGGTCGCTATATGTGCACTTGCGATTCAGTATTTGTCGGTATCGGCAAATATTACTGAGGTGGACAAGGCAATCAATTCCCTGGAGGACGAGCTGTTCGCCCTGTCCCAGGAAAATGATTCACGTCTTGCCAACATCGCTGCTGATGTGGACCTGAACGAGGTTTACGAGGTGGCGGTCGGAGAGATGGGAATGGTATTCCCGAATCACAACCAGATCATCGAGTTCAGCTATGCTGACACCGGATACGTGAGACAGTACTCCGCAATCCCGGAAACAGAGGCTGAACAGGTAAGTGCAGTGCAAGAAATATTGAATAGAATTCTTAGATAACATTGGGGCGTCAAGCCCCTTGTTGTCGTAAATGAGTTTGTTGACGAATCATAGTTTGCGACGTCAGACGGCGGAAGAATGGAGTAGTAAGATGAGTAGAAGAAGACAACCGTCGAATGAGAAAAAGGGAAAATACTTCACCCGTAACATGCAGAAAGCGGCCATGGGCATCCTGCTTGTTGTTATGGGTCTTTTTGTGTTTTTGATCGGAAGAATGATTTATCTCCGAATTGCGAAGGGCACGGAATACAGCAACAACGTACTGAGCCATCAGAGCTACGTTAGCGCAGTTGTCCCGTTCCAGCGTGGAACGATCACGGACCGAAACGGAGTAGAGCTTGCGGTAAGCAAAAAAGTCTACCACGTCATTTTGGACCCGAAGGTCGTGCTTTCCAACAAGCTGTTCCTTGAACCGACGGTGGATGCACTCGTAGAAGCATTTTCGCTAAATGAGGCCGAGTTGCGAGACATTCTCGAGAAGAACAAGGAGAGCTACTATTACGTGCTTTTGAAGAATCAGCCGTACGAGGCTGTTGCAACCTTCAATGAGCTGCAGAAGGCGAACCACAAGGTTGTAAAGGGTGTGTGGTTTGAAACGGAGTACGTGAGAAATTACCCGTACAATTCGCTGGCATCGCACGTGCTTGGCTTTACGAATAAGGGAAATGTCGGCACGTACGGCATTGAGCAGTATTACAACGAGTATTTGAACGGTACGGACGGAAGAGAGTCCGGCTATTACGATTCCGAGCTCAACATCGTAAAGAAGGTGTGGGAGGCAACTCCCGGCGATACGATTGTTTCGACGATCGACGTCTACATCCAAGGTGTTGTAGAGCAGAAGATTGAAGAATTTTTGTCACAGTATCGCTGCGAAAACATCGGCGTTATTATGATGAACCCGAATACCGGTGCCATCTACGCGATGGCCTCCAACGAAGGTTACGACTTGAACAATCCGAGAGATCTGAGCTACGTATACTCGCAAGAGGCGCTTGACGCGATGAGCGAGCAGCAGCAGATCGATGCGCTCAACAAGATGTGGCGTAACTTCTGCGTGAACGATACGTACGAGCCCGGTTCCACCTTCAAATGTCTTACCGTTGCGGCGGCACTTGAAGAGGCTGTAGTCGGAACGGGTACGAGCTTCCGTTGTGACGGACATATGGACATTGCCGAGTGGTCGATTCACTGTAACAAGAAGACCGGCCACGGAACGCTTTCCTTGTCACAGTCTTTGATGTTCTCCTGTAATATGGCATTGATCGATATTGCGGAGAAGGAAGGACGTGAAGTCTTCCGTTACTATCAGGAGCATTTCGGTCTCGGCACGAAGACGGGATTGGACCTTCCCGGCGAGGCTTCGGGCATTTTGATTGACGAAACGAACTTGAACATTACCGAGCTTGCAACGAGTAGCTTCGGTCAGGGCTTTAACGTAAGCATGATTCAGATAGCAGCTGCATACAGCTCGCTTGTGAACGGCGGCTACTACTATCGCCCGCACGTTGTTCAGGAAATCATAGATGCAAAGGGTGCAACCGTATACGAAGTAGAGGATGCACTCGTTCGCAATACCGTAACGGAGGCCACCTCCGATTTCATGAAGGATGCAACGTACTTAACGGTTGAGTCCGGAACGGCAACACCGGCACAGGTGGAAGGCTATTTGGTCGGCGGAAAGACCGGAACGGCTCAGAAGGGTAGACGTGAGGATGGCAAATACGTCGTTTCCTTCGTCGGCAGCGTACCGGCAGACAACCCGGAGGTTGTCATTTACGTTGTGATCGACGAAATCGACGATGAGACGCTGTACAACAGCAGTAAGCCGGCAACCGAGCTTACGAGCAAGATTCTGAAGGATTCCCTTCCGTATCTGGGCATTTACCCGGACGGAGAAATCGATTACGGAATCGAGTATGACGGCGAAGTGATGGAGGGCGACGAGATCAACGACGGTCATATCGATGAAGGCGAGGCTTCGGAAGAGTCTGATGAGGAATAGTCGGCGAGGGACGGTCATAGGATAGACGAGGAATGTCTCGGAGAATGCTATGCTGGCTCACCAAAAGCGATTCTTACTATTCGGCCTGATCATGGTGTATCTCATGATCGGAGTGCTATGCGGACGACTGGCGTATCTCATGCTGATTAAGTCCGAAAGCTATAGCGTCCGCGCGCAGGATGTGTGGCAACGAGAACGCCCGATAAAGGCCGCTCGTGGGCAGATATACGACCGCAACGGAGTCGTACTGGCGACGAATCGCTCGGTATGTACGGTGTCCGTAATACATAATCAGATTACCGATCCGGAAAGAGTAATCAAAGAACTGTCGGATATATTGGGACTTACCGAGGAGACGGTGCGAAAGCGCGTCGAAAAGTATTCCTCTATGGAGCGAATCAAGGCAAATGTTCCGAAGGAGACCGGCGACTACATCAAAAGTCTGAAGCTCGACGGCGTAGTAGTGGATGAGGACTACAAACGGTATTATCCGATCGGTACCTTGGCCGCACGCGCAATCGGTTTTACGGGCTCGGACAATCAAGGAATTGTCGGTCTGGAGACGACCTACGATTCGGTTTTGCAGGGAACGGACGGCACAATCCTAACGACGACAACGGCTCATGGTTACAACATGGACGGTATGGCGGAGCAAAGAGTGGAGCCGATAGCCGGCAAGGATTTGTACATCAGCCTCGACAGCAATCTGCAGCAATATTGCCAACAGGCAGCGGCAAAATGCCTCGAAAAAACCGGCGCCAAGACCGTCAGTGTAGTCGTGATGAATCCGCAAAACGGAGAACTGCTGGCTATGACGACGTGGCCGGAATTCGATGCAAATGCTCCGTATGAGCTCATTCCTTCTGTGCTGACAAAGAAAACAGAGAACGGCACGGTCCGGTTGAATCCCGAGAGCCTGAGCAGTGAGGAGCAGACAGAGCTACTCAATCAAATGTGGCGAAACCCACTGATTTCAGATACCTACGAGCCCGGCTCGACATTTAAGATTATTACGACGATCGCGGCACTGGAGGAAGGCAAGGTTACCTTGCAGGATAACTTCTATTGTCCGGGACACAAAGTTGTAGAGGATAGAACAATACACTGCCATAAGGTGGCGGGACACGGAGCGGAGGACTTCCGCCAAGGAATTATGAATTCCTGCAATCCGGTCTTTATGGAGCTCGGAGAGCGCGTGGGAGTGACCGCGATGTATCGTTATTACGAAAAGCTCGGACTGCGAAGCAGGACCGGCGTCGATTTGCCGGGAGAGGCCAACTCCATCTTTCACAAGATAGACAATGTGGGGGCGGTGGAACTGGCTACGATGTCGTTCGGACAGTCCTTTCAAATATCGCCGCTGCAACTACTGCGTGCGGTAAGCTGTGCGATTAACGGAGGCACGCTTGTAACGCCGCATTTGGGCGTTTCGATTGTGAGCGAGGGCGATACCGTGGAAGCGCTTTCCTATCCGGAGGCGAGTGGAGTTGTAAGCGAGACGACGACCGAAACCGTAAAGGAACTGCTCGAAGCGGTTGTTGCGGAGGGCACCGGAAATCGTGCGTACCTCGAAGGGTATCGCATCGGCGGTAAGACGGCAACAAGTGAGAAGCTTCCGAGAAGTGCGAATCAATATATCGCATCATTTATCGGATTTGCACCTGCGAATGATCCGCAGATTCTCGCTTTGGTATTGATTGATGAACCGGTTGGGGTGTATTATGGAGGAACGATTGCCGCACCGGTAATCGCAGAGATTTTCGACAATGCGTTGCCGTACTTCGGCATCACACGTGAGATAATAGATGAGAGCGCCATAGACGACGCAAGATAGAGAGGTATTGTATGATTTGGAAACACAATGAGCTTTTGGTAATCGGAGCCGGAAAGAGCGGAATTGCCGCTTGCAATTTGTTATGCGAGGAAGACGTTCATGTAACGCTTTATGACGGAAATGCAGAGCTGAAGGAGTCTGAGCTGCGTGCGAAGCTTTCACCGGCATTTTCGGGAGAGATTGTGCTCGGCGAGATGACCGAGGAGTTGATTGCAAAGACGGAGCTTGTCATCATCAGTCCCGGCGTACCGACGGATTTGCCGTTTGTAATGGAGCTGAAGACGCGTGGCGTGCCGATTTGGGGAGAGGTTGAGCTGGCATATCGCTTTAGCAAGGGTAAGCTTATTGCCATCACCGGAACGAACGGCAAGACAACGACTACGGCGCTGACCGGCGAGATTATGAAGCAGAATTACGACGATGTATTCGTAGTAGGAAACATCGGAACACCGTATACAGAGCTTGCAAATCAGATGACCGAAAAGAGTGTAACGGTAGCCGAAATGAGCAGCTTTCAGCTGGAGTCTATCGAGGAATTCCACCCGGTAGTCAGCATGATTTTGAACATCACTCCGGACCACCTCAATCGTCATCACACGATGGAGGCCTATGCGGAGGCGAAATTCAACATAGCGACAAACCAGACGCCCGGCGAGGTGTGCGTTCTGAACTACGAGGACGAGAGATTGCGTGAGTTCGGACAGAAGCTTCAGACGAAGGTGCTTTGGTTCAGCAGCGGAAGAGTGCTGCGCCGCGGTCTGTACTTAAAGGGCGACGACATCGTGTACAACGACGGTGTAGCAGAGACCGTAGTAATCAACGTTCACGAATTGAACATCATCGGAAAGCACAATTATGAAAATGTTATGGCGGCCGTTGCAGCAGCCATCGCATTGTCCGTGCCGATGGATAGAATACAGGAGGCGCTCAGAGCATTTGTCGCTGTTGAGCACCGCATCGAATATACCGCAACGAAGAACGGAGTTGTGTATTACAACGATTCCAAGGGAACGAATCCGGACGCATCCATTCAGGCGGTAAGGGCAATGGATCGCCAGACGATTCTCATCGCAGGCGGTTATGACAAGTCCTCATCGTACGATGAGTGGTTGCAGGAATGCATCGGCAAGGTAAGAAGCCTTGTGCTGATGGGACAGACCGCCGATAAGATTGAAGCGGCCGCAAGACGCATCGGACTTGAGGGCATCGTGAGAGTGAGCTCCATGCAGGAGGCAATCGCCTATGCACATGCAAATGCAGAGCCGGGGGAGGCAGTGCTTCTGTCACCGTGCTGTGCGAGCTGGGGCATGTTTAAGAATTATGAGGAACGCGGAGAGGTGTTCAAGAGACTGGTAAGAGAATTGCCGGACAATTAACACCCCGACAGACGTAGAAGGGAGGCACCATGAACCGAGACGAGATGAATCGCGGAGTAGTGAGAAAACATAAGAAATACTATGACTACACGCTGTTGTTTCTCATAGTGTTCCTGGTATGCTTCGGATTGGTAATGATCTCGAGCATCAGTGCTTACAATGCGACGAAGTATTATAGTGACTCGATGCTTTTCGTAAAGAGACAGGCGCTTTTCGCCGTGGTGGGTTTCGCGGCTATGATACTCATATCAAAGCTCCTCAACTACCATTGGCTCTTCGCCGAGAAGACGGTTGGACGCTTTCGCATCTCGATTGCAAGCGTGGCGATGATTGTATGTTTTGCGTTGCAGATACTCGTGCTTGTTGTCGGCGCGGCAACAAACGGTGCGACCAGATGGTTTGAAATCGGTCCGTTGAAGATACAGCCGTCGGAGATGAGTAAGATCGCTTTGATTTTGTTCGCGACGCTGGCTGTGAATCGACAGCCGCGTGTGTGCAATACGCTCGGAGGCTTCTTCGCAATTGCACTCAGATGTCTTCCGATCATCGGCTTGGTTGCCTGGGAGAACATGAGTACGGCAATCATCATGGCCTGTATCCTCTGTGGCGTTTGCTTGATTGCAAGCCGTAGAAGAAAGCACTATTTTGTAGTATTTCTGTTCGGTGTCGCAGCTGTTGTGCTCGGCATCCTGGGAGCCGGCTTCCGTACCAGCCGTATCGACAGCTGGCTCAATGTCGATACCGCAGACGGCGCATACCAGATTCGACAGGGTCTGTACGCGATTGCATCCGGCGGATGGTTCGGTAAGGGCCTTGGCAACAGTATTCAGAAGCTCGGCTATATTCCCGAGGTTCATACGGATATGATCTTTACGTGTATCTGTGAAGAGCTCGGTATCTTCGGCGCAGTTTGTGTGATTGCATTGTTTGCATTGCTTTTGTGGCGCATTTTCGCTATCGCGGTAAATGCACCGGATCTTGCGGGCGGCTTGCTCGTGTGCGGCGTTATGATTCAGATTGCGGTTCAGGTTATTATGAACATCGCAGTAGTAACGAACACAATGCCTTCCACCGGTATTCCGCTACCGTTTATCAGCTACGGAGGAAGCTCGCTTGTCTTTATGCTCGCAGAGCTCGGTCTCGTACTGAACGTGGCAAATCAGATAGATTATCAGAAAAAATGATGATAAATGCACGTAGGCTGTCGTAAGTGACAGGCACCATTTGAACGCAGCGGAATAGTATGGAGTAATTTCCTTAGGGGAGATACTTCCTATGAGCAGACTGCGTATACAAGGTGGCATACCGTTAGAGGGTAGCATTACGGTGCAAGGTTCGAAAAATGCAGCACTACCGATTCTTTGTGCGTGTCTGTTGATTCGGGAAGAGGTCATCCTTTACGGATGTCCGAAGATATCGGATGTATATGAGACAATCGAGCTGATGCGCGCTTTGGGCGCAAGGCTTGAATGGCAGGGAGACGCATTGGTGTGCGATTGCAGAAACCTTCGGTCGACGGATATTTGCGGCGAATTGACTTGCAAAAGTCGAATGTCCGTGCTGCTGTTCGGAGCAGTGCTCGCACGGTGCGGCGAGGGCCGCATGGAGTACCCGGGCGGCTGCAACATCGGCACTCGGCCGATTGATCTACATGAATATGTATTGCGTGAACTCGGAGCCACGCTCACCTGCGATGAACAAGGCATTTGCGGCAAGACCAAGGGGCTGTGCGGGGCGAAGATTACTTTTGCGAGTTGCAGTGTCGGAGCTACGGAAAATGCTTTGATTGCAGCAACACTAGCACGTGGCACAACACACATCTTCGGAGCGGCAAAAGAGCCGGAGGTGGACGCCTTATGTGATTTCTTGCGGAGCGCGGGTGCACGAATTCGCCGGAACGGCGAGTCGGAGCTTGTGGTGGAAGGCGTTGCGCATTTGCATGGACTTGAGTTTACGATTGTGGCCGATCGCATTGTAGCGGGAACGTATCTCGCAGCGGCGGCGATTACGAAGGGGAGGTGCGAATTGCTTCGGGCACCGGTAGAGCATATGCAAGGTGTGCTTGGCTTTTTCGCACGACTTGGCTGTGGGCTTGTTGTGGAGAGGGAACGCATCTTTCTTCAGGCGCCCTACGAGCTGGAGGGTGGTATCACGCTGAAGACGGAGCCGTACCCGGGCTTTCCGACGGATATGCAGCCATTTGCTGTTGCGCTGCTCAGTGTGGCACGCGGTCAAAGCCGTGTGACGGAGACAATATTTGAACAACGTTTTCAGGCGCTTGCGGAAATGAACCGATTGGGTGCCGGAATAGTAATCGAACCACCGCATATTTCGATGCATGGAAATGCGCAGCTTCGGCCGTCACAGCTGACGGGCGCAGACCTGCGAGGAGGTGCGGCACTGGCGGTGCTTGCACTTGCCGTGTGCGGCACATGTGAAATCGGTGGTACAGAATATATCCAACGAGGCTATCAGGACTTTGCGGGCGATCTGCGAAGACTTGGTGCGAGCTGCGTGGCGGAATAATGGCCACGCCACCTGCTCGGTTACCGTTGCCGAAGCAGATTACGGGAGGGAGTGAGACGGTTTGGCGCTGATACGCCTTGAGAGAAAGACGATGTTCTGGCTGCGAATGGCAATCGGAATGCTGATTTTGTTTGTGGTGCTGCTCATATTCGGCATTTGGTTTCAAAACAAATACCGAATCGACAAGCTCACGGATGTCGAGGTTGTCATCATCGGAAGCGGTGGACGCTATTCGGAGGAAGAGATTCGAGACTATGTACTCGACGAATGGTTCGAGCAATATTACATTTTGATTGATTGGTATTACAATTACCGCGACGTAGAGCCGCTACCGTATCTCGAAAAAATTACGGTCAATGTGGTAGACGGAAAGGTCACGCTAAATGCTTACGAGAAGCTGCCGATCGGTTGCATCTATGAGATGGAAAACTACCTGTATTTCGATGCGGACGGAGTGATTGTTTCATCGAAGAAGGAAAACGTCGAAGGACTTCCGATCATCACCGGCTTGGAATACGAGAGCGTCGCACTCTATAAACCGTTTGAAACGAAGCAGGCCGGAATGTACGATGTCGTAATGAATCTCGTACACCAGATGGAGAAGCATTCGGTAGTTGCAGAGGAAATTCATTTCGGCAGTGACGAAGCGGTGAAGCTATATGTGGACGGGCATTGCATTTCCCTCGGAAAGCGCGATGCATACGACGTGCAGATTGCGATGATCCGTGGCATCTTGGACAAGCTTGCGATGCGTCAAGAGGGCGCAGACGATGGCAATCCGGATGGTTCCGGAGAAGGCGAAACAGTAAAGTATAACATCAATATGGAAAATGTTTATGACTCTGACGATCAGTTTCATGCAACGGAGCGAGAGGGTGGTCCGAATTGACGCATTTGTATGAAAAAATGCTGAGAAAATGGCCTCAAAATAAAAATTTCGCTTGATTATTTTTACATGAAGCGGTATGATATAAGTAGGTAGAACTATGGGATTTTATCAAAGGAGGAAGGAACTTTGTTAGAGATTAAATTAGACGAACATGAGGCAGCAGCCAAGATATTAGTTATCGGTGTCGGCGGTGCCGGAAACAATGCAGTAAATCGAATGATTGAGGAAGGCGTTGTAGGTGTTGACTTCGTATGTGTGAATACGGACAAGCAGCATTTGAAGAATTGCCGTGCACCTCAGTGCATTCAGATTGGCGAGAAGCTGACAAAGGGTCTTGGTGCAGGAGCACAGCCTGAGGTTGGTGAGAAGGCAGCAGAGGAGAGCAAGGAAGAGCTTACTCAGATGATTAAGGGCTGCGACATGGTATTTGTCACCTGTGGTATGGGTGGTGGTACCGGTACGGGTGCAGCACCGGTTGTTGCTCAGATTGCTAAGGAACTCGGCGTACTTACCGTTGGTATCGTTACGAAGCCGTTCCGTTTCGAGGCAAAGCAGCGTATGGCGAATGCACTTGCAGGCGTTGAGCGTCTCCGTGCGGTAGTAGATACGTTGATTGTTATCCCGAACGATCGTCTTCTTGAGATTGTAGATCGTCGTACGACGATGCCTGAAGCACTTCGCAAGGCAGATGAAGTTCTTCAGCAGGGTGTACAGGGTATTACGGATTTGATTAACGAGTCCGCTTTGATTAACCTTGACTTCGCGGACGTTCAGACCGTTATGAAGGACAAGGGTGTTGCTCACATCGGTATCGGTTACGGTAGCGGTGATGACAAGTGTATGGAGGCTGTTAAGCAGGCTACCACTTCTCCGTTGCTTGAGACAAGCATCGAGGGCGCAACTCATGTAATCCTTCACATCGCAGGCGCTGTAAGCTTGATTGAGGTGAATGAAGCAGCAACGTATGTTCAGGAGCTCGCAGGCGATGATGCGAACATCATTTTCGGTGCTATGTATGATGAGACTGCACCGGATCAGTGCCGCATTACCGTTATTGCAACCGGCCTTGAGGAGGCTTCTCAGAACGCTCAGGCACAGACCGGTCCGCGTCCCGGCTACTACGGACAGATCCCGCCGAAGAAGGCAGCAACGCAGCCGACTCAGCCCGCAGGTCTTAATATTCCCGGTCGTGTAGCAACTGCAGCACCGGGAGCAACGATTACAAAGCCGAGCTACTCGGCAGCACCTGCTAATGACGGACTTGCACCGAATTACAACAGCAAGCCCGCAACCGACAACGGAAGTGGAATTAAGATTCCGGAGTTCTTGCAGAAGAACCGCAAGTGAGATTGATTGTGTTTGCCAAACAATATTTGAGTATGTGAAAAGAAGATAAGGTTATTACATTTGGAATAGTGCAATGCAACGTCAGGTATGGTGATGCAATTGTACTATTCCGATTGGGTTAAAAAAACACTGTCTTAGAGGAGGAAAGAGTAACATATGAAAAAGGGTAAGAAACTAATCGTATTCATTCTTGTGTTGGCGATGCTGGTTTCTAACTTCGGTTTTGTAGATGCAGCAGAGGTAGAGATAGAAACGACTAAGTATACATCAAATGGAAGAACGAATGTATCTTTTCCTGTCTCTGCATTACAGGGTGGAGAGACGTTAAGAATCCAGATTGAGACGACAAGAACAGTTAGCCAGTCAATCGGAGCAATTTGCTTTGATGGTTGGACGACGGATAATGGAAGTCTTGATCTCAGAGTTAGCAACAAAGCGAATCCGGTTATCGAGTATAAAGTTTCGGATGTTCTTGCAAAAGCCGGAAATGCAAAAGACGTTTATGTCAACGTATGGACGGACGGATACTCGGTCGGCAAGGTTACCGTTTTGAAGGATGACGTTTCAACGTCGGAAGTGTTGTATGATAGTAGTTCTTCAAGCGAAGGATTTATTGTTCTTACAAGAGAGCAGATTCAAGCCTTTGATACTATTGAGGTTATTGCGCAAAAGACTGTAACGAATCCTACCGCTACAGGCACAATCGGTGGCCTTTGTATCGGTACAAATACCGGAGACGGTACTGCTTATAACAGTTATCAGCCGAATGATGATTCTCTGAAAATTAACGCGACTAGCGGTCAAGCCAACCCGACTGTGGTTTTGGAGGTTTCAAAGCTTCTGAGCGACATGGACAAATACGATGGTGACGGCATTTTTGTTAACATCTATACGTATGATGGCGCCCAGTATAGTCTTAAACAGGTTATCGGCCATGGTACCGGAAGTGTCACGCCGACACCGAAGCCGACCAATACGCCGACACCGAAGCCGACAGCAACACCGACTCCCTCGCCGAAGCCGACCGGAACTGCTACGAAGATATTTACCTATAGCAATCAGAATCAGTATTGCTCTATAAGCTATTCTGAATTGTCGAAATACGATACATTAGAGATTGTATTGCAAAAGCGTACTGCAAATGCTACGACACAAGGCGGCGAAGCAGGTGCATTGTGTATCGGTACAGCAAGTAATGACTACAACAACTATACCACGGTAGAACCGTTTACGTTAGT
>JAZRJF010000044.1:0-14258 GCA_045645665.1 Lachnospiraceae bacterium | reverse complement strand
GCTTCGCATAAAGGAAAGCACCGGAGATGTCGAAATACCGAAAGAATTTTTGTTTGAAAGCATTGATATAACGGCGAGCACGGGAGACGTGAGCAATTATGCGTCTGCTTCGAGCGGAATTAAGGTGACGACGAGTACGGGTGCGATTCGCGTTGAAAATGTATCCACGGCTTCACTGGAGCTTACGGCTTCAACCGGCGCGATTACGGTTTCTGACGTAACCTGCGACGGTGATCTTCGACTCAAGGTTTCCACCGGAAAGACGAAGCTGACCGATGTCGAGTGCAACAATCTTTTGTCGGACGGCAGCACGGGAACGCTGGAAATGAACAACGTAATCGCCGCAGAGAAGTTCTCTATCGAGAGAAGCACAGGCAGTGTGATATTTGATGGCTGCGATGCGGCTGAGATCTTCATCGAAACAGGTACCGGCGATGTAGAAGGCAGTTTGCTTAGCGAGAAGGTGTTCCTTACGCAAAGCGATACAGGCCGCATTGACGTTCCGAAGACAATCACCGGTGGTAGATGCGAGATCAGCACAGACACGGGAGATATTGAGGTTGAGATAGCTCCGTGAGGCTGCTTAATGGATTGCAAGGAGTATTGTACGAATCCCGAATAAGGAGGCGATAGTATGATTGATGGTCACATCCATATTGAGCGTGGAAATGAGATGTGCAACTGCCGGTTGACAAATTTCAATCCGTCATTTGGTGGTATGTAACTTGCAAATCAGGTATCGTTTATGCAACGGACGGCGGTCAGCCACCGAATAACTTCAAGTGGAGGTATGTACAATGATTTTAGCTGATAAAATAATCAGACTTAGGAAGAAGAACGGCTGGTCCCAAGAGGAATTGGCTGCAAAGATGAATGTGTCTCGCCAAGCGGTATCCAAGTGGGAAGGAGCACAAACCATTCCTGATTTGGAGAAGATTTTGTTGCTGAGTGATTTGTTTGGTGTTACGACAGATTACTTGTTGAAAGACAATATTGAGAACGAGGAATTTACAGAGGATGTTCCGAACTCCGGTATCAAACGAGTTTCTATTGAAGAGGCAAATGCTTATATTGAACATCGGAAATGGGCATCTCGAATGATAGCCATCGCAACCTTTCTGTGTATTTTTTCGCCGATTGCACTTATAATTCTCACAACGGCTTCTGAGTTTGCACCATTCAAGATGTCGCCAAATGTAGCGGTAGTAATCGGACTTATTGTGTTGTTCTTTGCTGTTACGGTAGCGGTTGGGATGTATGTGTACTGTGGACTTAAAAATGTGCCCTATGAATATCTGGACAAAGCGGTACCATTCGAATTGGAATACGGCGTTATCGGCATGGTAAAGGAGAAACAAAAAGCATTTAGAGAGAAATACACGATTTACAATGTGATCGCTACTTGTCTATGCGTGTTTTCGCCTGTTCCGCTTATCTTGGGCGCGTTCACGGG
The DNA here is from genome assembly GCA_045645665.1 of Lachnospiraceae bacterium. Taxonomy (GTDB): domain Bacteria; phylum Bacillota; class Clostridia; order Lachnospirales; family Lachnospiraceae; genus ISDg. Next base: position 12,805 of record JAZRJF010000044.1, on the reverse strand, counting down.
AAAAGAGTTTCTCGTTGTAATCTTTTTGGGCGTTACTATAGTGGTTGCCGGAATCGGAGTAAGCATTTTTATATTGTATGGTGTACGTTGGGCAAGTATGCAGAAACTATTAAAAGAGGGTGAATACACGTTAGTAGAGAAAAAAAGAAGCGGAATTAAGGATGCAATTGCGCTTGTATATTGGCTTGTACTAACGGTTGTTTATCTTGTTTGGAGTTTCGCCACAAATGACTGGGAAATCACTTGGCTTGTATTTGCTGTCGGTGGAGTTCTGTTTGTGGCGCTTATGGAGATTTGCAATCTGTTTGTAGCGAAAGAATAGAGCGAGACTATTACAATCCATAGGAAATGAGACCTCCCCGGATGAGCACAAATGCTTGTCCGAGGAGGTTGTTTTTATGCCATAGTGGTGCCAATGCATTTTCCTAATTCACCGCCTTTCCCATCATGCAATATACCATGTCACTTTTTCACGGATTGCCTTCTGAGCCCCCTTTGCGAGGTGCTCTCTTGTTGACCTTTTGGCTACGGTGCGATATACTTTTTAGTGATGGATTCATTGAAACTCCGGAGAAAGGATATACAATTATGAACGCAATTGATGAAAAGTATGAGGCACTGTTTACCCCATGGAAGATCGGTAACGTAGAGATCAAAAACCGTATCGTTATGTGTCCGATGGGTGGAACGTCATTGTTCGGCTGGTTCGAGCTGGGCGGATGTCATTTTGACAAGGAGGCAGCGAAGCTGTTCCTTGAGAGAGCGAACAACAATGTAGGACTTATTATCCCCGGTATCGCACCGCTTAGAGATACCATCTGGGGCAAATGGCTTTGGAAGAATCCGAAGATGTTCGATGAGCTGAAGGAATTTATGGACGAGATTCATAAGACCGGTGCGAAGCTGTTCGTGCAGCTGACGGCGGGAATGGGTCGTAGCTGGGCCATTACCGAGCTGATTGCACCTTTGCACAAGAACAAGTTCACGCGTGCGATTGTGAAGCCCATTATCGATACGAGCCACGAGCTTGCAAGCCCGAGCCCGCAGAAGTCTCGTTGGGCGCACGACATTGAGTGTCCGGAGATGACGGTGGAGCAGATTCACGAAATCATCGAGGCATTTGCAAAGACGGCAAAGCTTTGCCGCGATGCAGGTGTTGACGGTGTAGAGGTTCACGCAGTGCATGAGGGCTATTTGCTCGATCAGTTTGCAATCGAATTTTTCAATAAACGTACCGACGACTACGGCGGAAGCTTTGAGAACCGTTATCGCTTTGCCGCAGAGGTTGTAAAGGCGATTAAGGAAGCGTGTGGCGAGGATTATCCGGTTTCGCTTCGTTACTCCGTAGAGTCCAAGATGAAGGGCTTCTGCGAGGGAGCTATGCCGAACGAGGAGTATACCGAGGTCGGTCGAAACATGGAAGAGTCCGAGAGAGCAGCAAAGTTCCTGCAGGATGCGGGCTATGATATGTTAAATGCGGACAATGGTACGTACGACTCCTGGTATTGGTCTCATCCGCCGATGTACATGCCCGAGAACTGCAACCTCGAGGACGTAGCGCACATTAAGAAGTTTGTAGACATTCCGGTTGTATGCGCGGGAAGAATGGACGCTGAGGTTGGCGCAAAGGCTGTGGCTGACGGCAAGATTGACGCAGTCGGTGTTGCAAGACAGTTCCTTGTAGATCCGGAGTGGATTACGAAGCTGATTGAGGATAGAGTGAACGACATTAAGCCGTGCATTTGCTGTCATAGCGGATGCTTCAATTTCTCCTCCTCGAAGGGTCATGCGAATACGCAGGATTTGAAGGATACGATGGGACTTTCTCGTTGTGCATTGAATCCGGAGACGATGCAGTCCAAGAAGTACAGCATTAAGCCGGCTAAGAAGGCGAAGAAGGTTGCTATTATCGGTGGCGGTATCGGCGGTATGGAGGCAGCATTGGTATGTGCGAAGCGCGGCCATAGCGTAACCTTGTATGAGAAGACCGACAAGCTCGGTGGTGTATTTATCGCAGCATCGGTTCCGTCCTTTAAGGAAAAGGACAGAGCGCTGATCAGCTGGTACATCAGAGAGCTGACGAAGTACCCGATCGAGGTTAAGCTGAACACGGAGATTACCGATGTGAAGGCATTGGATGCCGACGAAATCATCGTAGCAACCGGTGCTAAGGCTAAGAACATTCCGGTGAAGGGTGCAGATACCGCAGTGGAAGCGGTAGATTTCCTTCTCGGCAACAAGCCGGTCGGTGAGCGCGTTGTCGTAATCGGCGGTGGCTTGACGGGCTGTGAGATCGCTTACGAGCTGTATCTTCAGGGCAAGAAGCCGACCATCGTAGAGATGCAGGATGACTTGATTACAACGCCGGGCATTTGCCTTGCAAATACAAGCTACCTTCGTGACTTCTTCAAGACCTATGAGGTACCCGTACACCTTGAGACGTCCGTTTCCGAGATCGCGAAGGACGGCGTTATCGTAAAGAAGAAGGACGGAAGCACGCTCAAGATCGATGCCGATTCCGTAATCCTTTCGGTTGGCTACAATCCGGCTCCGATTGCAAAGAAGGGCGGCAAGGTTCGCGTAATCGGTGACGCAGCTGAGGTTGGCAATCTCCGCTCGGTTATCTGGGGCGCTTGGGATGTCTGCATGAAGATCTAATTTGGACAAAGGAGAAAATGCTATGATATTGACGAAAGAACAACAGGCAATATTGGACGGCGAGAAGGGCGAAACCCTCGCGAAGGTTATGAAGACCTTGGTGATGTACGGCGAAGCCTTTGAGGCTGAAAAGCTCGTGCCTATCACATCAAAATACAACCACCTGGTAACCTCCTTCGGCTTGAAGGTAATGGCGCCGGTGTACGACCTGATGCAGCAGCTGCTCGATGCGGGAGTGGCTTCCGGTCAGAAGTTCTCGGTGGACCCTCGTCCGCTCGATAAAAATGTTCCGGCGAATTTCCTGCAGAACTTCGTGTTCAACAAATTCATGTATACGAAGCAGGATTTCTACGAAGGCCAGTTGAAGGAACTCGGACTGATGAACGACGATGCATTTACGTGCGCGTGCTATATGGACGAGGTAGGCAACAAGCCGCAGAAGGGCGAGGTGCTTTCTTGGGCTGAGTCCAGTGCGGTTGTGTATGCGAACTCCGTACTCGGCGCTCGTTGTAACCGTAACTCCGGTATTATCGACATCATGGGCTCGATCGTGGGCTACGTTCCTTACTTCGGACTTTTGACCGATGAGGGAAGAAAAGCAACGTGGGTTGTGAAGGTTCAGACGACGAAGAAGCCGGAGGCGCAGCTGCTCGGCTCCGCAATCGGTATGAAGGTTATGGAGGACGTTCCGTACGTTGTCGGCCTCGATCAGTGGATCGGCAATGAGCTGAACGATGCCGCTTGCGCGTACCTGAAGGATTTCGGTGCGGCTACTGCATCAAATGGTGCGGTTGGCCTTTACCACATCGCAAATCTGACGCCCGAAGCCGTAGAGCTCGGCGAAGGCATCATCGCAGAGGGTGCACAGGAGTACATCATCGACGATGCAGAGCTTGAGAGAGTAAAGAACAACTACCCGGTAATCTGGAAGAATCCCGACGCGAAGCCGAAGCTTTGCTTCATCGGATGCCCTCATCTGTCGCTTGAGCAGCTCAAGGAGTGGACCGACAACGTAGAGGCGGCTTTGAAGAAGAACGGTCAGAAGAAGGTTACGATTCCTACGGTATTCACGGCGGCTCCGAAGGTGCTTGAGGCATTTGAAAAGACCGAATACGCTTCTCGTCTGAAGGCGACCGGAGTGATTACGTCGTACATTTGCCCGCTCATGTATATGAACAATCCGTTGTGCAAGAAGATGCCGGTTATCACGTCCTCGAACAAGCTTCGTACGTATACCAGCTCGAGATACTACACAGACGCAGAGATCCTCGAAGCAATCACAGGAGGTAAAAGATGATGAGAACATTTCAAGGCAGAGTAATTACCCCCGGAGAGGTGACGGCTGAGGCTGTCGTTACTACACAGGGCTTTAATACCCTCGCATCTCTTCAGATGGCGCTGCAGTTCGGCGACAAGGAAGTAAAATGCGGAGATCAGAACAACGAGGAGCTCCACGGTAAGCCCCTGATCGGCAAGGCGCTGTGCTTGCCGCAGACGATCGGCTCGACCACGGGCGGACTCGTTCTGTACTGCGCGTGCTCGCTTCAGAAGAATCCCGCATGCATGCTCTTTGCGAATCATATCGACTCGCTTGCGGCAGCAGGAGCGGTGCTTGCCGATGTGTGGATTGAAGGCGTATCGATGCCGGTTGTAGATTCGCTCGGTGATGAGTTCTTGCAGTATGTCAAGGACGGAATGAAGATTACCGTGAAGGCAGACGGAGTCGTTGAGGTAGAAGAATAGAGATGAGATGGCTACCATGAGTAGTCGTCTGAGATGATAAAAGCCCTTAACTGTAGGTCATACAGTTAAGGGCTTTTTGTTGTCTATGTGTTGCTGTCAGTCATTTGCCTTAAACATATCCGCCACTTCGCTGATTGTTACAAATGCCTTCGGGTCGATTGTCTGAATGATTGTTCGCATACGTGCAATCTGAAAACGGTTTACTACAAAGTAGATGATCGTCTTGTTGGCATTGGAGTAGCCGCCGGTTGCGGCAATCTTCGTAGTACCGCAATCAAATGCCTCCATCAGTGCGTTGCTGATGAGCTCCGGTTGGTCGGTGACAATCATGACCTCCTTGGAACGATCCAAACCTTCTACAACGAAGTCTACCGTCTTTAGTCCGGCCGCGTAGGTTACGATGGAGTAGAGCGGCAAAATCCAGCTCGAGATTGCGAAGCCACAAGCAATATACAAGATAACGTTATACATCATTACAAAGGAGCCGACTGTGAGGTTTAACTTCTTTGCGAAGATGACCGCCATAACCTCGATGCCGTCGATTGCGCCACCGTAGCGAATCGTCAAACCGCTACCGATACCGGAAATCACACCGCCGAACAATGCGCAGAGGAGAAGGTCCTCTCCGGCAAGAGGGGATGCCATGCTCACATCGATAGGGAGCACATCGTTAATCATCCAAGATGCACCCGAATAGATAGCTACGGCAAAAAGAGAGTAGATGGTAAATACATAGCCCTGCTTTCTAAGGCCGAACAGGAAAAGCGGAATGTTCAGCACCAAAAGGAAGAACGACAGGGTCAGCTTCTCGGGAGTCAGCTGCGAAAGCAAGATGGACGTTCCGGAGATGCCGCTGTCATACAGTTCAACCGGCGCAAGGAACATCGTAACGCCGACGGCATTGATACAGCCGGCCACCAAAAGAAACAAAAAATTCTGTACTCTAAGCTGCTTCAATGCAGACACAAGGGTTTCTCGGTTACGCATAAATCGGTTTCCTCCCATACAAAACATCGTAATTACCTTGGTGCAATATAGTATCGCACGTCAATAATAATATCGTATGCGCGAGGGGCTTGTCAAGGAAGAATGACTATTCGTCGGCTGCTTTCGGTTCCTCTGCGTAGCGCTTATAAGTGACGTAGGAGTAGATGACGGACGCAATCGCAGCAAGCATGAGCAACCCCATCGTGATGTACAACGTCGTCATTCCTTCGAAAATGAGAGCGCAGATGACAGTGCCGATTCCGGCAAGAGCGATGGCGTAACCGCCGAAACGATTGCTTGCAAGCCAAGTCTGATCATTCGCCATGCTCCAGCCTGTGCGAAGACCGAACAAGCCGTTGCGCTTTGCCTTTGGCATGATATTTCCGAGGACAATCATCGTCAAACCGATTGCTATGCAAAGGAACGGATAGATGTCCGCAATGGTGCCTTCCGGGCCGGCTTCTGCATTTTGATAAGCCTTGTAAATCGAGCCGCAGTGAATCGCGACAAAGAGAAGCAATACTGCGACAGCGGAGATGCGCAGCACCTTAATGTTGAAGCGCAATTCCTCGTGGTCCTTTTCGTAGGACTTCGTTGTGATAAGTTGCTTCTTGTGATACGAAATGAGTCCGAGGAAGAAGAGCGTGAAGAAAAGCATAATCACCGGGAAGATAAACAGTTCATACTTAGAGCCGTAGCGGTCAATGTTGCCACGGAAATCGTAGTGCATCGGAACCTCCTCCGGTAGAAAGCGCATGGAAACCATCGTAATGGTAAAGCTCAGTGCAGAAAAAATCCAAAGTAATTTATCTTTCATCTTCGTCACCTCCGAATTGCTTGAGCCACAAAAGCATCTCTTCCAATACACTTGTGCTGAGCTCATAATAAATGAATGTCTTCTCGTGGTACTCCATCACAAGCTCTGCCTGTCGCAGTAGCTTGAGGTGGTAGGAAAGTGCAGCCGGCGTAAGGCCCAGCTGCTCGGCAAGCTCGCCGGCATTTTTGCGACCGGTTCGCAAAGTAGTCAGTATCTCGCGCCGCAGCGGATCCGACAACGCCTTAAAGGTTTCCGCAAGTCCCATGGTAACCTCCGTTCCAAGGTAAGTGGTCAGGCAAATGCTCTGTGAAGTCTTGCCTGTCCCCGTTCTTTCGTTCTCTTGTAATTACAGTATAGCTTGCTCGAGCAGCGCGTGTCAACGACTGTTTAAAAATATTTTTAAATAACAGCCGAACATGGCTTACAAAGGGAAAATGCCGCGTCAAAACCGACCGCAATGTGCTCGCCGCGACACGATTTTTCTTTACAAATTCGGCGATTGATTGTACTATAAAAGTGTGGGTGACATTGCCCCGAATAACACGAATCAGAACTCAAGGAGGAATACATATGGAGAAGGTATGTCAGTTTTTAAAGGAGGCCGGCACGTATTATCTTGCGACGGTCGAGGGAGATCAGCCGAGAGTACGTCCGTTTGGTACGGCTCACGTATTTGAAGGCAAGATTTACATTCAGACGGGAAAGTCTAAGCCGGTATCGAAGCAGCTCGGTGTGAATCCGAAGGCGGAGATTTGCGCATTTAAGGACGGCGTATGGCTTCGTATCGCTTGTGAGCTTTGCGAGGACGATCGCTTCGAAGCAAAGAAGTCGATGCTCGATGCATATCCGCACCTTCGCGGCATGTACAACGAGGAGGATGGTAATACGCAAGTGCTGTACATCAAGAATGCGACGGCGACCTTTGCATCGTTTGCAGGTGCACCGGAGACGATTACCTTCTAGTGAGAACGAGCATTTTCACTATGCTGTGGGCGTAATATCGGAGGGAAATTATCCATGAATGAATATCTCAGCACGCCGGCGGAGCTAAGAGCCTTTATCGGCAAGCGCAAATCTTCCCGAAGCTATCTCGGCAAGCCGGTGGACGATGCGACCTTGTATCGCATCAATGAATTCATAAAGAACTTGAAGCCGTTGTATCCCGGCATCAAGGTTCACGCAGAGGTTGTGAATCGGAAGAACGTAAAGTGCATTCTTCCGTGGGCAACCGAGCAAAGCATTGCAATCTTCAGCGAGAAGAAGGAGGGTTACCTCGAGAACGTGGGATTTCTGTTCCAGCAGCTTGATCTCTTCTTTCAGGCAAATGGATTGGGAGCCTGCTGGCTCGGTATGGGCCGATTGGACTCGGCATTGCTTGACAATCCCGTCGTTACGAAGGACCTCGATTTCGTAATTCTGCTGTCATTTGGCTACACTAAGGGTAACCATCTGAGAAAGAGTGAGACCGAGTTCAAGCGCAAGTCGATGTTCGAGATTGCCGACAAGCCGGACGAGCGTCTGGAGCCGGCACGCTTGGCCCCGTCGAGTGTCAATAGTCAGCCTTGGTTTTTTGTACATCAGGGTGAGCGGCTGCAGCTGTATTGTGCACGTGGCGGATTGCTTGGGAAAGCGCTGAAGGATGTGAATCGCATCGATATCGGCATTTGCTTGGCGCATATGTACTTGGCTTATCCGGATGCCTTCCGTTTCTTCCACGAGGAAGAGGTGGCACCGCGTAAGGGATATGCCTACATCGGAACTTTGGAGATATAGTGATAGGGCTCTCCGCGAGAAAATCGCGGGGAGCTTTTTTGCATATTAGAGGAAAAACAGCATTGTGAAAATGCAATAGAAAGCGAGGGGGTACCCAAACAAAATCGTCAGGATTCACAAACTTTACAAAATGCCTTACAGGTGTCTTGTCAGGTGTAATGGAATGTGCTATACTTTGCCACAACAGGAGTGGGAGTGTACGCGCCGAAATCAGCGCTCGCTCCGAGAGAGATTTTATAGGCTGCGATAACGCGGCGGAATTGAGGAACGATGAGTATTTGCGAACAGATAATTGAATGGAAGAAGAAAAGGGATGCAATTATCCTTGCACATTATTACGTAAGACCGGAGGTGCAGGCGATTGCGGACTACGTCGGCGATTCCTTTTACCTCAGTAAGGTGGCAGCAGGACTTTCGAATCAGACGGTAGTGTACTGTGGCGTATCCTTCATGGGCGAGAGTGGATGTCTTTTGAATCCGGAGAAGCAGGTGCTGATGCCGGATATGACTGCGGACTGCCCGATGGCCCATATGGTAACGAAGCAGGAGATTGACCGTGCCAGAGAGCAGTACGAGGACCTGGCGGTTGTGTGCTACATCAACTCCACTGCGGAGATCAAGTCTTGGGCGGATGTGTGTGTCACCTCGGCAAATGCGGTGAACATCGTGAGAAACCTTCCGAATCAGAACATTTTGTTCATTCCGGACAAGAACCTCGGCCGTTATGTAGCATTGAAGGTGCCGGAGAAGAATGTGATGACCGTGAAGGGGTATTGCCCGATTCACGAAAGCATTTCCGTAGAGGAGATGAGACAGCTGAAGGAGAAGTATCCGGAGGCAGAGGTACTGGTACATCCCGAGTGCAACGAGGAAGTCGTTGCGATGGCGGATTACATCGGCTCTACCTCGGGCATCTTGGATTATGCGGCTCGGAGCGAGGCACAGGTGATGATCATCGGTACCGAAATCGGAGTACTTTACGAGCTGGAGAGACAGAGCCCGGACAAGACGTTTTTGTTCCCTAAGACGGCGCCGATTTGCCGCGATATGAAGCGCATTACACTTGAGAAGGTGCTGCACGTACTGCAGACCGGTGAAAATGCGGCATCCGTTACGGCGGATTACGCTGATGCTGCAGGGGAGACATTGACGAAGATGCTGGAGCTTGCGAAGTAAGGAATTCGCGCAATGAGAGTTCGGCAGGAGATGGCCGAAGAGGCGTGAGTAAGGAGGGTAAGATGATTCAGGAGATGAACTATGATGTAGTAATCGTCGGAGCGGGCGTAGGTGGCTTGTATACGGCATTGCATTTGCCGAAAAATCGGCGAATTCTAATCATCTGTAAGGAAGATAAGGACAGCTGTGATTCGATGCTGGCACAGGGCGGCATTTGCGTTCTGCTAAGCGATGAGGACTATCCGCTGTTCTTCGAAGATACTATGAAGGCAGGACATTACGAGAACCGCAAGGAGAGCGTGGACATTATGCTTCGCTCCAGTCGTGCGGTAATCGATCACCTGCTGGAGCTTGGCGTTCGATTTGAGAAAAATGCGGACGGAAGCTTGCGTTACACCCGTGAGGGAGCGCATTCGAGACCGAGAATTTGCTTCCACAAGGACATCACCGGAAAGGAAATTACAACGGTGCTGCAGCGTCAGGTAGAGGCGCTGTCCAATGTGACGCTGATGGAGTACACCGAGATGACGGACTTGCTCGTTCGCGACGGCGTATGCGAAGGAATTGTGGCGAAGCAGGGCGAGAATGTCTTGCACATTCGCGCTAAGGATACGGTGCTTGCCACCGGCGGAATCGGCGGCTTGTATGAGCGCTCGACGAATTTCCCGAGCTTGACCGGAGACGGCGTGCGTATTGCACAGGAGCATGGGGTTGAGATGGAGAATCTCGATTACGTGCAGATTCATCCGACGAGCTTGTACACCGAGAAGCCGGGAAGAAGCTTTTTGATTTCCGAATCGACACGCGGCGAGGGTGCGATTTTGTTGAATGCAAATGGGGAGCGCTTTGTAGACGAGCTGCTTCCGCGTGACGTTGTAACGAATGCGATCGAGGAGCAGATGAAGAAGGAAGGCAGCAAGCACGTATGGCTTTCCTTTGAGAACATTCCTACGGAGACGATTCTCGAGCATTTTCCGAACATCCGAGACAAATGCCTTGAGGAAGGCTATGATATTACGAAGGAGCCGATTCCGGTAGTACCGGCGCAGCATTATTTTATGGGCGGAATTCATGTAGACCGCAATTCGGCTACGACGATGAAGCATTTGTATGCAGTCGGTGAGACGAGCTGCAACGGTGTGCACGGAAAGAACCGATTGGCGAGCAACAGCTTGCTGGAGAGCTTAGTATTTGCGCAGAGAGCGGCTTATAAGATTGCCGCGGAAAGGAAGAACAATATGAATACGATTACGATGAATTTGGCAGCAGACCGTTTTATCCGTCTGGCACTTGAGGAGGACATCAACAGCGAGGACGTAACGACGAATTCCGTGATGCCCGAGTATCAAAAGGGTGAGGTGCAGTTGATTTGTAAGCAGGACGGTATCATTGCGGGACTTGGTGTATTTGAGCGTGTATTCACGCTGCTCGATCCCGAGACGAAGGTGGAGTTCGATGTATCGGACGGTGATCACGTGACGAAGGGACAGCATCTGGCTACCGTAATCGGTGACATTCGCGTGTTGCTTTCCGGTGAGCGTACGGCGCTGAATTACTTGCAGCGTATGAGTGGTATTGCCACCTATACGAATTCCGTTGCAAAGCTTTTGGAGGGCACGAACACGACGCTTCTTGACACGAGAAAGACGACTCCTTGCATGCGTATCTTCGAGAAGTACGCGGTAAAGGTCGGTGGCGGCTCCAATCACCGTTACAATCTTTCGGACGGTGTTCTTTTGAAGGACAATCACATCGATGCCGCAGGTGGCGTGAAGGAAGCGATTGAGGCAGCTAAAAAGTACGCTCCGTTTGTACGCAAGATTGAAGTAGAGACCGAGAATCTGGACATGGTAAAAGAGGCTGTGGAAGCAGGTGCGGACATTATCATGCTTGACAATATGACTCCCGAGCAGATGGCAGAGGCAATTCGTATCATCGACGGCAGAGCGAAGACCGAGTGCTCCGGCAACATCACAAAGGAGAACATCGCAACGATTACTTCGCTCGGTGTGGATTATGTATCGAGCGGTGCGTTGACGCATTCGGCACCGATTCTCGACATCAGCTTGAAGCATTTGCGTCCGATTGAGTAAGTCGGCGTAAGCGCATGTGCCGGGCACGATGCGCAGAAACGAGAGAAATGTCGCGAAGGATAGACAGGAAGGGAGAAGGAGATGACAGGAGCACAGCGTAGAAAAGAGCTTGTGTCGCAGCTGCGTAAGGCAAATGAGCCGCTTTCCGGCGGAGCCATCGGTCGATTGACCGGCGTGAGCAGACAGGTTGTAGTGCAGGACATTGCGTTGCTGAGAAGCGAGGGATATCCCATTGTGGCCACTCCGAGAGGCTATGTGTTGGATGAGCCTACGCAGGCAGTACGGTTACTGAAGCTGTTTCATACAAATGAGCAGACGGAAGATGAGCTCACTACAATCGTCGATATGGGTGGCTGCGTGCTGGATGTTATGGTGAACCACCGCATTTACGGTAAGGTGACGGCGCCGCTGAATATCAAGAGTCGTAGAGACGTGCAGGCATTTATGCATAATCTCGCTTCCGGAAAGTCGACACCGCTGATGAACGTGACCGGAGGGTATCATTTTCACCGAATAGCGGCGGACAATGAGGCAATCCTCGACGAGATCGAGGCGGTATTGAAGGAAAAATGCTTTTTGGCCGAGCTGCTCCCTTACGAGAAGGAGGAGCTGCTTCAGGCAAATGACGAAGCATAGTTAGTTGAAACTGAGTTTGCCGAAGTGCAAACAGAGTATCGCGTAATTGGGAGGTAACAAAGATGCGTTTGGGGATTAACACGACCTTGCAGCATTCTTCTCCGGAGGAGTGGGCAAGAAAGAATTATGAGCTTGGTTGCAAAGCGGTTTCGTTTCCGGTGGATTATCGGGCGGGCGATGCGGTCATTGAGGCCTATGCCGCTGCCGCAAAGCAATATGATTTGGTGATCGGTGAGGTCGGAGCATGGTGCAGTCCCGTGACGGAGGACGTGGCACAGCGCGAGGCGGCACTGGAGCGCTGCATTCAGCAGCTTCGCATGGCGGACGCAATCGGTGCGAGATGCTGTGTCAACGTAACCGGCTCGGCAGGTGCGAGATGGGACGGCCCGTATGCGGACAATTTCGCTCCGTGGTTTTATGAGCGTGTCGTAGATTCCATTCAGAAGATCGTCGACGCGGCGGCACCTACTCGTACGGATTATACGATTGAGCCGATGCCGTGGATGGTTCCGACGGGACCCGAGGAATATTTGAAGCTGATGCAGGATGTCGGTAGAACGCATTTTGCCGTACATATGGACATGGCGAACTGGATGTGCAGCCACGAGCGTTATTTTGCACAGGAGCGCTTCATGGACAAGTCGTTTGAGCTGCTCGGCCCGTGGATTCGCAGTTGCCACATTAAGGATGTACTGCTTCAGCAGGAGTTTACGTTCCAGGTGAAGGAGCTGCCGTGCGGTGAGGGCGAGATGAACCTCGAGCACTATGCGGCATTGATTGAGAAGCTGGATCCGAACATGCCGGTGTTTATCGAGCATTTGCATTCGGATGAGGAATACATCCGCAGTGCAAAATACGTGAGCGAGAGACTGAAGGCGTACGTATAGGAAAATGTACCGCGGTGCGAGCCTCTCGGGCGACA
>JAZRJF010000043.1:0-32951 GCA_045645665.1 Lachnospiraceae bacterium | reverse complement strand
GCACCGGCGCCGTTTCTATATAAAGCCGCCAAAAAGCCGCCTTATACCGTGAAAATGCAGAAAGCAGTCGATAACACGAGACTGTCTAATATTTCCATGTCATCTGGCGATAGTATAGCTTGTCCCGAGTGATTTGTCAATGTTTTCTTTTTATGAGTTGTGAGGATTTTGGGGTGGATGGACTGGGTATGCGGCCCGGCCTTGTGACTTCGATATGCGGACTCAGCATGTGGCCGGGCATAAAGAAAGACTCGCAGTTCGTAGGAACCGCGAGTCCTGTAAGATTTCTTAGAAAAACTCACCCGGTTTTTTGAGTCGAGTCGACTCGGCAAACCCCTATTTTTGTTTCAGGAACTCCTCCGCCTGTGCCAGCACACGCTTGAAGCCTTCCAACTGAAAAGCAGCCATAGCCTCCTCAAAATCCATCAACGCAATTTCGGATATCTCCGATTCCTGCGGGATTGGCTTTTGAGCTTCGTATTTGGCCAGAAAGTATATCGTCTGCTTTATGGTGTTCGGGCGACCTTCCCGTGCGAGGCTGTGTTCATCAGTTGCTCGAAAACCATCGATGAACGTAACGTCAAGTCCCGTTTCTTCTTTGATCTCTCGCAATGCGGTTTCGCGCTCGGATTCCCCGTCTTCCATATGTCCTTTCGGGAATACCCAAAAGCCACTTCGCTCACGCACAAGCAAATACTTTATGCCGCTGTCCGTCTGACAAAACACAACGGCGCCACAAGATGTTTCGTATCGCAATTCTTCTGACATGTCTCGCCTCTTTCGTACCAGTGGCTACATCATAACAATGCTCTCAGTTTATCGAGAAATGCATTTTCGCCCAAAGTGTTGATCTTAAAGAACATCGCTTGACTTCCGCCCGAGGTAATCGCAGAAAGTTTAATCGGTCCCTCTCCATTTTGAAAGAGCGTAACACTTAAGCTGACACGGTTGCTGCCGGCATAACTATATCGCTCAAATACACGGACACTGCAACGAGCTTCGCCGCTGCAAAAATCACTGGAATCCTCCAAGGAAGCAGATATGCTACCGTTCAGTATTCCATCTTCAATCTTACTAATCCACTGCGTAAAATCGCCATTCAAGGTTTGTTCTAATTTAGCCATGATATCCCCCTACAAATTCTTTTGTTCTATTTTCGTACCAACCGTACTACCGTCTCCACATGCACGCTTCCACCGAACATGTCCACCGGCTGCACCTTCTCGATTCGGTAACGAGCTCCCGGTATCGAAGCCTCTCCTTTCTGAGTTTCGCCGATATTTACAGCGCCATCCGGCTTCGCCGTAGCCTCGCCACTCTCAACGCCTCCGCACAGCACCTTCAGGTCACGCGCGAGCGTGGCCGGGTCGCAGGATACGTAGACGATGCGCTCCGGTGCCATCTGAAGCATCGTATCGAGCAGCACGCCGTCGCAGCCCTTGCGCGGCGGGTCCACTACGATGACGTCTGCGGGGTAAGGGTGCTTCGGGAGCACCTCCTCGGCTGCGCCCACGTAAAATGTAGCATTTGCGATGCCGTTGCGCTCCGCATTTTCCTTCGCGTCGCGGATGGCCTCGGGGACAATCTCGACGCCGTAGACGTGCTTCGCATTTTTCGCGAGGAATAGCGAGATCGTGCCGATTCCGCAGTAGAGGTCCCACACGACCTCGTCGCCCGTCAGCCCGGCAAATGCAAGCGCCGTGTCGTACAGCACCTTCGTCTGCGTCGAGTTAACCTGGTAGAAGGACAGCGGCGAGATGCGGAAGGACACGTCGCCGATGTAGTCCGTAATGTATGGTGTGCCGTACAGCGTAATGACCTTCTTGCCGAGGATTACGTTCGTGCGGTCGGTATTTACATTGAGGCAAATGCCCGTCATACCGGGAATCGCCGTAAGCTTCGACACAAGCAGCTCCGACTTCGGAAGCTTGTTGCCGTTGATCACGAGACAGACGAGAATCTGACCCGTGGCCTTGCCGTAGCGCATCAGTACATGGCGTACCAACCCAGTGTGCGACTCCTCGTCGTAGGGCTGCGCGCCGCTTTCGATGAGATATTCGCGCACTGCTGCCAAGATGCTCTCGTGCCCGGGCCACATAACGTCACAATGCTCGGTTGCCACAATGGAATGAGTGTGGCCGGCATAGAAGCCGAGCACCGGCTTGCCGTCCTTGCCTCTGCCAACGGGAAATTGACCCTTGTTTCGATAGCTCCAAGGGTCCTCCATTCCGAGCACCGGCTCCACCTTCACATCGGAAAAGCCACCGATTCGTGTGATGCAGTCCTGCACGCGCTTTTGCTTCAGCTTCAGCTGCTCCTCGTAGGAAAGGAACTGCAGCTGACAACCACCGCAAGGAGCAGCGACGGAGCATCGCGGAGCCACTCGTCCCGGCCCCGGCGTAATCAGCTCTTCGACCTTCGCAAAGCCGTAGGTCTTCTTCATCTTCAGCACCTTCGCCCGAACTACATCGCCCGGCACGGTATGCTTCACGAAGAGAGTCACGCCCTCCACATGGCCGATGCCCTCACCGGTATCGCTCATATCCTCAATTGTCAACGTAACCAGATCATTTTTAACCAAGAGTCCATCTCCTTGTCACGCAACTATCAGCACCATCACTGCCACCTATTCGCGACTATCACCGCGGCTTTGCCGCTAACACTGTGCCCACCGGGCACTAACACCGCAGCGCTCTGCGCTGCTATCACTGCGGGCTTTGCCCGCTACCACCGCCGCCTCCGGCGGCTACCACCCGCGTTGCGCGCTCCGCGCTGCGCTACCTACCACTTACCCGTCGGACGCACATTGCTCTCAAGCAATCTCTGATATCCGAGCCATGCCTCGCCGTCTGCACCGCGGAACATCTCGTACATCGTCTCCATCTTAGCGTCCAAATTGTCCGCCATGCTCAGCGCCAGCGCCTCAACCAGTGCCGGCTTCTTCGGAGAACCGAATTCCAGCTCGCCGTGATGCGCCAAGATGCAATGCTGCAGCTCACTCAAAAGCTTCTTCGGGAAGCCCGCAATCGTCTGCGCTCTCGTACCGACCAGCTCGGCTCCGAGGTAAATGTGTCCGAGCAGGTTGCCATTGTCCGTATAATCGTTCTCGGGAAATTGCGAAATCTCCTCCAGCTTACCGATGTCATGGAACATCGCCGCCGTGAGCAGCAGGTTTCGATTCAAGAACGGGTAGTTCTTCGAAAGCCAGTCGCACATTCTCGTCACACTGACCGTATGCTCCAAAAGTCCGCCGACAAAGCCGTGGTGCACGCTCTTAGCAGCGGAATGCTTCACAAATCTCTTCGAAAACTCCGCATTTGCAAAAAAGGAATTTGCCAGCTCCTTCAGGTGCGGCTCGGTGAGGGAATTGATGTAGCCCATGAGCTCACGGTACATCTCCTTCACGTCCTTTTCCGTGCAAGGCATGTAATCGGCCTCTTCGTACTCGCCGGCATCTGCCTTGCGAATGCGGCGAATGTTCAACTGAAGCGCTCCCTGAAAGCTCGTCACCTGGCCGTCCACCTTAACGTAATCCATCGCATCAAAATGTCCGACGCCCGCGCCAAGCTCCCAAATCTTCGCGTCCAACGTACCGCTCTTGTCCTGCAACGTAAGGGACATATAGGATTTGCCCGTCTTCGCCTTCAATGTCTGCGTCTGCTTGCAAAGGTATACCTCCTGTACAAATTCGCCCTCGCGCAGCTCTGCTATGTATCGCATATCTGTCTCCCCTCTTACTTGTCGTTTCTCGTCGCTTCCATAGTGATCTTGTATTCCTTGCCACCACGGTAATAGGTAATCTCCATATCGTCGCCGGGATCAAACTGGTTCAGCAGTGTATAGAACTGACTTGAATAGTACAGCTTCTCTTCTCCGACGTGCGTAATGATATCGCCCTTGCGGAAGCCTGCCTCATATGCCGGAGTTCCCGTATGTACCGTCGTAATCGCGATTCCACACGGCACATCCAGTGCCTGCTGCAGCTCGTCCGTCAAATCGTACATCACCGCACCGAATTCAATGGTACGAATGTTATTAATCATATACTGAAGCAGCGTCGTCACGCTGTTAATCGTCAAAGCACTCAAATTGTTGCGTCCCGTGCTAAAATGCTCCGACACGATTCCGACAAGCTCACCCTTGATGTTCACGAGAATGCCGGTCGCATTATCGCAGCGAACCATATTGGTCTCCAGAATGTCTACGGACGTGTCCGTAATGAATTGCGTATCCGCGAGCATCGTCACAAGGCCGACGTCGATGGAATCATTTCGTCCATTCGGCATACCGAGTGCCACAACGACCGAGCCGAGCGTCAGCTTAGAAGAATCTCCGATGGCAATAACGGAGATGTCCTTCTTCTCACTCTCATCAATGCCCTTGTGCGGCACCGCCAAAATCGCCACGTCAATGTCCTCGTTCTTCGCAAGCAAAGTTGCGTCGGCTCTCACACCATTTACAAAGGTTACGGAGATTCGGTCGTAGGACTTCTTGAAATACTCACTGTAGCTTACCATTACCAGGTACTCTACGTTGTTGTTCGCCAAAATCACACCGCTCGTGACCTGCTCCGTTGCGTTACCGCCGGTGAAGATCGGATCCTCCTCCGCGCGAATAATACTTACCTTCGTCAGACAAGAGCCCAAAACCGTCGCCACCTCGCGTACTCCGGACATCAGCTTGTCGTACTGCTCCAAAGAATTGCCTTCTAACACAAGCGGCGGGTCCTTCTCATCGGGGCCGACCAGTACGGGCAAAGTAGGGGACGGTCGCAAATTCACGTTGTTACGTCCGCCGTCTCCGATCATCTCGGAGAAGAAAAAATCCGAAATCTCATACGAGCCTCGCGCAATCACGCCGAACAGTATGGCCAAAGCTACTACCGCAAGCGCCGTGAGAAACGTCTTCTTTCGCTTGATTGCACGATTTGCCGGCGTTACCTCTTCGTTGATAAAGCCGGAGTTCGCTTCTTCTTTCTGTTGCACAGTCTGCGTTTTCTTTTGTTTATCTTCTTTCATCGTCGTCTCCAATCCGGTCATGTATTCCGAACCATCTATCCTTGGCTTCTGGAAAGGCTGAACACAAATTCCGTTCCCACGCCTTCCGTACTGGTTACCTTGATATTCTCATTGTGCGCCGCAATAATCTGCTTTGTAATCGAAAGACCGAGTCCGGTGCCTCTCTTGTCCTTGCCTCGGGAAAGGTCTGTCTTGTAGAATCGCTCCCACACCTTGCTGATGCTCTCTTTCGGGATGCCGATACCGGAGTCCTTCACGGACACGAGTACCTTTTCCCTTCGTTCCACAACCGAAATCACGATAACGCCCTCCGTGTTGCTGAACTTGATTGCATTGTCTACGAGGTTGTGCACAACCTGCTGAATCTTGCCTTTGTCGGCGCGAACCATAATCTCGTTCTCCGGAAATACCAATCGAATCTTGAGATTCTTCTGCGAGCATTTTCCTTCGAAGGTCATCGCCGCCTGTCTCAAAAGCTTTGCGATATCGAAATCGGAATAGTTCAGCGTTACACCCTTGTTCTCAAAGTTACTCAGGTCAAGCAGGTCGTTCGTAAGGTTTGACAATCGATCCGTCTCGAACAAAATGATGTTCAGGTATTTGCCCTGAATCTCGTACGGAATCGTACCGTCCTTCATCGCCTCCGCGTAACCCTTAATGGACGTAAGCGGTGAACGGAAATCGTGACTGATGTTCGCGATAAATGTCTTCTGGTAATCTACGAGGTTTGCATGCTGCTCTCCGAGCAAATGCAGTGAGTTTCCAAGATCCATGTACTCGTCGACCACTCCCCTGCTCGGTTCCTGCGAGAAATCGCCGTCCGCATATGCGGCCGCCACCTTGCCGAGCTTCTTTGTCATACGTGTATGATGAATCGCAAAACCCACGAATGCGGTCAGCATCGCAAGCAGGAACGCAATCGCAATCACATTTGCCAAGCGCATCGTCTCTTTGACATCGCTCATCACCTGCGACATCGGCTCATACAGTACGACGTAGCCTCGAATCTGCACACCCGACAGCACGGGACTTACGGCAAATAAACTCGATGCCATCTCGAACTCCTCGATGGTCAGATCGGCCACCCAGGTTTCGTGCAGCAAATCCGGCTCGATGCTCTTAATGTTGATTCCGATATAGGACGTGTCCTTTCCGGTCGTCGTAAGGAGCGTTCCGTCGGCGTCCACAAGCCAGACGTCGGCAGCGATCATATTTTTAACCGCTCTCATCTGTGCCATAAAGACAGACAGCGTCAAGCCGCCCTCACGCAGCTCATCCGCATAGCCGTTGGAAATGCTCGTGCCGGCTCCGAACAGACGGTCTCCGTGGTCTGTCGTGACAGAGCTCTTGCACCACTGATATCCTGCTAGGTTGATCAGCAACTCAATTACTACCGCAATGGTCACATACGTTACGGCATACCTATGCCAAATCCTACTTTTCATGCACTCTCTCTTTTCTACAGTTCATTCTTGAGCTCAAACTTATAACCGATACCCCACACGGTTGCAATACGCCATTCCGCATGGTCGCGAAGCTTTTCACGCAATCTCTTAACGTGCACGTCTACGGTTCTCGTATCGCCGATGTACTCGTAGCCCCAGATGCGATCCAAAAGCTGTTCACGCGTAAATACCTGATTCGGATGAGCCGCAAAGTAATACAAAAGCTCCAGCTCCTTCGGCGGCATATCCAATCTCTTGCCCATGTACGTAACCGAATAATTCGTAAGGTTGACCGACAAATCCGCGTAGGCAACAAAATCGCCCTTCTCCACGGGCTGTGCCGGCGCCTCCTGCGGCGTCTCCTGACGGAAGCGACGAAGCACCGCCTTTACGCGTGCCACCAGCTCCTTCGAATCAAACGGCTTCATGATATAATCGTCTGCTCCAAGCTCCAGACCGAGTACCTTATCAAAGATCTCGCCCTTTGCTGAAAGCATAATAATCGGCATATCCGACATCTTACGAATCCGTCTGCACACCTCATAGCCGTCGATGCCCGGAAGCATCAAATCCAGCAGCACCAAATGCGGCTTATAAGCCACAAACTGCTCGACTGCCTCCTCGCCATCTCCGACAATGCGCGTATCATAGCACTCCTTCGTCAAATAGAGTGCAATCAGATCCGCAATGTTGCTGTCGTCATCCACAATCAAAATTCTCATTCTCTCTGCCACGTTTTTACCCTCCGTATATTATATATTCGCGCTAACCCTCGTACTGCTTCTCCTAGAATTCTACCTCTGTTGAGCCGTAGTCCGGTGAGATTGTGTATTTCTTCACGTACTTTAACCGCTTACAATGGTTGTGAACTGCCGTTCTCACCGCTCCGGTTCCTCGTCCGTGAATGATTGTAACCTTCGGCAAATGCGCCAAATACGCATCGTCCAGATACTTGTCCAGCTCCGCAATCGCTTCGTCGACACGAAGTCCGACCAAATTCAGCTCCGGTCGAATGGTCATCGCCTTCGAAGCGCCGCCGCTGAGATGCACCTGCGCCGCCTTCTTTTTATCCTTCTCGGGCGTCTCCTCTACAAGCGCCAAATCGCGAATGTTCACCTTGGACGTCATAATGCCCATCGTCACAAAGCAATCACCCTTTTCGTTCGGCAGCGTGTGAATCGTTCCCGTTAAGTTCATGCTAAGCACCTGCACCGTATCGCCGATTCTAAAGTCCGTCGGCTTGTGCGTGCCCGTGCCCTTTTTCTTTTGATCGAGACCCTTTCTCTGCTCCAGCTTCTCAAGCTTCTCTCTTGTCTTGCGTCGCTCGTCCTCCATCGCGGATACATTGCCCGCCTGGCTTTCGTACTTGCGCATACGCTTAATCGACTCGTCCGCGTAGTCCTTGGCCTCCTGCACAATCGTTCTGGCCTCTTCCTTCGCCGAAGCCAAAAGCTTCTCTCTGCGCTCCTCCATCGAGCGGTGCTTCTTCTCCCACTCGGCTTTGTACGCATTTGCCTCACGCCGCTGCTCTCTGGCCTGCGCAAGCTCCTTCTCCATCGTCTGACGCTTGCTCTCCAGCTCGCTCAGCATGTCCTCGAAGCTCTTGTCCTTGATGCCGATAAAATCGTCCGCCTCTCGGATAATGTCCTCCGAAAGCCCCAGCTTTCTCGATATGGCAAATGCATTGCTCTTTCCGGGAATTCCCCAGAGCAAGCGGTACGTCGGCTGCAGCGATTCCACGTCGAACTCGCAGCACGCATTGATAACGCCCTCCGTCGTCATGGCAAACACCTTCAACTCCGCGTAGTGCGTCGTTGCCATCGTGCGAATGTCGTAGCGGTGCAAATGCGTCAAAATCGCCATCGCCAGCGCCGCGCCCTCCGTCGGGTCCGTACCCGCGCCGAGCTCGTCGAACAGAACAAGCGACTCCTCGTCGGCCTCCTGCAGAATGTGTACCGTATTGGTCATATGCGAGGAAAATGTACTGAGCGATTGCTCAATGCTTTGCTCGTCTCCGATGTCCGCATACACCTCTCGGAAGATTCCGAGCTCCGTGCCCTGCTTTGCCGGCACGTGAAGTCCGGCCTGTGCCATCAGCGTAAACAAACCGACCGTCTTCAGCGATACGGTCTTTCCTCCGGTGTTTGGACCGGTGATGACTACCATCGAGCAATCCTGTCCGAAGGTAATGTCAATCGGTACGACCTTCTTGCTGTCGATCAGCGGATGTCTTCCTTGCTTAATTCGTATCGAACGGTTGTCCGTAAATTCCGGGCGCACCGCGCGCATATCTCTTGCCAAACCGCCACGCGCAAAGATGAAATCCAGCTCCGCCAGACAATCTTGGTTGTAGCGCAGGTTGTAGATGTGCGGCATCAGCTCCTCCGACAGCTCAGCCAGCACCTTTTCGATCTCCTCCTGCTCGCGGATCGCAAGCTCTCGCAGCTCATTGTTCAGGCGCACAACCTCCATCGGCTCGATAAATGCCGCGCGACCGGACGACGACTGATCGTGTACCATACCGGCCACTTGATTCTTGTATTCGCTTTTGTACGGCAAGCAGTATCTGCCGTCTCGCATCGTAATCAGATTCTCCTGGAGCATACCCTGCGCAGATGCCTGCGAAAGAATCGCACCCAGGCGCTCGTGAATCTTAGCATTTGTACTCTTAATGCTGCGTCGCACACTGCGAAGTCCGGGGCTTGCATCGTCTGCCACCTCTTCCTCCGACAAAATGCAACGCTGTATGCGCAGATTGACGTCCTTTAACGGCTCCAGCAGTTCGAATCTCTCGGTGAGAGAGTCTTCGGTGACTTCGTCCTGTCGGTCATTTGCATAGCCGTAATTTCTCGCTCTTTCCGCGCCCGTCAATACGGAGCTGACGCGCAAGAGCTCTGTCGTCGTCAGCGTGCCGCCGCGCTCAAGTCGCAGCAGGCTGTCGCGAATGTCCGGTATTCCGTTGAAGGACAGCTTTCCTTTGGAGATCAGTCGCTGAAAAGCGTCCGCCGTCTCCTGCTGAAGCCTCTGTGCTTCCTCCACCGTCGCTACCGGCAGCATCGCCTCCGCACGCGCTCTTCCGAGCGACGAGCCCGTCTGGTGACACAGCATGTCGCGTATCTTATAAAACTCTAGTGTTTTCAGTGCCTTTTCGTTCATTTCCTTCCTCTTTCCACAAAGGACGCCCGACTAATCCTGCGACCATCTCAGGCGGTGCAGCTCACCGTGCACGCGCATCCCCTCGAAGTCATTTTGCCGCAAGGCCTCGTACAGCATAATCGCCGCTGCGTTGCTTAGGTTGAGCGAGCGCATCTCGCCGACCATCGGAATTCGCACGCAGGTCTCCTCATGACCCACGAGAATCTCCTCCGGAATTCCGGCGCTCTCCTTGCCGAACATCAAATAGCAATCCGGCTCATAGCTCGCCTGCGTGTATACGCGCTTCGCCTTCGTCGTGGCGTAATATATCTTCGCTCCGGGATTTCTCTGTAGGAAGTCCTCGTAGCTCTCATAAATCTTCACATCCAGAGACGACCAATAGTCCATCCCCGCTCGTTTCAAATGCTTCTCCTCAAGGGAAAAGCCAAGCGGCTTAATCAAGTGCAGCTGCGCACCCGTCGCCGCACACGTCCGCCCGATGTTTCCCGTATTCGCCGGAATCTCAGGCTCGTGCAACACGATATTTATCATAGATTGTGTCCTCGTTCCCACCGCATACTCACTACTGCGCGGTGTCCTCTACGTACTGTATTGATGTCTGTGGCGCATCCGCTATTCGGCGCTTCTGCGTCTGTAGCGCATCCTTACTCGGCGTCCCCGCCTTTATGACGCTCCACAAAGTTTCTCACGCGTCCGAGCGCGAGCTTCAGCTTCTCCATCGAATAAGCGTAGGAGATTCGCATAAAGCCCTCTCCGCTGTCGCCGAATGCCGTACCCGGCACGATCGCCACCTTTTCCTCCTGAAGCAAGCGATTCGCGAACTCCTCGCTCGTCATTCCGAGGCTCTTAATGCACGGAAATGCGTAAAATGCTCCAAACGGCTCAAAGCACTCCAGTCCCATCGAGCGCAGCTCGTGGATGACATAACGACGGCGCTTGTCGTACGAATCGCGCATCATTTGCACGTCCTCGTCTCCGTCGCGAAGCGCTGCAACAGCCGCAAACTGGCTTGTCGTCGGTGCACACATGATGGCGTACTGATGAATCTTCGTCATCTGTGCCAGTATGTTCGCCGGGCCGCAGGCATAGCCGAGTCGCCAGCCGGTCATTGCGTGGCCCTTGGAAAATCCATTGATCAAAATCGTTCTCTCACGCATACCCTCGATCGCTGCGATGGATACGTGCTTGTTGTCGTAAGTCAGCTCGCTGTAAATCTCGTCGGATACCACAAAGATGTCCTTCTCGATGCACACCTTCGCCAGCTGCTCCAAATCCTCGCGCAGCAACACAGCGCCGGTCGGATTGTTCGGGAACGGCAACACCAAAAGCTTCGTCTTGTCCGTAATGGCATCGATCAGCTCCTGTGCGGTCAAGCGGAATTCGTTCTCCGCCTTCAGCGGAATGATAACCGGTACGCCCTGCGTCAGCACAACGCACGGCTCGTAGGAAACGTAGCTCGGCTGCGGAATGATAACCTCCTCACCCGGACAAACCATTGCACGGATTGCCAAGTCGATGGCCTCGCTTCCGCCGACGGTGACGAGCACCTCGGACTTAGAATCGTATTTTACGCCGTAATGTCTGTCGATAAAACGGCAAATCTCATCGCGCAGCTCCTGCAGACCTGCATTTGACGTATAATGAGTGTGTCCGCTCTCGAGCGAATAAATTCCTTCCTCGCGAACGTGCCACGGTGTCTGAAAATCCGGCTCGCCAACACCCAAGCTGATGGCGTCCTTCATCTCACTTACAATATCAAAAAACTTACGAATGCCCGAAGGCTTGATATTTACTACAGTGGGGTTTAACGGGTCTCTCACGGGGTAATCAGCATCCTTTCATCTTCAATCTTCTTCACCATGGGCAAACCATGCTCCTTGTACTTCTTCAGAACAAAATGCGTTGCCGTCGAAAGCACGGATTCCATCGGAGCCAAGCGGCTCGATACGAATTCCGCGATGCTCTTAAGGCTCTTGCCCTTTACCATAATCGCAAGGTCGTAGCCACCGGACATCAAGTACAGTGCCTCAACCTCCTCGAACTGATAGATGCGCTCCGCAATCTTGTCGAAGCCCTGTCCACGCTGCGGGGTAACCTTTACCTCAATCAACGCAGTTACCTGGTTCACGTCCGTCTTATCCCAGTCAATCAAAGTCGGATAACCGCAAATGATCTGCTGCTCCTCCATACGCTGAAGCTCTGCGGCGATGGCCTCCTCTGACTCATTTAACATAATCGCAAGCTCCTGAATGCTCAGTCTTGCATTTTGATCGATCGTCTGTAACAACTTCACTTCCAAACTCATAGCTCTATCCTCCAATATAATCAACTCAAATGTGTTGTCTTTGTAATTATTCTTCTATTCCCTCTGCGCCGCGATAAGGCTCTACGAAGCGAAGCTCGTCGCCGTTTCGCAGCTCTCTGGCGGCTGCGGTCTGCAGATATCCGATGTCCTCTGCCTCATAGCCCTGCTGCCACAATGTATTCAACAGCTGCTCCGGTCTGCGCGTCACCATCAGCACCACATTGCCCGACGCCAGCAAATACGGATTGCGATCGAGTAGCTCGCACACCTCTATCGTCTGCTGACGAATCGGTATGGACGGCACATCGATGACCATTCCGCATCTCAGCTGCTCACCAAGCTCCCACAGTCCGGCAAATGCTCCGCCGTCTCCGCAAGCAAGCTGAAATTCCGCTCCGCCAAGCCAACCGGCCTCTACCGCATCGGCTCGCCACGCGTCCTTCGCGTACGTCGGAATCTCTCTCAGAAAATGCTTCGGATAGCGACTCTCAAGCTCTTCTCGATGTCGGTGGTACAAAAGAATCGTACCTTCCTCACCGGCGGCTCCGCACATCACAATATGGTATGCCTCGTTCTGCGAATCAATGCTCTCGTCCAATGCTCCGGCAACTACTCCCGTGCAGGCCCTTGTCTCAAGCGAGTTCTCTAAGCAAACACCGGCCTCGCACAGCTCTCCGGTAGCGACAGCATGTGCAATCACGTACGGCACCGCCTCTCTTCGAAGCTCCACCTGCGCAAAGGTCAACTCCGTCTCCGCAAGTACTCTCATGCGCTCTCTCAGCTGCGCCTCTGTCAGCTCTGTCGGACAGGTCAGACTCAAGGTCACTTGGCTCGGGCGACGTCCCGCGCTCGCAAGCGCTTTTACAGCTCGTCCCGCAGCCAAAAGCGGCAGCTCCGGCTCATTGCCGGTCATGCACGCCGACGCAAGCTGTCTCTGTCTGCTTCGCTCTGCTGCCAACGCCACACGCTCGGCAAGTCCCATGCTTTCGCGCAGCCCGGAAAATGCCGTGCCGAGGTACTGCCCCCGCAGGCTTTTGCTTGTCAAACGCTCCCGTTCTGCTCTGCTGACACTGCCATTTGCCATACAATCCTGTCCTCCCCGCCGCAACAAACACTTTCGCAGCTTATAATCCATTCTATTCTACCATTTTTCCCGATGACTTGCAAGTAAAAAGCAACGAGGTCGAGCAACCGTTTGACTGCTCGACCTCGTAAGGAATCTATGCATTTTTCTAATGGCTCTCTCGCGCTTTATGAATAGCCCGCGCGGAGCTTGATTAATATCTTTCGCGGAACAAAAGCGACACCGAAAGCACTCCCGCGCTCACTGCCGGAAGCAGCCACTGCGGGGCCTTCAAAAAGGCTTCCAGGTAGTAATCCGCCACTAGGATTCTGCGCATCATACCGAGGAACGGGAACAGCACTCCCAAGTCCACGATAATCGGACAGCACAGGTACGTGACAATCGCCATAATCGGAATCATCGCACACACGACATTTACCGACGGAATCAGATGGCGAAGCAGGTTGCAAAAGGCGGCAACGAGTAGCACATACCAAAGCATTTGCCACAGTTCCGTAAAGATGCCGACCGAGATTCCGGACACCGCAAGGCACACCACGCCGACGATTCCCGCCAAAAGCGTCGGCAGCAACAGCGAGCCGAAGGAAATGAGCGGGCGCTTGTTGTACGCCATGACACGGAAGCGACCCTCCTCGTCGTCTTGATACCAGAATACCAATCCGGCCAAGCCCGCCAGCAGCACGAACAGCGCAACCGTACCGCGGATCGGCTTTGTCAGGTGGCTCTCCGTCTTTTCCTCGGTCTCGTCGACCTCGCCGCTACCATCGAGGCTTACGTAGCTGTAATCGAATACGATTGCTTGCTTCATCGCCTCGGAGTGCATTTGCCTAAGAAGCTTCTCCGCCTCGTCCTTTTCCAGGCGAACTCCGCTTCGGTTCAGCATATAATCTACCGTCAATTCTTCGGACATGTCGCTATAGAGCATCGCGTACACCCACTCGTTCACAAATGCGGAGTAGTGCGAATTCTCGCTGATAATCGTACGGATCACGCCGCGCCAATCCTTATCCATAAAGCGTTCCAGCAGATTCTCTCCGAACACATAGCCGCATTCGGCGCGACCTGCCACTACGTCGTTATAAAGCTCCTCTTCGGACTCGCACAAGTAAAATGCGACGATTCCGTCCGAGCCCAACAAATCCTCTGTCAGACGCTCTGTCAGGACATCTCCTTCGCCCTCTATGTAGAACGCCGCGTGCAGCTTCTCGTCGTCTTCCGTGATGACGAAGCGATATGCCAGCAGCACTACCGGAAGCATCGCCAGGATAATCACGAAGGAAGGCTTCTTCAAAAGTCTCTTGCTCATCAGATAGAGCCATACTAAAAATCGTTTCATCTTCCGGCCCTCCTTCTCAGCACCTGCAAAGCAGCGGTCAGAAGCAGTGCACCGGCCGTCATGCACAAAAGCAGCAGGAGGTTACGAATGCTCGGCATTTGCTGCAATCCGAGCAACAAAGAATCCAGCATATGCGAGGTCGGCATATATCCGCCTACCACGCGAACCGCCTTAGGCAAATACGCCGCCGGGGCCAGACAGCCCGAAGCGTAGCCCATCACGATGGTCGCAAGGAATAACAGAAGGATTCCGCCGATCTGATTGCCCGCAAATGCGTAAATGAGGCACACGAGCGCTGCCGCTAACAAAAGCATCGGTATGCCACTCACATACCAAAGCAACAGCTCAGATAAGCGCATAATCGTAAAGAGCTCGTAGAACAGCTCCGGCTTCCACGCGAACAAAATTGCCAATATCACGAACACCGACGTGTACAGTATCGCAAACATCAGCAGTACCGCTACATAACGAATGCCCATCAATCGCACCGGACCGATTCGATGTCGGTACAGCTGGTCCTCAAAGGCTTTCGTATCTCCCTTCAAGATTGCTCCGCAGCTGATTCCGCCGAGCAACAAAAGCAACACAAGTGCGGCACAAAAATAGTACTGTATCGCACTCACAGCGCCGGTTCCCGACGCCACGTCTTCCACAAAGCATTCCTCTCTGCCGAATACGTGCTCTCGGAACAGCGCCTCAATATCGCTCTCCACGCGTCTGCGGTCCTGCTCATCCGCTCCGAAATGTCTCGACACCTCTACACCCGCAGTCATGCCCGACTCCGTTGCGGCAAGCATTCCGCTGGCCACTACCGTAAGTCCCTCCAAAAGACCGTTGTTAAAGTTCGCACCGAAGCGCGGCAGATACATCGTCGCAACCTCTTCGCCGTCTCCGTACAATACAGATCCGATAAAATGGTTCGGAAAAATGATCGCACCGCAATACGTTCCGTCCTTGATACCATCCAGTGCCGACGCCTCATCGGTGATGACAAAGCTACACAGCGAGCCGACGCTCGACGCCGATTGCAGAACCTCCGTTCCGAAGTTGGAAAGGAAGGTGTTTTGGTTCAGAACCAGTGCGACTTTGAGCTCCGAGCTCTCTTCCTCCTCCGCAAACAAAGAGCCACAGAATACGACCAAGCCCAGTATCGCACTCAGAATGATGACTCCGAGATAATACTGCGGCAACGTCTTGATTGCGCGCTTACATTCGATCTTTTGAAATGCATTTGCTAATCTCATAGGCTCTCCTTTCTTCGGTATTGCGTCAGCCGGTAAAGTCGGACAGCACGCTCAAGTACCACTTCAGGTTCTTTATCAAATCCTCTTTCCACGCCGCCACTTCGTCCTGCGACATCTCGAAGACATCCAGTACATTTTCCTTAGGCAGCTCCGGTTCCTCGTCATATGGTGCAAGAGACACATCCCAGCTTACAACGCCTTCATTTCCGTTAAACGTGTCGCGGAAGCGGATGCTCGGGAAGCGGATCTCGCACGCGCCGTCCTCCCAAGAAAATGTTCCTCTCGTCTCCAAGGCACCGACCGTTCGGTCGTCCCAATAGGTGTTCACCGTCAGGTCCATCGTGTCCGCCAAGCGGTCATATTCCGCCAAGAACACGATGCCGTAGCTTTCCGTCTCCCCGGTCTCCTTCGTCGTAATGACGAGGTCACCATTGATACGACTCTCTATCTCCGTACGGTTCACCTTCGTATTTTTCTTCAGCTCGAGCAAAATGTCCGTCGTCTCCAGCCCTACAGCGGCCCGAAGCACTACGTTGTGCTGTGGATCGTCTTCGCCCGAGCACTGCAGCTCGATGGAAAACGGATAGCTTCTCTCGCCGATTGCAAGGACGCAGGATGCCTCCATGCGAATGAGCTCGCCGGCCTTTGTCAGGTACAGCGTCGCCTCCGGTTGTTCATCCGTCTGTCCGAGCACACGTACCGTTCCGGTCTCCACGCCAAATGCTCGACACAGCAAGTCGCTCAGCGCAACGGCATCTCCTCGAATGATATACGCCTTGCAGGAAGCCATGCGCTTTCCTACCGGGAACTTTTCGGTTATCTCATTGCCTTCCTCATCCGTTGCCTTCTCGTACGTGTAGCACGAAAGCAATCGGTCCATAAACTCACCGCTCGTGTCAAATGCGGCGCCGAATATCTCTTTCGCGCCATCCAGCTCCTCGCCTACCGCTACAAACAGGTCCTCCCCCTTGGCCAGTAGGTTTTTAAAGCTCTTCGCCTGATTCTCGCTCAAGGCACCCCAAAGCGGCGACGTCTCCCACTCATCACGTACGCGGTCCGGCTCTATGCGAAGCACCGCATCAAACAGCTTCGGCGATGTGAGATACAGCGCCTCTGCGTCCGTGAACAGCTCCGCAGCCGTCATGCGGATGCCGCTATAGGAAAGGCGCAGGCGACTGTGTGACTGCGAACCATTTACCGCCGTGTCCGCTACGATTCCGATTCCGGACAGCATGCTTAAATCAAGCGGCAAGCCTTTGTCGGTAAGCCAATCCTCAAGCGTCGTGCCTTCCAAATTGACGTTGGCATCCTCCAATGCAATGCTCGTCTCTCCGGTAAACTGCTTGCTCTGTACAAGCTCCACGAGGTCGGCAATCCGCAGCTCATTTGCCAGCGGCTCCTCGTAACCGAGCATATCGCGCAGTGCGTCCGCAAGCGCTTCGTGACACAGCTCCTCCGTCGTCTTCTTCGGCTTCAAAATCCACACCACACCGACAATTAGGGCAATAACAAGAAGCCCCGCAGGTATCAGCCACCACCGCGGGGTCTTTTTTCGTCTCTCTATGTACGTGTCTTGAGTGTCCCACATGGCGTAGCCATGCTCATCAAATGGTGGACGACTCATTCTCTGATCGGATTCCATTGTCCAATCCTCCCGTCACCAGAATCTCTGCCAACAAAGCTCGACCGCGAAGACTGCGGTCTACCTCTCGCAGCACGCCATCCTTCATTACGAGCAGGTGGTCGCACAGCTGAAGCTCCTCTTCGTCGTGGGTCGTAATAATCACAATGCCGTTGCGCTTCTTGTATTCCTCAAGGTAACAACGAATCGATTCCTTGCATGCCAAATCGAGTGCCGCACCGGGCTCGTCGAGAATCATGACCGGCGGATCATTTGCCACCGCACAGCCGATGCTCAGACGCTTCCTCATACCTCCGGACATGTTCGCAACCTTTACGTTCAAAAAGTCCGGAATTCCAAGCATCGCAAGCACACCGTGATCCAACTCCTGCTTCATGTCGAAGCGACTGTTGCAATACCAAAGTCGCAGATTGTCCTTCGCCGTCAGCTCGCCGATCAAAGGATTCTCCTGCGGAACGTAAGCGATGATTCTCTCGCGCTCCTTCGGCTCTGCGAACAAATCGTGTCCAAATGCACGAAAGCTTCCACCATTACTGCGCAAAGTTCCCGCAAGTATCGACAGAAGCGTTGATTTACCACAGCCATTGGCGCCCGCAATTGCAATACACTCCCCCTGCTTTGCCGAGAAGGAAATGTCGCGAAGCACCTGCTTGCGCCCATAGCTTTTCGATATGTTCTTTACGTCTAGCATCTTACAGCATTGCAGCGAACAACGCTACGATCATAAAAAGTGCCAGTCCGAGTGCGATGATGCGAACGATCCACATCTGCGTCTTCTTGTTAAAAAAGTTCATAATAACCTCCAATGAATCCATATTCACATACGCGACGACTTTTTCGCCGCACATTACTGTTCTTATTGTATGTCATCTCCCGCGATAAAGCAAGCATTTTTCTAGCGACGGACCGCAGAACCGACAGGCACACGTCTACTTCCGCGTGCGACGTCCTTCCGTGCACAAATCGCTCAAAAAGCACTCTTCGCAGTGTGGCGACCGCGCCGGACAAATGCTCCGCCCGTGCGTAATAATCTGAATGTTGAACAAGATCCAGTGGTCCTTCGGCAGAACCCTCATGAGATCGTACTCGATCTTCTCCGGATCTTCCTCCTTCGTGAGTCCGAGCTTCCTTGCGATACGCTTTACATGCGTGTCCACGACAACGCTCGGCTCATGATAAATGTTGCCTCGAATAACATTTGCCGTCTTTCGACCGACGCCCGGCAACGACGTAAGTGCGTCGATGTCATTTGGAACCTCGCCGCCGTGCAGTTCAAGCAGCTGTCTTGCGCAAGCGATGATGTTCTTCGCCTTCATGTGATAAAAGCCGGTCGGACGAATGTCCTGCTCCAGCTCGTCCAAATCGGCCTCTGCAAAGGCCTGCAGACTGTCGTACTTCCGAAACAGCTCCTCCGTCACGATATTCACTCTCGCGTCCGTGCACTGCGCGCTCAGCATTGTTGCAATCAGAAGCTGCCATGCATTTTCATGATTCAAATAGCATCGGTATTCGGTTGTATAATACTCATCCAAGCGGGCCAAAAGCTCCGCCACACGTTGCTTCTTCGTCATTGCATCCCCTCTATCACGCCTGTCGCGGCACCGACACGCCATGGCGCTGCAAGCGACATTACTCGCCTTACAGCCGAATTCTCTTAAGCACAACCCCGCTCTCCGCCGGCAGCAAAAGCTTCAGCTCGCCCGCCGTGGCATGGCACATCTGCGCATCCATGCGGAAACCGCCTCGGTCTGTCGTCATAAGACGCACCAAGCTGTCTCCTGTCGCCACTCCCGCGCGCCATACCGGAATTGTAAGGCTTCGTTCCTCGGCATTGTTGTTAAATGCTACGATAATCACGTCATTTGCATCCATTCTCGCGTAGCTGATTACTCCGTGCTCTGCCAAAAGCATCAGCACCGAACCGGTACGCAGCACCGGATACGCACGGCGCATATGAATCATCTCTCGGTGAAATGCGGTCAGCTCGAGGTCTTCGCGTCCCCACGGAAAGGCTCTTCGATTGTCCGGATCCGTCCAACCGCCGAGTCCCGCCTCGTCGCCGTAGTACACCGTCGGCGCACCGGGCCAGGTCATCTGCAGCATCACGGCCTCACGCATAACCGTCTTGCTCACACCGATATCCGCCGCCTCGGGTCCGGCCGTAGCCGTTCTTCCCGGTCTGCGGTTTGTTCTCGTCAAAAATCTCGAATGATCGTGGTTCGACAGCTCGTTCATCGCCACCTGCAGGGAGGCCGTCTGGAACCTCGTCATATAGTGCTCCATCGCATCGGAAAACGCCTTCTCGTTGCACAGCATCTCCTCCGAAAATGCATCACTATGCTTCTGCATTCCCGTGAAAAACCACGTCACCGGCTCCATAAAGGCATCGTAATTCATAACCGAATCCCACTCGTCGCCCTTCAGCCATGCACCGGCATCACCGTAGTGCTCCGCCAAAATGAGCGCATCCGGATTGGTCGCCTTTACATTTGCCCGGAACTCCTTCCAAAACGCATGGTTGTACTCCTCGCTGTGACCGAGATCGGCCGCTACGTCCAATCGCCAACCGTCGGCGTTGAACGGAGGTGCGAGCCATTTGCGCGCAATTCTCATGATGAAGTTTTTCAGCTTCTCCGACGATTCGTAATTCAGCTTCGGCAGCGTAGCATGACCCCACCAGCCGTCGTAAAATTCGTTATACGGCCAGCTGTCCTTGCGGAAATCAAAGAATGTATGGTACGGGCTGTCCTTGTCCACAAATGCACCCTTTTCAAAGCCCGCCGCATGCTCGTAAATGCATTCGCGATCGAGCCACTTGTTGAACGAGCCACAGTGATTGAACACGCCGTCCAAAATCACCTTCATACCGCGCTTATGAATCTCCTCTACCAGCTGTATGAACAGCTCGTTGCTCGCCTCGAGATTCTCCTTGCTCGTCACTCGTGTAATAAACTGCTGCGAATGTGCATTGACCGGATGCACGAGCGGCAAGCCCTTCGGATTGTCCTTCACAATCACGCCAAAATGCGGGTCTACGTAATCGTAGTCCTGAATATCGTAT
The DNA here is from genome assembly GCA_045645665.1 of Lachnospiraceae bacterium. GTDB lineage: Bacteria > Bacillota > Clostridia > Lachnospirales > Lachnospiraceae > ISDg. The sequence goes on along the minus strand of JAZRJF010000043.1, from coordinate 12,660 downwards.
TTGTGGTTGGACGGCGACACGAAGATCGGATTGAGGTAGATGACCTCCACACCGAGCTCCTCCAGGTAGTCCAGCTTCTTAAGAACACCCTTTAAGTCTCCGCCGTAAAATGCCTGAACGTCCATCGGCTCGGGATACTTACCCCAGTCGCGGATTCTTCGCACATTTCGATCAATATAGTAATATTCGTCGTCCTGAACATCGTTCGTCGGATCGCCGTTGTAGAAGCGGTCCACGAAGATCTGATACATGACCGCTCCCTTTGCCCAATCCGGCGTGTGAAAGCCCGGGGTAATTCGAAAACGGTAATGCTCGCGCTGCATCACAAGCACACCCTTTCGGTCGTACAGCCAAGTTTCCTCATCACAGGTAATTCGGAACTCGTACTCCATCGGATTGGCCGTCAGCTCTATTCCGCACTCATACCAGTCAAACCACTCGTCGGTTTGATAAAGCGTCATCGTCACTGCCACCGGCTCTCCTGCCGTCCCCGACTGCGTACCGCCCACACCTTGGGCTACGCCCGCCTGTCCGGCAAATTGCTCGTACAACAGCACCTCTACCTTGTCTGCTTCTCCGCGTCCTACACGAATGCGAAGCGTTACATTATCGTATACCTCAGGCTCACAGGGACTACGAAACTGCTCCGTACCGTCGCTGAATATCGCCTCTCGGTGAAATCGTCTTTCTTCTAGCATATTCATCCTCTTATATGTTCGCTCATGGCGCCTTTACGCCTCTCCCTAATATACCATTTTCGCCACTTAGAAGCAACTACGAAATTGCCTGCGAAGCACGAAATCCAACAATCGCAACAATGTCCGCGCAGATCGAAATTATGCAACTGCAACATCGTCTGTGCGGCTCGAAATCTCGCAACTCCCCGGCGTGCTTTTTCGACAATGAAAAACGGCGACATTCGCATGTCGCCGTTTCTCGGAGAAGGTATTTTTGTTACTTATGGGGTGTAGCAAAAACTATATAATGTATTGGGGGTTTACGAGTATTATAATACCACCGTATCCCGATTTAGTGTGCACAAACTTTACAAAAAGCAAGGTGAGTTTTTGTGCATTTTGCTAGTCGTTTTTCCTGCATGTCCCATTTTTCACGTCATTGCGCTTGAAAACGCGCCAAAAGTGACGTATTTCTTGTACTTTGCCCGTTTTTCACGGCATTTTGCCCAATGTGTCGGCATAGCCGACCTACGAAACGAAATACGCACAAGAAAAGGGCACTCTTGCCACAGCAAAAGTGCCCTTAGAATTATCGGATTCTATTCACGATCGAGATTACCACTCGTAAGCGGGCTCATCGTAGTAGAAGTCATCCTCATAGTAGAAATCGTCTTCGTAGTAGAAGTCATCCTCATAATAGAAGTCATCACCGTAGCCGATATCCGGAGTCATCTCTACGCCCTGCTCCTCCATCAAAAGAACAATCAATCCTGCGAAGTCTCTCAGGTAGCACTGAGAAGAAGGAGCGGAGATGCTCACCTTCTTGTCCTCCATCGTTACAAGAAGCGTTGCGTCAATCTTAACTCCATCCTGGTCGCCGGCAAGCTTGCCTTCGATCTCCAGCTTGTCACCGTCGAACGCGTTCGTCATCTCGAGTACGAAATCCTCCGGAAGATCTTCGCCGGAAACGCTATCGATTACACCACGAAGCTCATCTGCAAGCTCGGAGAAATCCACATCCATATCGTCAAATGCATCTTCCATATCAATCTCATCGTAAACTACGTTGAGATCCTGGTCCTTAATCATGTCAAGTGCCTCATCGAGCATCGTATCCGCACCGGGAACATCCATCTCCTCGAGAATCGCCTCGATGTCCTTCTTGTAGTGGTCGATCAGCTTCTCTGCGTATGCATTGAGGTCAATCTTCATATCCTTCGCCTGTGCAAGGAAGTTGTCGTACAGACCCTGTGCGTCACCCTCAAGGAAATCTGCGATTACACCGAGAGCTGCCTTAATGCTATCTGCATCGCTGAAGCTCGTGGTATGCTTTCCATCGTCCTCGGAGGACTCGCCTGCCTCAACAAGAGCCTTCATAAGCGAAAGCACGCTGTCCATCATATCTTCGGGGTAAGTATTCTCGGGAAGGTCATCCGGAAGCGGAATTGCAAACCAATCCAGCTCTACGCCATCCAAGTAATCATCCAAGCTAACGCCTGCAAGGTCAGCAACGTCTGTCGCTACTCCGAGATTCACGTAAAGCATCTCATCCTTTACAATCAAAAGCTCCGGGAAATCAAACGTAATCTTCTGACCCTGAGCATCTACCTCTGCCGAAAGACCGAGCTCTGCGTCCTTGCCGTTCATAGAAATCGCGTACTCAAACTTCACGTTCTGCTCTTCACCATCTTCAGAGTAGAGTCCGTCCAAGGACAACGTAATCTTACCGGGCTTCATCTCGGAAGCATCCTCTAACAATTCGCCTGCGTCCTCGTAGTCTTCTTTGTGCTTCTTGTCATCCTTGTCGTCCTTGTCGTCACTACAAGCGGTAAGGCAAGTAAGTACCATAGCGAGAACCAGTAATAAAGCCAACAATCTCTTCTTCATTCTTTTTCTCTTCCTTTCTGTAATGCGTTGTCGGGTCTGTCAGACCCGCTCCTCTGTTGCGTCCGTAACGGTCACTCTCCCCCAAAGGGCGATCACCGTATACGCCGATGTCGCTGCCTGTAAATCACAGTTACCATCTACGAACAATTTTACTATAGCGCAAATAGCGAAAAAACGCAAGCATTTTCTCATAGGTCCATGCTTGCGTTCTTTGTACAGATTCATATTAATCCGGTCTGCTGACGTCTTAATCGTCGTTACAGTTCAATCTCCGTTACAGGCGGCAGCTTTTCCTCCACACCGAACAGCGCCTCGAATTCTTCCTTCGTGATGCGCTCTCTTTCAAGCAACAGCTCCGCACAGGCATCGAGCACCTCGCGATTCTCGGTGATGAGCGACTTTGCCTTTGCATAGCACTCGTCAATCAGCTTACGCACCTCTGCATCAATCGCGTCTGCTACGCTGTTGCTGTAGCTGCGAGTATGCGCAAGGTCGCGTCCGATGAACACCTCGTCCTCGTCGTTGTCGTAATTGACCGTACCGAGCACATCCGAGAAGCCGTACTTCGTCACCATCGCACGTGCGGTCTGCGTTGCCACCTTGATGTCCTGGCTTGCGCCGGTCGTGATATCATCGAATACAAGCTCCTCCGCCACACGGCCACCGAGGCATACGATGATGTCCTGCGTCATCTTGCCCCTCGTATTGAACATCTCATCCTTTTCCGGAAGTGGCATCGTATATCCTGCGGCACCGCTTCCCGTCGGAATAATCGAGACGGTATATACCGGTCCTACGTCGGGCAGCACGTGATACAAAATCGCGTGACCCGCTTCGTGATATGCCGTGATGCGACGCTCCTTATCCGAAATGATACGGCTCTTCTTCTCCGTACCGATTCCCACTCGAATCAAAGCGCTCTTAATATCCTCATCGTTGAGGTATGCTCTTTCGTCCTTTGCCGCACTGATTGCCGCCTCGTTGAGGAGGTTCTCAAGGTCAGCTCCGGTAAAGCCTGCCGTCGACTGCGCAATCTGCTCCAGATTCACGTCTTCGGAGAGCGGCTTGTTCTTTGCATGCACACGCAAAATCTCAAGACGGCCTCTTACGTCCGGTCTGCCGATCAGCACCTTACGGTCAAATCTACCCGGTCGCATAATTGCCGGATCCAAGATATCCACACGGTTCGTTGCCGCGAGCACGATAATGCCCTCGTTGACACCGAAGCCGTCCATCTCTACAAGCATCTGGTTGAGCGTCTGCTCACGCTCATCATGTCCACCGCCCATACCGGTTCCACGTCTACGCGCTACCGCATCGATCTCGTCGATGAAGACGATACACGGAGCATTTTTCTTCGCCGTGGCGAACAAATCACGTACACGCGATGCACCGACACCGACGAACATCTCCACGAAATCCGAACCGGAAATCGAGAAGAACGGTACACCCGCCTCGCCGGCTACGGCCTTGGCAAGCAACGTCTTACCGGTACCCGGAGGTCCCTCCATAAGAATTCCCTTCGGAATACGCGCGCCCACTCGCAGGAACGTCTTCGGATTGCTTAGGAATTCCACAACCTCTTGCAGCTGCTCCTTTTCCTCGTGCAGACCTGCGACATCCTTAAACGTTATTTGCTGTTCGTCCGGCATGCTCATCTGCGCACGGCTCTTGCCGAAGTTCATCATCTGCGAATTGCCACCGCCCATCGAACGGCTGAATGCGCTAAACAAAATCAAAAATGCAATGAATGCAATCAAATACGGAAATGCGTATCTCCAAAACCAGCTCGGCTTGTCGATATCCTGTACAACGCATCGAACACCGGCCTCCTCTGCCTCTTCTACAATCACATTGATGTCCGGTGTATAAAAATGTGCCGAGTCCTCGCCTCCACGGAAGGTAACGTATACCTCACCCGTAGGAACCTCTTCGTTCTGAACAATCTCTACGGAATCAATTCTCCCCTCTTCCAGTGCAGTCACAAAGTCCGCATGGTTAAAGCTCTTGTTGCGGTTCTTCGCATCCGCGTAGAACATGGCACCGATAAAGATGGCCAGTATAACAAAATAGAATACTAAGCCACGGTATGATCTCTTCAATATAACCTCCTAAGTCACACGGCCGACGCCGCATTATTTATTCTATCTCCAACATTCCCACATACGGCAACGCGCGGTACTTCTGCGCATAATCGAGTCCGAAGCCGACAACGAATTCATCCGGAATCTCAAAGCCCGTATAATCCACGGGAACCTCCACCACTCGTCTCGAAGGCTTGTCGAGAAGCGTACAAAGCGCCAACGACGCCGGCTGACGACTTTCAAGCATCTCCATCAGGAACGAAAGGGTTCTTCCCGAATCGATAATATCCTCAATCACAATTACGTGCTCTCCTCGGATACTCTCATCCAAATCCTTCACAATCTTCACACGACCGCTGCTTGTTGTCTCGTTACCATAGCTCGATACAGACATGAAATCCAATCGAATCGGCAAATCGATTCTCTTTGCCAGCTCCGTCGTAAAGAAAATGCTTCCCTTAAGAATGCACACCAGCTTCAATTCCTTCCCGGCATAATCCTCTGTGATCTGCTTTGCCAGCTCGTTCACTCTCTCCATCAAGGACTCTTCGGAAATCATAACGCTCAGCTTCTCCATCTCGCGTACCTCCTAATATCTTATGTAGCCTTTTATATTCTCTCAGCCGTCCGACCCATTCGTCAAATGCAGCTGCAACACCGTCTCGGTATCATCACTCACATGGTAGGCCTCGCTACCCCGACAGCCCGGAATCCACAAAATCTCCGAGCCACAGGCAACGTACTCCATCGCCTCTCGCTTTGCCTTCGGAATCTTCTCGTTCACGAGCACATCCTGCAAGCTTTTTCGCTGTCCGCTCGCGGAAATCACAAGATAATCTCCGCCTCTTCGATGACGAACCGATATACTACCCATTATTTTATCATAGTCAAACCATTTCGTACACTTATTTTTCGGTATTCTATCGGTTTTTTTATGTTTCAATAACGCGCATTCCAACACACTGCCGTCAAAAAGCCGCAGTTTCGTCGGAAAATCGCGCAATTCTCTCTCTGCCACATCCGGCGGTCTCGACTCCGTCTCGGCATTTGGGAAAATGCTCTTATAGCCTCGGACAAGCGTAAGCCCATACGGCAAGCTCAATTCCTTAGACACCTCGGCCGTCAAAAGGCTCTCCAACGACTCAATATGCTGTTCGGTCAAATCCCTTGCCGTTCCCGCGGACCGCTTTAGATATTGCAGCAGCACCTCTCGCCTTACCGCCGTAGGAAGTGCCAACGTCGGCTCACAGAGCAGCCCCTCCTCCGTAATGCAGCGTGGAAGCGCCTCCGCCGTCAACTCCACGAGCAGCTCTGCCACCGGGCGCAAATGCTCGGAAATCCTCGCAAGGTGCTCCTTTGCCTTCGCATTTACCTGCGTCAACCCGGGAAATACTACGTTGCGCAAGTAATTGCGGTCGTAGTGATTGTCCGCATTTGACTCATCTGTGCAAAAGGAAACGCCCTCTTCGCCGAGAAAACGCTCGATATCCTCTCGTCCGACACATAGAAGGGGACGAACGAGTCGCAAGCTTTCGTCGGCAAATGGTCTGCTGACCGGCTCCATCCCTACGAGCCCGCGCAAGCCCGTTCCGCGTAGCATGCGAAACAGCACCGTCTCCGCCAGATCGTCTCTATGATGCGCGACGCACACCGCCGTTGCCCCAACCTCAGCCGCCGTCTCCTCCAAAAGCGCGTATCGCAGCTTGCGACCGGCCTCCTCAACGCTGAGCCGTTCCCGCTTTGCCACCGCGGGCACATCCACGTAGCGAACGTGAACGGGCAGTGCATGCTCTTCGCAATAGCGCGTAACAAATGCCGCGTCACCGTCTGCCGCCTCTCCGCGAATTCCGTGATGAACGTGCAGCACACTCAACGTCAATCGATATTCCTTTGCCAGCTCTCGGAGCAAGAAAAGCAGGCACATGGAGTCCGCACCGCCGGATACTCCGACGAGCACATGGTCTCCGTGTGCCAACAGCTGTTCCTTCTCTACATAAGCTCGCACCAGTCTTCTCATACTATCTCCGTATCTTTCGTCCCCGACCGTGTTGACACGGTCGTTCCATGCTTGCGCGGTCGTTCCGTGTTTGCTCGGTCGTTCCGTGTTTGCTCAGTCGTTCCGAGTTTGCTCGGTCGTTTCATTTTTCGGGCTGAAGCCCTACCTCTTCCTTCTCACGCTCCATACGCGCCACGAGCACCGTCATATCGTCACGTGGTTCGTAACGATTGTTTCGCAGCGCCATCAGCAAAAGCGCTCCGGCCATATCCTGCGGGGTTCCTTTATTCATCGAGCGAATCGCCACGCGAAGCTGCTCCTCCCCATCTTCGCGGAAGCAGTCCATCACGCCGTCGCTCATCAAAATGACACTCTCTCCGTGGTAAATGCGCCGCTCGCTCACAATCGGCCGCACCTCCGGCAGCATTCCGATCGGAAGACCGGAATCCTCTATAACCTCAACAAAATCGTCTCTTTTGATATATGCGGTCGCCGCTCCCGACTTTACGAACGTCGCCGTTCCGTCGAACAGATTCATCAGGCACAGGTCAAGCGTTGCGTACGCGCGCTCCTCCTGGGAAAACAGCAGCACCGAATTGAGTAGCGAAATCATCGTCTGCTTTCGAAAGCCCGCCTGTAGCAGAAGCTCCAGCAGGTCTATGACAAATGCACTGCCGCGGCAAGCCTCCTCGCCGGTCCCCATTCCGTCCGATATCGCAATCGCACTTTCGCCGAAGCACGGCTTCACGATCAAATAATTGTCGCCCGACGGCTCCCCCGTTCGTTTGGCCGCCCGAACCACTCCGGTAATCAGCCGGTATCGTTCCTTTTGGTGAAATACAAAATAGCCGTACTCGGGTCCGACGATTCTCCGGCAATTCTGTGCCGGCACATATTCCTCGAACAACAGCTCCGAAAGCAAATGCCCGAGCTCGTCCGCCAACCGATTGCCACCGCGTTGCACACGCGCAATCAAATGAATCTCCCGATGGTTGTCCTGCACCGGTACAAAGATAATCTGGCGCAGTCGGATACCCTCCTTCGCCAGTCCTTCCTTCACTCGCTCCCGCTGCTCCTTAGACTGCCCCAGTCCATCGGCAAAGCCTTGCGAAAGCTCTAACAGCATGTCCGCCAGCTCCTGATATTGCAGCGAAAGCATCCTCTTGCTCTCGCGAACAAAAAAGCCGGGAGAGCCTACCTCCACGCTGCCATTGCAGCCGGCACGGTAGCCGCCGGCAATCGTCTCCATAACCTCGGCCAATCGCTTCATACGATAGCCTGCAATTCCATAGCCCCAGTCTCGATGACTTTCTACGGCCTGTACCTGTTCTCTGCTCTGCTCCATGACTCGCCCCCGCACATTTTCTAACCTTGATGCGGTTAGTATAGCAAATGCAGATGGTAAAGTTTGTCATATTGTATGCAGTATCAGAAAAATACATCGACACGAGGTTGCTTATTCCGCATTTCCCTCCGGTCGAAAGATGATTTCGTCCTTATACACAAGCCCGAGCACCTTGCGGGCCACCTCTTCCATATAGCTCTTCGTCTGCACGTACACACGATAATCCTCTATCGATTCCGCGCGTTCCTTCTCCTCTTCCAGCAGAAGCTCCAAGCGCTTCTTCTCCGCCAGCTTCTCCGCCAGCTCCTGTTCCTCGCCCTTTTTCAGATAAATGAGCGTAACCGCGGCAAATGCCACGATCAATACAAGCAGCAACAGCGTCAGCATACGCTTGTTCTTCTTAATTACCGGTGTCAACCGTCCTCTACTCATACGTTCCCCTCACTTAGTGAATGTCCTCTGCTTTGTTTATTGTACGCTGAAATCGGCGTTTTTGCAATCGGTTTTGCGCGCATTTTACGACGGCACGAACCATCATCGCACCAAGCACCAGCCCCGCTGACGCATAATATCGCACGACACCGTTACCGAGTCGATAAATCGTCGTATAGGTGACAAATGCGGCCGCAACGAAAAAGAGAATGTCCGTCGCCACCACCCATCTCGGTCCGCACGGCAGGATCGAGCGAAATGCGCACAGCATATAATAAGCAATCGCGAGCCCGGCCCCGGTCGCCACCGTCCCGGCGAAGAGCAAAAGCTCCGCTCGCAGCAAGGGTGTCGCCATAGCACACCCCCATCAACCGAACAACCGACGGATAGTCGAGCCCTTGGCCGCATTTCTGCTCACCTTGGCCGAATACAGCAGTCCGTCGATGTCGCCCTCGACAATCGCAATGCCCTTCTCCAGCACAAGACTCTTCACCTGTAGATTCTGCCCGCGCACCAAAAGCGTTCCGAGCTCCGTAATGAGCACGATTTCGTGCTCGTCAAATGCTCTGACGTCCTCCACACCCGTGAATTCCGCCAACTTTCTCTCCGTAAGTGTCAGACTGTGACTTTGCAGCTGCTCTGCCATCGCGCCTCCCAACAGACCCATGCCGCATTTGCGCGGCGGTCAACGCATCTTTACCAAAGTGTATGCGCACTGTCGGGAATTATGTGCCGCGGCGTTGCATCTTTACCCGGGGGATGTGCCGGTGCGCAAGCATACCTTCGTAGCAATGCACCGGACTCAGGCAACGCCGTACCTACAGGTATTGAAACAGCTCCTTCGCCTCGTCCTTCTTCGTTGTGTCTGCAATGGCCGTAATCTGTGCCTTCACGGACTTGTTGCCGAACGTAATCTCGATCACGTCTCCGACCTTCACCTCCGCGGAGGCCTTGGCAACCTTTCCGTTGACTGTCACACGACCGGCGTCGCATGCCTCATTTGCAATCGTTCTTCTCTTGATAAGGCGCGACACCTTAAGGTATTTGTCTAGTCTCATATGTCCTCCTAAAAATGTTCGACAGAACAAAAAAGCTGGCCGGAAAACCGACCAGCTTGTACTAACGCAAAAATGATTAAGCGTTCACAGCATCCTTCAATGCCTTACCAACCTTGAACTTAGGCTGCTTGGAAGCAGGAATCGTGATGTTCTCCTTCGTAAGAGGATTGCGGCCAACTCTCTCGCCTCTCTCGGAAACCTCGAAGGTACCGAAACCAACAAGAGCAACCTTATCGCCGGCAACCAACTGCTCGGTAATAACGTCAACAAATGCGTCAACCATCTTCTTAGCGTCTTCCTTCTTAACTCCGGTCTTTCCTGCAATTGCGGATACTAATTCAGTCTTGTTCATAATAATTCCTCCTAAAATAGTGTAGGTAATTCATTCGCTAATGCTTGATTTCGATGCGCAAGCACGCATATTTATCTCACACTATTAGTTATATACTTGATTCCTAATAAAGTCAAGCACAATTGTTCATTTTCGCAAAATTTAGTACAAATGACATCACTCAAGTCGCTTTCCGAGAAAGTTTGCAGCCGTCGATACTGTCTTCCGCTCCAATTCGCCGAATTCCGCGGCGTCATCGCGGCTCACAAGCACTACCGCGCCGATGGCATCTCCCTCGCAAATGATGGTCGCAATCGCCTCAACCGCCACCTCATTGTCGTCATCCGTAATCGGCAAGAAGCCCTCCTCCGACTTCGCCGCGAGCACAACACCCCTGTCCTGCATCAGCGCATGCAGCTCCTCGGAAATGCCCTTGCCAAGCCACTCCTTCTTCGGCAACCCGCTGGCGGCAATCACCTGCTCGCGATCGGTAATCACTGCTGCCACTCCGAGCGTCTGCGCAATCGCGTCCGCATAGCAGCCCGCAAATTCCGAGATCTCACCGATCTGCGAATACTTCTTTAATATAATCTCACCATCCCGATTCGTAAAAATCTCAATCGGGTCGCCCTCGTGAATCCGCAACGAACGGCGCAGCTCCTTGGGCACTACCACACGGCCCAAATCATCAATTCTTCTCACGATACCTGTTGCCTTCATAATATATAATAATCTCCTTGCTTTGCAAATTGTACTATTAGTGTCTGTAAAACAAAGAGATTTATACTTTATAAAATGATTTTAAAAATGTCAGCTGCCTTTGCAAGTTTTAAAGAATTTACACCCCCGACAGACAGGCGCCGGTCTACTGTCACGAGCCCAACTTGAACCCCGTCACAACGTTCGATATAATGAAATCAGATGAAACACATCGAAAACATTATCATTGGGAGGACAACATTATGGCTCAATCATATCCGGGTTCGTGGAAACAATGTTCTACCTGCTCCTACTGGCTGGGACAAAGAGAGTGTGACCGCTTTGGACAAAGAGTTACCGTCGCCGGCAGCACGGACAGAGGAAGATGCGGCAATCAAAGCAGCGGCTGGAGGAACCAAGAGAGACAAGCAACTTCTCAATGTAGCGACTGGCAAAAATGGCCCGTCTTGAGATAGTGCACATTTAACGTGGCGAACAAAAGCGGAGTGAACCCTCACTCCGCTTTTTCTGTTCTTCTCTATTCTTCTCTTTCCTTACGTCCGAACAGCTTGCTTGTCAGCAAAAACGATCCGACATACATCGCGCTCGCCACATAGGGCAGCACGGTCAACAGCACCTTGAAAATGTTCTTGTGCCCGTCGTACCAGCTAAACAGAGCTTCTTGAAACCGCTCCAGCATATCCAGATTTCCTACGAGCAAATAGATTACGAACACGTAAGTCAACAAAATGAAAATCGAGGTCTTTATGGCATTTCCCTTCTTCACTCCATACAACATAAAGATCGGCATCTCAATGGAACAGAGGATTATGCCTCCGGAAAACAGCGGTACAATCGCTCTTCCCAAGTCCTTTAATAGCCCACTCCCCGTATCGCCGTCGACGCACATGCCCGCTATGAGCACCAGTGCACCACATAAGAGCATTGCAGCCAGCACAGCAAGGAGTAAAAACAGGTATTTGGACAATACGTATTGTTGCCTTGAAAGAGGCAGACTGAGGATATATTCTCGTTGCTTCTTCCCCTCATCATTTCTCACAAGCCGTCCATCCAGCACAAATACCGTCAAAATTGCAAACACCACCACAAACATACCTATCAGCCAAGGTAGCATTACCTCTGCGTCACCGGAGCCACCCGTTGCCATACACAAGACGACCAGAAACAAAAATGCTGCTATCGTCGCACTTAAGATCCATCCGCCGCGAAGCTCCGCAAAATCTTTATAAAGAAGTCCCTTCATCAGCGAACCTCCCTTCTTCTCTTCGCTATGAGTACGGCAACCACATAACTAAGGGCAAGCACTCCGAGAGACACCGCAAAAAGCAAAAGTCCCTTACTCTCCAAAAAACTCTTTATGGAGTCCAGCAAAGCGATAAGGCGATATGTCGCCTCCGGCTCCTCGAGCTTTTCGAATACTCCCGTCTTGTTCAGTACAAGGTAGCCTCCTATGCCACCGCCGATTATGAGCTCGGCTATTTGTAGCATCTCGAAGTGTCTTGTGCCGAATAAGTACAAGGTTACGATCCACGTGCTCACTCCGACGATCATCAATGCCGCGAAGCATAGCACGACAGACGCCAGTCCGGAAAAGGTGTAGGTTTCCGTTCGCCACGCCACCAGACATGCTGCAAGTAACGACGCACATACGGCAACTGCAATATAGATACACGTCGTCAGATATCGACTGCCCACCAGCTGTAGCTCGTTCACCGGAAGACAGTAACCGAGTTTGGCAAAATCGGCCTTGCTGTCCTCTCGGAAGCAATCCGCCACATTTGTCACAAGCGCCACCGGAACGAGTAGCATCATCCACACTCCATAGCGAAACATCCCAAGGATCAGCTCTTCGTTCATCTCCGCGCTCACACCATCCGTCGGCTTTGATTCCGCAATGGCCTTTGCGAGGTTTCCGTATTCCATGCTATATGCGAACGCGACTGCCAGGATGATAATGCCCAACGAGACAAATATCAGCTCGCGGCTGTGCTTTCGCATACAGTACAAATCCTTTCTGAGTAGTCCTAACATTCTTCCGCCCCTCCTACTCCTCGCTCTGCTCCGCCAAATGCTGCGCATTTGCCCGGCTCACGTAGAATATCATAATCTCCTCCAGCGTCGACGGCTCGA
>JAZRJF010000042.1:0-6290 GCA_045645665.1 Lachnospiraceae bacterium | reverse complement strand
CCCGCGTCCGGATTACTCCACGGCAGAGAACATCTTGGCAATGCTTCGCCCGGACGGACAGTTTACCGAGCTGGAGGCAAGAGTTTTGGATGCCTGTCTCGTAGTGCATTCCGAGCACGGCGGCGGTAACAATTCTACCTTTACCACCCACGTAGTAACGTCCTCCGGTACGGATACATATTCGGCAACAGCGGCGGCTATCGCATCGCTCAAGGGCTTCCGTCACGGTGGTGCTAACATGAAGGCACGCCAGATGTTCCGCGAACTCATGGAGTACGTCGGAGATTGGAAGGACGAAGCGAAGATTCGCGAGTACTTGACGAAGGTAGTAAAGAAGGAAGCATTTGACCGCACCGGTTTGATTTACGGAATGGGTCATGCCATCTATACGCTCTCCGATCCTCGTGAGGTCATCTTGAAGGAGTTCGCGATTAAGCTTGCACACGAGAAGGGACGTACCGAGGAGCTGGAGCTTTATATGACGGTTGAGCGTCTGTCGAAGGAGGTTATCGCAGAGCATCGTCATCTGTTCAAGCCTCTTTGTGCAAATGTTGACTTTTACAGCGGTTTCGTGTACGATATGCTTGGTATTCCGGAAGAATTGTATACGCCTATCTTCGCAATTTCTCGTATGAGCGGATGGGCAGCGCACCGTTTGGAAGAGATCATTAATAACGGAAAGATCATTCGTCCGGCGTACAAGTACGTAGGAACTCATAAGGAGTACTACTACATGCCGGATCGTGATTGGGACTGATAGACGAGTAATTGTATCAGCGATTATAGACAGTCACATGACGGTAGGTTATGTGACTGTTTTTTTTGTTTTTTGCGGCTGGCCTGAAGAAGAGGCTTGTGACCGACTTATGAGCGGAGGAAGCGATGGAATATAGGGAGTGTCTGATATGGTTGCGTAACGAGGCGGAAGAGAAGTATCGCGATTTTACTTCGGGCTTGATTCCCGGTGTGGAGCCGATGCTCGGGGTACGACTTCCGAAGCTTCGGAAGCAGGCGAAGCTGATGGCAGCAGGGGATTTCGGAAGCATGCTTCGTAGCATGAGAGAAGCAGAGACAGACCGACTCGAGATTTTGGGGAGGAAGGAATATTTCTTCGAAGAGATTACGCTGGCAGCTATGGTCATCGGATATGCAAAGGGCGACTTGCAGGAGATTTTACATTTTGCCAAAGCATTTGTGCCGTACATAACGAATTGGTCGGTGAGCGATACGTTCTGTCAGACGTTCAAACTGGCAAGGCGCTATCCTGAAGAAGTGTGGGATGCCTTGATTGCGCCCGGGCTGGTGTCGTCGAAGGAATACGAGCAGAGAGTGGCAGCGGTGCTGATGATGAGCCACTATTTGCAACCGGACTACATAGAGAAAGTGCTTTCCGCCTTGACGAATATGCCGCATGAGGGGTATTATGCGGATATGGGGATTGCTTGGGCAGTCGCAACGGCGTATGCGAAGTTTCCCGCGGAAACACGAGTGTTGATTGAGGAAGAAAGACTCGCTCCGGTCATTCACAACCGAGCGATTCAAAAGATGATAGAGTCCTTTCGGGTGTCCGAGGAGGACAAGTTGTGGCTTCGTACGCGAAAACGCGCGACGTCATAGGATGGAGGAAAGACGATGATTACAAAGATGGTGACTTGCTCGCGCGAGTCGCTGAGCGAACAGGATGTGGCTGAGGCTGCGGAGCTTCTGCGGGCCGGTGAGCTTGTGGCATTTCCGACGGAGACGGTATACGGTCTCGGAGGCGATGCACTGGATGCCGGAGCGTCTGCGAAGATTTATGCCGCAAAGGGACGGCCGTCGGACAATCCGCTGATTGTGCACATCTGCGATTTGAGTGCGCTCGAGGAGTTGGCGGAGGACGTGCCGGACGAGGCGTATGCACTGGCAGAGCGTTTTTGGCCGGGCCCGATGACGATGATTCTTAAGAAGAGCGCGTGTGTGCCTGCGGCGACTACGGGAGGGCTTGCTACGATAGCGATTCGTATGCCGAGCGACCCGATTGCGGCCATGCTTTTGAAGGTGAGCGGAATCTACATTGCGGCGCCGAGTGCAAATGCATCGGGAAGGCCGAGCACAACGAGAGCGGAGCACGTAATGGAGGATTTGAACGGACGCATTCCGTTGATTCTCGACGGCGGTGCGGTGGAGATCGGAATCGAGTCCACGATTGTCGACTTGACCGGAGAGGTGCCGCTTGTGTTACGCCCCGGATACATTACGATTGAGGAACTGAGAGAGGTACTTCCTACGGTGGAATATGACCCTGCGGTGTTGAGACGTCAGAAGGACGATACCGTCGTAGCGAAGGCCCCCGGCATGAAATACCGTCACTATGCGCCTAAGGGCCAGCTGCTGATTTACGAGGGAAGCCAGGAGGCAGTTGTGCGACGCGTTCTTGAGGAGGCGACGCGCTGTCGCGAGGACGGTTATAAGGTGGCGATTCTTGCGTCGGATGAGACGAAGGATTCGTATCCCGGCTTCGAGGTTCGAAGCGTCGGCGGACGACATGAGGAGGCACACATTGCAGCGGCGCTGTTCGATACGCTGCGAGCATTTGACCATATGGGCGCGGATTTCATCTTCGGCGAGTGCTTTTCCGAGGAAGGCATCGGACTGGCGATTATGAACCGACTGATTAAGGCTGCGGGATATCACGTAGAAAAGGCCGAGTAAAGGCGCAAACGTCGGAAAATGCTTCGCACAGCGAAGGCGTATTTCGCTTGGCGACGAAGTTGCGGAAGGTAAGAGGAGTAATATGCGATTCGATAAGATCATTTTTCTGTGTAATGATAATACAAGCTTGAGCCCTATGGCGGAGAGCCTGTTCGCCGACCTGTACCAAGGCGAGCCGATACACGTGGCGTCGAGGGGGCTGGTAGTGCTGTTTCCGGCACCGTGCAACAGCAAGATGGCCGCGATACTGGAGCGCCATGGACTGCCGCTTTTGCGAGAGGTCAGCACCGAGCTTCGCGACAAGGAGATGACGGATCACACGCTCGTCATCGCGATGAGCGAATCGGATTGCGAGCGGTTTCGAAGAAGATTTCCGCAGGTGCCGAATTGTACGCTACAAGCACTTGCAGGAGAGAGCAAAGACGTGTATAATCCTTATGGAGGGGAGCTTGAGGCGTATGAGCTTTGCTTCCGTGACATGAGCCGTATGATGCGCAAGGCCATCACACAGTTAGAGGTGGAGCAGAAAAATGATGCATTTGAAGGCTTAGAGCTGCTTTTCGAGCACGAGTATATCGGGGCCGAGGAGTAACGCCGGGCGCGAGCGGCCGAGAGGCGTAACGAAGAATAATACATACAAATACATAGCGCGTAATGCGCGGAAAGAGGTAGCATATGATAGCATTGGGATGTGACCACGGCGGTTATGAGTTGATGAAGGAGATTAAGGAGCATCTGACGAAGAGAGGAATCGAGTACAAGGATTTCGGAACGGATTCGCCGAAGGCAACGGACTATCCGATCTACGCAAAGCGCGTAACGAAGGCAATTCAGTCGGGTGAGTGCGAGAAGGGAATCTTGATTTGCGGAACCGGAATCGGAATCTCGATTACGGCGAACAAGCAGAAGGGAATTCGTTGTGCACTTTGCCACGATGTATTCAGTGCGGAAGCAACGAGACTTCACAACGATACGAACGTTCTTGCAATGGGCGGAAGAGTAGTCGGAGCGGGATTGGCGATTATGATCGTTGACACGTGGCTCGACACCGCATTTTCCGGAGAGGAACGTCACATTGCACGAATCAATCAGATAGAAGCTGAGTAAGAGTAACCCCAGGGGCCGGAGAACATCCGGCCTCTGTTTTTTCGATCCACTCGGTAATTCGGTGGAACTTGCCGGAGTAAATGATGCGAAGAAGACGGTCGGTCTTAGCCAGACAGTCGGAAAGCTGGGCAGACGTGATGACGCCGAGTGACAGCATCTGTGCAGCCTCGTCGAGATCGAGCACGTAGACAGAGCCGTCCTTCTCGACAACAACGTCGACTAAAAGATCCTCAAAGATCGTACCACCCTCGGGATGCGGAACGCAGCAAATGATATCGCAGTACCAATGAATGAGCTGCCCGGAGTGGTCGATGAATTTGCTGATTTTAAGCCCGTCGGCCAAAAAATACGCAGAAACTCCGCCGGCACGATCCTTTCTGGGACGAAGACAGCGCCATGAAGTCACAAGGACTTCCGAGCTCTCGTAGAGAATGAGATCGTCCTTCA
The DNA here is from genome assembly GCA_045645665.1 of Lachnospiraceae bacterium. GTDB lineage: Bacteria > Bacillota > Clostridia > Lachnospirales > Lachnospiraceae > ISDg. Next base: position 2,045 of record JAZRJF010000042.1, on the reverse strand, counting down.
ATAAGACACATTCCTGTGGGTAATAGCGCTTGCGGAAAATGCGAGAGAAATCCATGAGAAACCTCCGTGATTCAGCGGCCTTATCGGGCGTAACAGCATTTGTTTTGTTACGAAGTATTATACCATGGAAAGCGGGAAAAATAAACTCAAAAACTTTTCGTTTCGGCCGAATTACGTATAGACAAAAACATTGTTTTTGTGGTATGATAGTATTTGGTGTAGATTTGGCTCTGATTTTGTCCACAAAGAAGGGAACGTGCTAAAATGCAGAGAAAAAGTGACCGCCGAAAGCAAGGTCGAGACACAGTCAAGGGTGTGATGCTGATATCGCAAATCAGCTACAGCATGTTGGCGCCGATTGCGGTCGGAGGTGTTATCGGATACTTCTTGGATCGGTTCTTGGGAACAACGCCGTGGATTATGCTGGTGTTCTTGTTTGCAGGGATTGTAGCAGGATATCAAGGTGTGTGGCGCCTAGTCAAAGGGTATACCGACACGGAGCCGGAGACAGAGAAGGCGACGGTACAAGCAGTTGATACGAAGCGACTGGAAGCCGAGGCTGCATTTGAGCAGTGGAAGAAAGCTCGCGAAGGCGAGGACAAGGGAGTCGACCATGAGTAGAAGGAACAATAAGCAGGGGATGCGACAAGTGCTTGCAGAGATGTTCCGAGACGACCCCGAGGAATACATTTCTCCCGAGGAGCAGGACGAGCAGCTCTTGAAAGAGCAAGCAGAGGAACTGCTTGAGGATCCGGATGAGGTGCTTGATTACATCGAGGCGGGCAGCGAACGCGCGATGGAGGAACAGCGAGATGCCGAGGCGATTCTTTGCGATATGCAATGGTGTTGCGTAGTGCTCTCATGCATTTACCTATTGGGAATGTTGCTCGTTCCGGAGAAGCTTCGATATGCGATCGGCTTGGTTGTCGGCTTGGGCGTAGCAATGATTGTGCTGCGGAATCTGTACGACAGCATTGCGGATGCGCTTCTGATGGAGAGTCACGAGGCGACCTCGTATATGAAGAAGCGAGTGATGCTTCGATATGCACTCATGCTTGTGGCAATCGTGGGAACGATATTGATTGGCGGAAAGTACATGGGCTTAGGCACGATTCTTTCCGTGTTTAATATAAAACTATCGGCATATCTACAACCGGTAGTGCGTCGTATCCGTACACGAATACGACGGGAAGGAAGGTGATACGGTGAACATAGGAAGCGAGATGCTTCTTCGCTGTGGATCCGGTCAGGGAATGGCCGCTTCACAGACGCTGATCTCCAGAAGCAATGACATCGGTCAGGAGATCGGCATCAACGGATTTGCCCATTTCGAATTGTTTGGGCAGACGATTTGGTTGACTTCGACGCACGTCGCGTTGATTATCATCGTTATGACAATAACGATAATTGCTCTACTCGCGAATCGAGCGATACGAAAGGCGAACCCGTACGAAAAGCCGGGCTCCTTTTTGAACATCGTGGAGATGGGCGTAGAAGCGGTTGACAGCATGACGAAGTCAAACATGGGAGAGAAGCACGGAGGCGGCTTTGCCAACTATATCGGTACGTTGCTCGTGTTCGTGTTCATATCCAATGTATCCGGTCTGTTTGGACTCAGACCCCCGACGGCGGATTACGGAGTTACCCTCGGATTGGCGTTGATTACATTCTTCCTAATCCATATTACGGGCTTCCGTCATCAGAAGATGCAGCATTTGACCGGCTTGTTCAAGCCGCTCCCGCTTGCACCGATTAACATTATCGGAGAGCTGGCGACACCGATCTCTATGTCGCTCCGTCTATTCGGTAATGTCCTTTGCGGCACCATCATTATGGCCTTGATTTACAACCTGTTGCCACAGTTTGTGCTATGGTTCTGGCCCGGTGCACTGCATGCTTACTTTGACCTGTTCTCAGGTGCTATTCAAGCGTACGTATTCTGTATGCTGACGATGGTATTTATCTCGAATACATTCGAGGAATAGAGATAACAACACAATGAAACATTTTTAGGAGGATCACATCTATGGAAATCTTTAATGACG
>JAZRJF010000041.1:0-85196 GCA_045645665.1 Lachnospiraceae bacterium | reverse complement strand
AAATTTGAAAAAGGAAGTTATAAAGTTAACAAAGTTTCACAGTCGTTTCAAAATTCTTTAAATAATGTGTGGTCGGGTACAGGAAAAGCTCCTGATTTAAATAAGAGCTTTTCTGGTTTTGCTACACTTTTAAATTCCGCTACAACTGAAAACGAAAGAACGGCACTTAACCCTCTTTTTATAAAAGTAGGTCTTATTAAAAAGGTTGAAAGTCCATCAGGAAATGAGGGAGGCTCAGGAAGTGGAGCAGGAGGAGGCACGGGAGGAGCAAATCCACCTGCAACAAACATTTCTCCGAGTGTAAATGTTGAAGTTACAAAGCTTGATAAATTAGAGGGACTTAATACAGAAGGAACTATCTATTCTGTTAAAATTGCAGGAGAAGATGGAAGAGTATTGTTTGATGCAAGTGCGGGAGATGTATTAAAGAAAGTTACGGATAATGGTCTAGTACCAGTAAAACTTTGCTATAATGAAAACGACAAGATTGTTGCGGTTGTTGAATCAGGCAACTATGTAGTTGAAAAAACTGCAGAAATGCCGTTTAGTGACGTTTCTGGATGGCCTTTAGACTTTATCTCGTCGCTGTATGCAAAAGACATTATAAACGGAAAAACGGACGACTTATTTATGCCAAATGATAGCATTACAAGAGAAGAGTTTGTAAAACTTGTTGTTAAGGTGTTTGATTTAGAAACAGTTGAAACTGATAATAAGTTTACAGATGTGAAAGAGGGCAGTTGGTATTACGATTATGTACTTTCTGCATATAATAACGCAATAGTAAACGGAATAAGCGAAACAGAGTTTGGTGTAGGTCAGAAAATTAAACGTCAGGATATGGCAAAAATCATTAGCTCTATTTTAGAAAATAATAAAATTCACGGTAAAATAGATAACGCATCATTTAATGATTTTGAAGCTGTTTCTGATTATGCAAAGGATTCTGTAGCGAAAATTAAAGCGTTTGGAATTATTTCAGGCGATGAAAACGGAAACTTTAACCCGAATAATTTTGCTACAAGGGCTGAAGCATCAAAAATGATTTACGGACTTATTAAAACGTATGTAAATAGTAAATAATGATTTATAATTAGTAAAAGGTTTAGTTTTAAGCGGGATTATAGTGGTTGGTCGCTATTATCCCGCTTATTTAAAAAATGTAGAAAAAGTTACTTTTTTATATTGACAAAAGGCACAAATTATGCTAAAATAATTTTTGTTGTTTAGGTAGTGCTGTTGTAGCTCAGATGGTAGAGCACTTCCTTGGTAAGGAAGAGGTCGGCAGTTCAAGTCTGCTCAACAGCTCCAAATAACAAATTTTCTCTTGCTTTTTACAAAACATTGTGTTATAATGTAATAGAATTTAATATGGCCTGTTGGTCAAGCGGTTAAGACGTCGCCCTCTCACGGCGAAAACAGGGGTTCGATTCCCCTACGAGCTGTTTGAGACCGGATTCTAAGGAGTCCGGTCTTTTTGTTTACATGGAATACTGTATGCCATGTGATTTTGAGATGTATTTTGTTCATGGAGGCACGTATGAAGAAGTTATGTATTGCGGTTGTGTTGTTGATGCTTTGTATGGCATTTGTTGCTTGCGAGCGCGCGGTTGATCCGCCGGCCGCCTCTCCGACACCTACGGTAGAACCTACCGAGGCTCCCAGCCCTACACCTACAGAAGAGGTGAATGAGCTTGATAATATGACACTTAGAGAAAGATATAAAGATAACTTTAAGGTCGGTGTAGCTTTGTCGAATTATTTGATCAATAATCCGGGTGCACTTGAGTTTACCGCAAGCCAGTTTAACAGCTTGACATTTGAGAACGAGATGAAGCCGGATCATTTGTTGGATGCCGCTGCTTGTCGTAGTGGTTATCCCGAAACGAACACGAAGCCCGCTGTTAAGTTTAGCAGCACGACTCGCGGTATGGAGTGGGCTCAGAAGAACGGTATCGGCGTTCGTGGTCATACATTGGTATGGTACAGCCAGACCCCTTCTTGGTTCTTTACGACTGACTACAAGGAAGGAAGTCCTTTGGCTAGTCGCGACACGATGATTAAGCGTATGGAAAGCTACATTCAGCAGGTTATGACCTATTATCATGAAACTTATCCGGGTGTGGTTTATGCGTGGGATGTTGTAAATGAGGCATTGGAGCCTGCAGACGGTCGTGATGACGGTCTTCGTACCGGCAATAATCTTTGGTTCGAGACAATCGGTAAGGATTATGTGTATTATGCATTTTACTATGCGACCAGATACAACGCTGGCGATACAGAGCTTTACTACAATGACTACAATTGTTCTTCCAAGAGAACTGCTATTCTTAAGCTTGTAGAGCCGTTGCTTGAGCAGGGACTCATTGATGGTATCGGTATGCAGTGTCACCTCAGCACAACGAATAACATTGCAAATGATGTATACTATACCGCTCGTACCTTTGCGGAGGCCGGTCTTAAGGTTCAGATTACCGAGCTTGATATGAAGCAGGCGTCTGAGGGTGAGAATGCAGATATGGCACAGGCTATGAAGTATAAGCTCATTTTCGAGAAGATGGAGAAGGCTCAGGAAGAGGGCGTTATCGACTTCAACAGCTTGACTGTTTGGGGACTTTATGACCAGGTATCCTGGATTCAAGGAAACCCGCTTCTGTTTACCGTAAAGGGCAATGGTATTGAGAAGAAGCCTGCATGGTATGGCGCAATGCAGGATCCCAGTATCATGGCAATTGAGTGGTAATCAGACTACTTTTATGATTTTGGAGGCTATCGTATGAAAGCTTACGGTGTAAATGAACTTAGAAAGATGTACCTTGACTTCTTTGAGAGCAAGGATCATCTTATGATGAACAGCTTTTCACTTGTTCCGAAGAACGATAAGAGCTTGTTGCTGATCAACGCGGGCATGGCTCCGTTGAAGCCTTACTTTACCGGACAGGAGATTCCGCCGAGGAAGCGCGTGACGACTTGTCAGAAGTGTATTCGTACCGGTGATATTGAGAATGTAGGTAAGACGGCGAGACATTTGACGTTCTTTGAGATGCTCGGAAACTTCTCGTTCGGAGATTACTTCAAGAAGGAAGCACTTGAGTGGAGCTGGGAGTTCCTTACCCAGGTAATCGGTATGGAAGAGGAGAGATTGTATCCTTCTATTTTTGCCGAGGATGAGGAGGCTTTCAAGATTTGGACTGACGTAATCGGAGTTCCCGCTGAGAAGATTACGCGCTTTGGTCGTGATGAGAACGGCAAGAGCGATAACTTCTGGGAGCATGGTGCAGGTCCTTGTGGTCCTTGCTCCGAGATTTACTATGACCGTGGACTTAAGTATGGCTGTGGTAAGCCCGATTGTAAGGTTGGTTGTGATTGCGACCGCTTTATGGAGGTTTGGAACAACGTATTTACGCAGTTTGACGGAGATGGTAAGGGCAATTACGTTGAGCTTGAGAATAAGAACATTGATACCGGTATGGGATTGGAGCGTCTTGCAGTAGTTATTCAGGATGTAACCAGTGTATTCGATATCGATACGATGAAGGCAATTCGCGACCATGTTTGCCAGATGGCAGGCGCAGAGTATCAGACGGATGAGAAGAAGGACATTTCCATTCGTTTGATTACGGACCACATTCGTTCCGTAACATTCATGGCTTCGGATGGTATTTTGCCGTCTAACGAAGGCAGAGGCTACGTAATGCGACGTCTGCTTCGTCGTGCTGCAAGACATGGCAGATTGCTCGGAATCGACGGTTTGTTCCTTGCGAAGCTTTCCGAGACGGTTATTCGTGAGTCGAAGGACGGTTATCCGGAGCTTCAGGAGAAGAGAGAGCACATTCTTAAGGTGCTCACGATGGAAGAGGAGAAGTTCAATAAGACGATTGATCAGGGCTTGTTGATTCTTTCTGATATGCAGGCTGCTCTTAAGGAGCAGGGCAAGACGATGCTTTCCGGTGAGGATTGCTTCCGTCTTTATGATACGTACGGTTTCCCGATGGATTTGACCGAGGAAATCATGGCAGATCAGGGATTTGCAATTGATACCGAGGGCTTTGCCGCATGTATGCAGAAGCAGCGTGAAACCGCAAGAAATGCTAGAAAGCAGACGAACTATATGGGTGCCGATGCAACGGTTTATGATGAAATCGATCCGGCAATCACTTCTAAGTTTGTAGGCTATGATTCCTTAGAGGCACAGTCCAATATCACGGTTTTGACGACCGAAACCGAACTGGTTGAGCAGCTCGTTGAGGGACAGAGCGGTACCGTAATTACGGATGTATCTCCGTTCTATGCAACGATGGGTGGTCAGCAGGGTGATAAGGGTATCATTTCGATGAATGGTGCTACCTTCCGTGTAGAGGATACAATCAATCTCAAGGGTGGACGTATCGGACATGTCGGCGTCGTTACACAAGGTGCACTTCAGCTTGGTGATTGTGTGACTCTTTCGGTAGATGAGCAGAACCGTAAGCTCACCTGCAAGAACCACAGTGCAACTCACATTCTTCAGCGTGCACTTCGTATGGTACTCGGCAATCACGTTGAACAGCACGGTTCAAGTGTATCTGCAGATCGTCTGCGCTTCGATTTTTCGCATTTCGCTGCGATGACGAAGGAAGAGCTTGCTAAGGTTGAAAGTATCGTAAATGAGGCGATTTCCAATGCTCTGTGCGTAGAGACGAAGGTTATGACCATGGATGAGGCTAAGAAGACCGGTGCTATGGCTCTTTTCGGCGAGAAGTATGGTGAGACTGTTCGAGTTGTATGCATGGGCGAGGATTTCAGCAAGGAATTCTGTGGTGGTACGCACGTTTCCAATACGAGCGACATCGTAACATTTAGAATATTGAGCGAATCCGGTATTGCAGCCGGTGTACGTCGTATCGAGGCGATTACGGCGGATGGTGTATTTGCTTATTATCGCGGTATCGAAGAGCAGCTTATGGATTCGGCAAAGGCTGCAAAGGCCGAGCCTGATAAGTTGGCTGCTAAGATTGCTTCCATGCAGGAGGAGCTTCGTGCTTTGTCCGCTGAGAATGAGAAGCTGAAGGCAAAGCTTGCAAACAGCTCACTTACCGATGTAATGAGCCAGGTGAAGGAATTTGGCGGTATTTCCGTTCTTGCAACTTCTGTTAAGGACGTAGATATGAACGGTCTTCGTAATCTCGGTGACCAGATGAAGGAGAAGCTTGGCGAGTGTGCTATTCTCATGGCATCTGTAATCGACGGTAAGGTGAATTTGATTGCTATGGCAACGGATGGCGCTATGCAGAAGGGTGCACATGCCGGTAATCTGATTAAGGAAGTTGCCGCACTTGTCGGTGGTGGCGGCGGTGGTCGTCCGAACATGGCACAGGCAGGCGGTAAGAACCCCGCAGGTGTGGATGCTGCCATTGCTAAGGCATATGAGGTTATGGCTAATCAGCTTGCATAATGCGAAGGCGTATTGTAAGAACAGCCGATAACGGAACAAATTCGTCAATAACGATGAAAAAGTTATTGACAACCTAGAAAATTGTGCTACAATCTATCTAGTGCTATAAAAAGTCCAATCCGGTTGCAGAAGGTGCAACTATAGGGGAGGTAGGTGAGATTAATGTCAAATGTTATCGTAAAAGAGAATGAATCATTGGACAGCGCGCTTCGCAGATTCAAGAGAAACTGTGCTAAGGCCGGTATTCAGCAAGAGATTCGTAAGAGAGAGCATTACGAGAAGCCCAGCGTAAGACGTAAGAAGAAGTCTGAAGCTGCTCGTAAGAGAAAGTATAAGTAATTTCAGTGAGAGACTCGGATATAATTCGAGTCTCTTTCTTCTATTTTATCCTGCCTTCTCATATACATGATTTGCTATCAGCGAAATGTCACACCACGATCGGCGGAGGAATGGAATGAAAAAGAGTGGGGAGATTCGCGAGCTGTATCGCCATTTTGTTCGTAAAAAGCCCTCTAAGCACGCGGAATTCGAACAGCGACAGCAAGTGTATCGGGAATTGCGAGAGCGTGATCGTATACGTAGAAGGGAAGGCACGCCTGCGGGAGAAAGAATTGTGGAAGAGTTGCGTCTTCCTCCCGATGTGTTGAGAGGAAATCCGATTGTTACGATGTGTGGCAGAGGTAAGCTTGTCATCGAAAACTATAAAAAAATCGTTCAGTATGACGAGGATATCATCCGTGTACTAACCGGAATTGGGACTGTTGTTGTGAATGGTTGCCGAATGCATATTACATTTTACTCAGAGGACGTTCTAAAGATTGTAGGGCAAATCAACGGTGTAGAGGTGGTAAAGTGAGAAGACTGAAAGCATGGCTGATCGGCTATGTCATTGTCTGTATTCGTGGCGGTGATATCGCTCGTTTCCTTGCACTTTTATCCCATCACGCAATACTGATTACGAAGACCTTTTCAAATGAGCAGGGAGTGTTTCTTCAGCTATCACTTGACGATTTTCGAAGGATTCGGCCGTTTGTTAGAAAGACGCATGTTCGATTTCATATATATCGTCGCGCAGGTCTCCCGTTTTTCGTTGACTGGTGCAGAAGGCATGTCGGGTTTTGTGTCGGATGTGTTCTTTATGTTCTTTTGCTGATGGTGCTGCAAAGGCATGTTTGGCTCATTACAGTGGATGGTAACTTTGTTCGCACGGATGAGCAGATTGTTGATGCATTAAGAGCGGAAGGGGTATATATCGGATGCCTTATGGGAGAAGTGACATGCTCTGAGCTTGAGGAATATTTGAGAAATACGATGTCGGATATCATATGGGTGTCTTGTGAAAAGGACGGTACAAAGCTTCGAGTTCATGTGAAAGAAGCGTATCATTATCCGGAACGGGAGAATGTCGATCGTGAGACCGGCGACATTGTAGCTACCGCAGATGGTGTAGTGACTGAGCTAGTCGTTCGAAGCGGTGTTCCGCTCGTGCGTGTCGGTGATAGCGTAAATGCAGGAGATGTGCTCGTATCAGGCACGCAAATCATTACGGATTCGTTCGATGTGGAGCTGTCTCGGTCGTACCTTTTGGCGGATGCAGATGTCAAGATTCAGAGCACAGTGACGTGGGAAGACAGCTTCGCACTTACATATGAGAGCAAGGAGTATCGCGAAAAAAAGCGAAAAAGGCTTGCGATTACGGCGTTTGGACACGAAATTTTGAAATATAAATCTAGTATTCCGAGTGATGGTTGTGATATAATGACTTCGTATGCGGATTTGAGATTGTTTTCGCGACTATATCTTCCCGTGCAGATTCAAGTGACCTCGTATGAACGTTACGATATTGTTCAAAAGGAGTATACAGAGGAAGAGGCAAGAAAATTGCTACGTGAGCACTATATGACTTATCTTGAGAATTTGATTCGCGATGGGCATGAGCTTTTGGAGGAGCATTTGCAGATGTCTATCGGTGATGGTGAGGCACGTGCAAATGCGAGCATCAGCGTAAGTCGTTCCGCGTGGGAGTATAAAGATATTGTAATTGAGGAAGACCTATATGAAGAGGCTCCAAATGAGACGGAGGACGAATAAGTTATGATAGAAACGATGGTAAATATTCCAATCGAGCATCAGAAAAATGTGTTCGGCGAGTTGGATTCGTTTGCTAAAAAAATCGAGAAGACGCTTCACGTGACGATTTTGACGCGTGAGGAGGAGATTAAGCTGATCGGCGAGGAAGGCCCGGTGGAGCGTGCGAAGAAAGTCATTAACACGCTGGTCGAGCTTTCTAAGCGAGGAAGCGAGATTACGGAGCAAAATGTATTGTATACTCTGTCACTTGTCATGGAACACAAGGAAGAGGCGGCGCTTGAAATTGACGCAAGCTTGGTTTGCCATACGATTAGCGGAAAGCCGATTAAGCCGAAGACAATCGGTCAGAAGAACTATGTCGATCAGATTCGCGAGAAGATGATTGTATTCGGTGTCGGTCCCGCCGGTACCGGTAAGACGTATTTGGCGATGGCAATGGCGGTTACCGCATTTAAGAATGATGAGGTGAGTCGAATCATTCTTACGAGACCTGCGATTGAGGCCGGCGAGAAGCTTGGTTTTTTGCCTGGTGATCTGCAGAGTAAGGTAGACCCGTACCTCAGACCGTTGTACGACGCTTTGTATCAGATTATGGGCGCTGAGGCATTCCAGAGAAATATGGAGAAGGGCTTGATTGAGGTGGCACCTCTTGCATACATGCGAGGTCGTACGCTTGACAATGCATTTATCATCCTTGACGAGGCACAGAATACTACTCCCGCACAAATGAAGATGTTTTTGACGCGTATCGGCTTTGGATCCAAGGTTGTGATTACGGGTGATCAGACACAGAAAGACCTCCCTGCCGGACAAGTTTCCGGATTGGATGTTGCCTATAAGGTACTCGGTGGTATTGACGAAATCGGTTTTCCGGAGCTGACGAGCAAGGACGTTGTTCGTCATCCTTTGGTTCAAAAAATTGTACAGGCCTACGAGGCCTATGAACAGAAAGATAGTAAGAGACCGCATCCGAATAAGGAGCGTGGTCCGAAAGCGACTTACGGAAAGGGTATCACACATGAACGTCAGCATTGATTTAGAAGTGAAATGCACCTTGGAATTTGATTACGAAGCGGTAATCAAGGATGTAATCGAAGCGACCTTGCAATATGTAAGATGTCCGTACGAGAGCAGCGTAAGTGTGTTGATTACAGATAACGAGTCAATTCACGAACTCAATCTTGAATATCGCGGAATCGATGCACCGACGGACGTGCTTTCGTTTCCTTTGGTTGATTATGAGGAGCCGGGCAACTTTGAACATCTTGAGGAGGATCCGGAACTGTATTTTGATCCGGACAGCGGAGAGCTTCAGCTCGGTGACGTAGTCATTTCGCTTGATAAGGTGTATTCGCAAGCAGAGGAGTTCGGACATTCTACAAAGCGTGAGCTTGCATTTTTGGTGGCTCACAGCATGCTTCATCTGTGTGGCTATGATCATATGGAAGAGGCAGAGCGTACACAAATGGAACAAATGCAGGAGGAGATTTTGTCTCAGCTACAGCTGACACGAGACGCAGAGTAATCATTTATGAGTAAGAGCAGTGTGAAAAACAGCATATTGCTTCAGGGCAGCATTTTGGCGGCAGCGTCCTTGATTGTACGCTTGATCGGACTTGTGTATCGAATTCCTTTGAACCGTATTCTCGGTGACGAGGCAATGGGATACTATAGTACTGCATTTGAGTTTTATAATCTTGCCCTTTTGCTTTCGTCATACAGCTTGCCGTTAGCGGTGTCCAAGCTTGTAAGCACGAGAGAAATCAAGGGTCAGCATCGCAACTCCCGTAAGGTGTTTTATATCGCGATGGCATTTGGTGCATTTGTCGGTGCCATTGCCACTGCGGTTGTTTATTTCGGTGCAGACTGGTATGCGAGACTGAATAAGACGGAGCTGGTTGCCATTCCTCTACGCGTGTTGGCTCCTACGATATTTGTGTTTTCGGTTATGGGCGTTATCCGTGGCTATTTCCAGGGACACAACAACATGGTGCCCACCGCATTTTCGCAAGTGATCGAGCAGATTGTAAATGCTGCCGTAAGTATCGGTGCCGCGCTTTACATGGTAAAGCGTTACGCAAATGACGATGCTTTGGCGGGCTATGGAGCGGCAGGTGGCACGTGGGGAACCTTTATCGGTGCGGTTGCCGCTGCGCTTACGTTGTTTGTTATCTATATGCTGCAGAGACCGCTGTTTAAGAAGCTGTACGATTCGGACGAATCCGGTTATGAGGAGAGTAACCTGACGATTCTGCGCATGATAATCATTACGGTAGTTCCGGTCATTATCAGCCAGACGGTATATCAGATTTCCGGAACGATTGATGTTACGATATTTCATCGTATCCTCAGCGATAAGGGCTTTGACAATTCGATTCGCAGCTCTTGGTGGGGTATCTACGGTAACAAGTATAAGCTCTTGACAAATGTACCGATAGCGATTGCCTCGGCAATGGGAACGGCCATTGTGCCGGGACTGATCGGAGAGTATGCTAAGAACAATTTCGATGAGGTTCGTCGTCGTGTTGCTTCCGCGGTGAAATTCAATATGATCTTGGCATTTCCGTGTGCAGCCGGCTTGACGGTGCTTGCAAGACCGGTTTTGTTGCTTTTGTTCGGTGACGGTTCGGCTGTCAGCTCGAATATGCTTATAATCGGTAGTGTCAGTGTCGTATTTTTCGCGTTGTCGACCGTAACGAATGGCATATTGCAAGGAGTAAATCGACTTCACCTGCCGGTGTTCCATTCTGCTGTGGCACTTGTGATGCATTTGATTTTATTGGTCGTTTTGTTGCTGTTTACGGACTTGAATCCGTATGCACTTGTAATTTGCAATGTGTTCTTTGCATTTGTCGTATGCGTATTGAATTGGCGCTCCATCGGACGTTGCCTTGCATATAAGCAGGAGGTAAGACGTACGTTTCTTTGTCCGTTGATTGCATCCGTTGTGATGGGTGCTGCGGCGTATGGAGTGCATTTTGCTCTGGATCGATTCCTTTCCAATGCGATTGCTACGATTGCGGCAATCGGAGTTGCGGTAATCGTGTATTTCCTTGTGCTGATTGCGATTCGCGGTGTGAACGAGGAAGAGCTTTATGCGATGCCAAAGGGAAGAGCTATTGTGCGCGTGCTCAAGCTGCTTCGAATCCTTCGCTGACGAGAACGGTATGTATAGATTCTTCCTGTGATGGACATACTAACCATAATAGATGCAAACAAATGCATCGAGCTAAAGGAGGTATGTTCTTTTGAGACAGTGGAGAATCACCGTATTGTCTATAGGAGCGACTGTCGCAGTTTTGGCATTACTGCTTGTCGTATTTGCAATGCTCGCTCAAAATCGAATTTCGGACAAGATCGATGGCATAGAGAAGAAGATTGAGAATGGCATGAACGAGCTTTCGTCTATGACCGAGATGGCGGAATCGCTGGCGACTACCGTGATGGCGGGACAAGTCGAGGAGCTGACAAACGCTTCGACACAGCTGCAGATAAATCTTTACGATACCGAAGGGAACCTATTGGAATCTCAGTTGACGATGCTTCCGTCGTATCTGTTAGAGGTAGAACGCACAGTTGTTGAGCGTTTTTTTGACCATGTATATGAGTCTTATGAGGAGTATTCCGGAGTCTACCAAGTGAAGGCTGCAAAGGTGGTGTCCTTTTCACCGGAGCTTATTGAAGTATCAAAGACGGTTGAACAGATTACGGAGGGGTATTTTGTTCACGTTCTGAATGATACGATTGTTGTGTACTATGCAGACAAGTCAACGGTATTCGAGGCGACCGGAATCTCGATATTGGATTTGCCCGAGGAGGATCAGATTCGATTGCGACAGGGCATTTTCGTTGATACGCAGGAAGAGGTTTTCTCGATTCTGGAGGCGTATACGAGCTGAACGAGTAAGTGATACTATAGAGAAATGAGGTGAGAGGGATGAGCAATGTATTTGTCATAGGCGGTGGTGCTTCCGGAATGGTTGCGGCGATCTTTGCGGCTGAGCGAGGTCATGCGGTTACGATTCTTGAGCACAACGATAAGCTCGGTAAAAAGCTGTTTGCCACAGGCAACGGCAAATGCAATCTGACGAACAGCACATTCCCTCCCGCTTGCTATCGTGGTGGAGAAGAAGCATTTGTTGCGACGGTGCTGGAGGCATTTTCTCCGGAGGATACGAAGGCATTTTTCCGTCGCATCGGTCTGATACTAAAGGAAAAGCGCGGCTATTGGTATCCGCAGTCCGAGCAGGCGGCTTCCGTTGTATCCGTCCTTAGTTATGAGCTGAGAAGACTTCGTGTGAGAGTGATGACGGATTGTGAAGTGAAGAAGGTGGTTCGCTTCTCGAATGAGGCGCCGCATTTTCAAATCGAGTACGTACATAAAGAAAATGGTGCGAATGTTGCCAAAGCCGACGCTGTGATACTTGCCTGCGGCGGTATGGCAGGACAAAATCTCGGAGCCGGAGATTGGGGCTATCGTTTTGCTAAGTCTTTTGGTCATACTGTTACGAGCTTGACGCCGGCGCTCGTTCCTCTTTGCACTGAGGAGCGTTGGGTACGTTCCGTTTCGGGCGTACGCTTGGAGGTCGGCTTAACAATCGGTAGCGACGAGTCGAACTTGTCTGTGAAGGAAAAGGGCGAAATCGTGTTTGCGGACTACGGAATCAGCGGCATTCCGGTAATGCAGCTTAGTCGTTATGCGGCCGATTGGAGACGCTTGGGTCATAAGGTGTATGCATGCATCGATTTGCTTCCGGAGGTGTCCGAGGATAGTTTGGCGACAATCTTAAATGAGCATTTTTACGGAAGAATCTTCGACGGAAGAACCGCAGAGGAAGCACTGTGCGGCATTCTCCCGAAGAAGCTTTTGTATACCGTCTTGAAGTTGGCGGGGATTGATCCGGTTATGCCTGCAAAGACGGTGCCGGATAATAAGGTGTCATTGCTTGTTGACACGATAAAGAAGCTTCGTCTTTCTGTTACGGGCGAGCGTAGCTATGAGTTCGCACAGGTGACAGCAGGCGGGGTTTGTTTGGAGGAAGTAGATCCGACGACGTGCGAGTCCCGTTTGGTCGATGGTCTGTATTTCACGGGCGAGCTTTTGGACGTCGACGGTACCTGTGGAGGTTACAACCTTCAGTGGGCTTGGAGCACCGGTGCAATTGCCGGGAAGAGTGTTTGAGGTTCTCTATGATTAAGTTGAATCAGTTGTATATGCACATTGGACATAGTGAAGAGGAATTGGTTCATGCAATGTTGAAGGCACTTCGCATTTCGCAAAATGAATTGATTTCGTATTCGATACATAAAAGATCCATTGATGCGCGTAAGCATAAGGAATTGCGATATTCCTATTCGATTGTGGCGGAGGTTTCCTGCGAGGAACGTCTGCTGAAGAATAAGAAGCTTCCGATTGAACGCTATAGTAAAAAGAGCTATTCGTATAAGATTACCGGCGAGAAGGAGCTGACAACGAGACCGGTTGTTGTCGGTAGTGGTCCCGCGGGACTTTTTTGTGCATTTTTGCTGGCCAAAGAGGGCTATCGTCCGATTTTAATCGAGCGTGGCAGACCGGTTGAGGACCGTGTACGCGACGTAGAGCATTTTTTTGAAACGGGC
Source organism: Lachnospiraceae bacterium (assembly GCA_045645665.1). Taxonomy (GTDB): domain Bacteria; phylum Bacillota; class Clostridia; order Lachnospirales; family Lachnospiraceae; genus ISDg. Next base: position 72,052 of record JAZRJF010000041.1, on the reverse strand, counting down.
GAGCTGAATCCCGAATCAAATGTACAGTTCGGCGAAGGTGGAGCCGGTACATTTTCCGACGGCAAGCTTAATACACTCATCAAAGACAAGGACGGCAAGTTTGCTTATTTGATGGATTGCTTTGTGCGGTTCGGCGCACCTGAGGAGATTCGTTATATCAATAAGCCTCACATCGGAACCGATTATTTGCGTAATGTTATCATAGCAATGCGAGAAGAGATTCTCAAACTCGGTGGTGAAATTCGATATTCTACGAAGATGGACGGAATCGTGGTAGAGGATGGTCGACTGACCGGTGTTTCACTGTCGGATGGCTCAATGCTTTCGACGTCCGTATGTGTTTTAGCAATCGGACATAGCGCGCGTGATACGTTTGAAATGCTTCATGCTGCGGGTGTGCCGATGGAGAACAAAGCATTTGCAATCGGAGTGCGTGTTCAGCACCCGAGAACGTGGGTAAATGAGCTTCAATACGGCGAGTATGCGGATAAGCTTCCGACTGCCGACTATAAAGTGACCCATCAATGCAGCAACGGGAGGGGTGTATATTCCTTCTGTATGTGTCCCGGCGGCTTCGTAGTAAATGCATCCTCGGAAGAGGGACGAATCGCAATCAACGGAATGAGCAACCACGATCGTATGGCGGACAATTCGAATAGCGCCATCGTCGTGACCATTCAACCGGAAGATTATTTGGACGTGAACGGTAAGGCGGATCCACTTGCGGGAATGCATTATCAGAGAAGACTTGAGGAGCTTGCGTATCGTGAAGGCAACGGCAAGGTTCCGACGCAGCGCTATGAGGATTTTGTACACGACCGTCCGAGCACGTCTGCGGGAGAGATTCTTCCGTGTAACAAGGGTGCAATTTCATATGGTAACGTGAGAAAATGCTTGCCAGAGGCGGTTTGCGATAGTATATTAGAGGGTATGGTGGAATTTGAGCGTAGGATGCCGGGTTTCGGACATCCGGACACCTTGATGAGCATTATCGAATCCAGAACCTCTTCACCGATTCGAATTACGCGAACGGATGAGCTACAATCGCCCGGAATATACGGATTGTATCCATGTGGAGAGGGAGCCGGCTATGCAGGGGGCATTACATCGGCTGCTATGGATGGTATGCGTGTATTTGAACAGATTATCAAGGAATATCAACCGAAGAGAGGATTGTAACATGAATCGTGAAACGATAATGAAGGATAAGAAGCGAATTGTAGTCAAGATCGGTTCTTCGTCCTTAACACATGAAGCAACAGGCGATATGAACCTGGAGAAGCTTGAGCAGCTTGTTCGGGTCCTGACGGATTTCAGTAACCAGGGCAAGGAAGTGGTGCTTGTTTCCTCGGGAGCGATTGCGGTCGGAAGAAAGACGATTAAGCTGAATGAGAGACCGAAGGAAAAGGCGGTGAAACAGGCTTGTGCTGCAATCGGACAGACTCGTTTGATGATGGTGTATCAGCGTTTGTTTGCGGAGTACAATAAGGTGCCGGCACAGGTTCTTATGACGAAATTTACGATGCTCAACGAAGAGAGTCGCGAAAATGCAACCGCAACCTTTGCCGAGCTTCTTAAGATGGGCGTTATTCCGATTGTTAATGAGAACGATACCGTTGCTACCGATGAGATTGAGTTTGGTGATAACGATACGCTTTCTGCATTGGTTGCCGCATTGATTCAGGCAGATTTGTTGATTTTGCTTTCGGATATCGATGGCTTATACACCGACGATCCGAGAAGCAATCCGGATGCGAAGTTCATTGAGCAGATTGACTATATTAGCGATGATTTGATTCGCATGGCTAAGGGTGCGGGTTCCGATGTGGGTACCGGAGGCATGGCTACGAAGATTTCAGCTGCCAGAATTGCAAATGATGCCGGTGCCGATATGGTTATTGCAAACGGCGAGGACGTACATGTTCTTCGAGACATTTTGAAAGGAAAGTCAGTCGGAACGCTGTTTTTGGCGCATAAGAACGAGGATTTTCATTTGGTTGATTATTTGAGTGGACGATAATAAAGACAAGGTGGTTAGGATGAACGAAAGTAGAATTGACAGAATCAATGAGCTGTATCACAAGTCACAGAAGGAAGGCTTGACTCCCGAGGAGAAAGAGGAGCAGGCTAGACTTCGCAAGGAATATATTGCGGCGATTCGCGGAAATCTTCGCGGAACGCTCGAGAACATTTCCTTGGTTAACCCCGATGGCACGGTTACGGATTTGAAGAAAAAGAGTGAGTGAGGTGCACCTTGAACAAAGCGGACATCAGAAAACAGATGAAAAAGGAGCGAGGACAGCTCACCTTTACGCGTATTCTTATGTATAGCGGATGCATTACGGATCGATTGTTAAAGGAGCCGGAGTATCGTGATGCTTCGGTAATTCTTTCGTATATGTCGGTCAGCTCCGAGGTGAATACGCATTTTCTGATGGAGCAGGCTTGGAAGGACGGCAAGTCCGTGGCAGTTCCGAAGTGCTATCCGGAAGGAATTATGGATTTTTATAAGATTGCTTCGTTTGAGGATGTGAAGCCCGGAAAGTTCGGCATTCCCGAGCCGGATCCGGTGAATCCTGTGGAATACGATAAGGAACGATGTTTGCTGTTGTTGCCTTGCGTAGCATTTGACGAATACGGCAATCGTGTCGGATATGGCGGAGGCTATTATGACCGCTTTGCAGAGAAGCACGGCGAAATGTACCGAATCATGCTGGCGTACGATTTTCAAAAGGTGGAACATGTTGAAACCGGTGAATACGATATCCCTGCGGATGTGGTTTTGACGGAGTTATCTCGCTACGAAGCGAAGAAAAGCGAGGAGGAATAGAGAATGAATTTGATACAGATGGGCAAAGAGGCAAAAGAGGCTGCTGCTCAGCTGCTTTTGGCTACAACGGAAGAGAAAAACAAGGCGCTGATTTGTCTCGCAGATGCGCTTGTGAACAATACAGCACGTATTCTTGCGGAAAATGCTAAGGATGTCGATGCAGCAATCGAAAGAGGCGTTAAGGAGTCTCTCGTAGACCGTCTTCGACTTACGGCAGACCGAATTGCCGCTATGGCGGAGGGCTTGGAGCAGATTGCTGAGTTGGATGACCCGATCGGAGAAGTTCTTGATGTGTGGGAACGTCCGAACGGACTGTCGGTTTCTCAGGTTCGAGTTCCTTTTGGCGTAATCGGAATTATTTACGAATCTCGTCCCAATGTAACGGCGGATGCCTTCGGACTTTGCTTTAAGACCGGAAATGCTGTGATTCTTCGCGGTGGAAGCGATGCTTTGAATTCCAATGTATGCATTACCGAGGTGCTTCAGGAGACGCTTGTCGGTCTCGGTATGCCGAAGTGCTGCATTCAGATGATTACGGATACGAGCAGAGAGGTTGCCAGAGAGTTTATGCGTCTGGATTCCTATGTGGATGTGTTGATTCCGCGTGGTGGTGCCGGATTGATTCGTACCGTACTGGAGAACAGTACAATCCCTGTAATTGAGACCGGTACGGGCAACTGTCACATCTACGTAGATGAGTTTGCCAACATCGATATGGCTCTTGATATTATCGACAATGCAAAGACGCAGCGTCTCGGTGTATGCAATGCTTGCGAGTCGCTTGTAGTACATAGTAAGATTGCAGAGCATTTTCTTCCGCTTGTTACGGACCGTTTGATGAGCAAGGGAGTTGTGCTGCGTGGTGATGAGGTGGCGGTAGCAATTGAGCCGCGAATGGAATGTGCTACAGAAGAGGATTTTGCTGCCGAATATCTTGACAAGCTGATTTCCGTGAAGGTGGTAAATGAGCTTTCTCAGGCGATTTCGCACATCAATTACTACCATACAAAGCATTCTGATGCGGTGATTACCGAGGATGCAACGGTTGCGGAGCAGTTCCTGAAGCAGGTGGACAGCGCATGCGTCTATGTAAATGCATCTACGCGCTTTACAGACGGTTTTGAGTTCGGTTTCGGTGCCGAAATCGGTATCAGTACACAGAAGCTCCACGCAAGAGGTCCTATGGGACTTAAGGCTTTAACGTCCTACAAATACATGATTCAGGGCGACGGACAGATTCGCAAATAGTTTGCCGGAGGTTACGAGTGAATAACGACATATTTACAACAGATACGACTGCGACAACACAGCCTCCGATATCGGAGCCCGCACGACAGTTTTATTATATGAACCTGCTTCGTGAGCAGCTGCTTGAGCGTGAGCAAATGCTCGGTCGAAAGCTCACTATGCACATCGAGACGTTCGGTTGTCAGATGAACGCAAAGGATTCCGAGAAGCTTGCGGGCATTCTCGAGACAATCGGCTATGTGGCTGTGGATACCGAGGATGCGGATTTTGTTTTGTACAATACCTGTACCGTTCGTGAAAATGCGAACACGCGTGTATACGGACGTATCGGTTATCTCGGCAACTTAAAGAAGAAGCATCCCGATATGCGTATTGCCCTTTGCGGTTGCATGATGCAGGAGTCTCATGTAATCGATAAACTGAAGAAGAGCTATCGGTTTGTCGACGTGATCTTCGGTACTCACAACATTTATATGCTCGCAGAGCTTTTGTATCGCAGAGAGACAGAGGGTAAGATGGTCGTATCCATCCTTCCCGAAGCCGATAAGATTGTAGAGGATTTGCCTACCATGCAGAAATACGGCTTTAAGGCCGGAATCAACATTATGTATGGCTGCAATAATTTCTGTAGCTACTGCATCGTCCCGTATGTACGTGGCAGAGAACGCTCCAGAGACCCGCAGGACATCGTTCGTGAAGCTGAGCTGCTTGCATCTAAGGGTGTCAAAGAAGTCATGCTCCTCGGTCAAAATGTAAACTCTTACGGCAAGACATTGGAGCCGGCGGTTTCATTTGCCGAGCTTATCGAGATGGTAAGTAAGGTGGAGGGAATCGAGCGTATTCGATTTATGACTCCCCATCCGAAGGATCTTTCCGATGAATTGATTTCCGTCATTGCATCAAATGACAAGGTGTGCAAGCATGTGCATCTTCCGGTTCAGTCGGGTAGCAGTAGAATCTTGAAGCAGATGAACAGACGATATACGAAGGAAGCGTATCTTTCTTTGGTGGAGAAGATTCGCGCTGCCGTTCCGGATGTGGCGATTACTACAGACATTATTGTAGGATTTCCGGGAGAGACGGAAGAGGATTTTCTCGATACGATTGACGTCGTTCGCAAAGCCGAATACATGAGTGCATACACCTTTTTGTACTCGAAAAGAACCGGAACTCCGGCTGCGGAGATGGAAGACCAGGTGCCCGATGATGTGGCAAATGAGCGTTTTCAGCGTTTGCTCGGTGTAGTTTCCGAGGTTTCCGCACGTCAGGCGGCTGCGTGGACCGGAAGAGAGGTTCTCGTGCTTTGTGAAGAGTATCGTGAAGGCGAAAAGATGGTTACGGGTCGTATGGATAACAATCTTTTGGTGCATTTTTCTGCGGACGAGCCGATGCTCGGCAAGCTTGTTCGAGTTCGACTGAAAGAATGCAAAGGCTTTTATTTTTTTGGTGAACTTATATAATATCTATTGACAATTTTGAATAATTCATATATCATAGATATGTTGAATTTTTGTATCATGAAAATTGAATAACTATTTGGAGGTGTTCTTTATGACCGATTGGGTTATCCCCGTAATCACTGCCATAGTCACCGCCGTTATCGTTGGAATTATTGTTTGGAAGCTTGCGATTGCTCACCGAGTTAAGACATATGAAGCTAAGGTGGGTTCCGCTGAGCAAAGAGCTGCAAGCATCATTGCAGATGCTGAGAAGCAGGCTGTTAAGACTGCCGAAACAACGAAGAAGGAAGCTCTTCTGGAAGCAAAGGAAGAGGCTCTCAAGGCGAAGAATGAGTTTGACAGAGAGATGAAGGAACGCAGAGCAGAAGTGCAGCGTTACGAAAAGCGAGTAACCACAAAGGAAGAGAACCTGGACAGAAAGATTGAATCCCTGGAACGTAAAGAATCTCGCATGAACCAGAAGGAACAAGAGCTGGACAAGAAGCTTGAAGAAGCGAGCGAGTATCATAACAAGCAGATTCAAGAGCTTGAGAGAATTTCGGGATTGACCTCCGATAAAGCAAAGGAATATCTATTAGAAACTGTTAAAGAAGATGTAAAGCATGAAACAGCCGTTATGATTAAAGAGATGGAGGCTGACGCAAAGGCCGTTGCCGATAAGAAGGCAAAGGAGCTGATTGTCGGTGCCATTCAGAAGTGTGCAGCAGATCATGTCGCTGAGGCTACCATTTCGGTTGTTCAATTACCGAATGATGAGATGAAGGGTCGTATCATTGGTCGCGAAGGTCGTAACATTCGTACCATTGAGACGCTTACCGGAATTGACTTGATTATCGATGATACTCCGGAAGCCGTAATCCTTTCAGGCTTTGATCCGATTCGTCGCGAGATCGCAAGAATCGCGCTTGAGAGATTGGTTGTTGACGGTCGTATTCACCCGGCTCGTATTGAAGAGATGGTGGAAAAGGCACAAAAGGAAGTTGACAACATTATCCGTGAGGAAGGCGAGGGTGCTGTACTTAAGACCGGCGTACACGGTTTGCATCCCGAGATTGTACGACTTCTCGGAAAGATGAAGTATCGTTCGAGCTATGGACAGAATGCATTGAAGCATTCCATTGAGGTTTCCCTCTTGTCCGGTTTGCTGGCCGGTGAGATGGGCGCCGATGTTCGAATCGCAAAGCGTGCTGGTTTGCTCCATGATATCGGCAAGTCCGTGGATCATGAGATTGAGGGAACTCACGTACAGATCGGTGTTGACATCTGTAAGAAATACAAAGAGTCGCCGGTTGTTATTAATGCGGTTGCGTCCCACCATGGCGATACCGAAGCTACTTCTTTGATCGCACACATTGTACAGGCTGCAGACACGATTTCTGCCGCTAGACCGGGTGCGAGAAGAGAAACTCTTGACACATACACAAACAGATTAAAACAGTTAGAAGATATTGCTAATAGCTTTAAAGGAGTTGAAAAGTCTTTCGCAATTCAGGCAGGTCGCGAGGTACGTGTTATGGTTGTACCGGAACAGGTATCTGATGATGACATGATTTTGATGGCTAGAGAATTGTCTAAGAAGATTGAATCTGACCTCGAGTATCCCGGACAGATTAAGGTTAGTATGATTCGCGAGTCCAGAGTCACTGATTTTGCTAAGTGATCCGAATTTGGAGTTAACGAGTATTTAGGAGTTGTTTCGATTGAAACAACTCCTTTTCGTTTTCTTCTTTTTGTACAAAATGCGAAAAACGAAAAAAAGGGGTTGCATTTTTCAATGGTACATATTAGAATACAACATGGATTGTATACACGTCTACAATTATTATGAAATATAGATTTCGGAGGAAACTATGGCATTGACATTATCTAAAAAAGCACAGGCAGTAAAGCCTTCTTCTACATTGGCGATTACGGCAAAGGCAAAGGCTCTGAAAGCAGAGGGAAAGGATGTTGTCGGCTTCGGTGCCGGCGAGCCTGATTTTGCGACTCCCGCTAACATTTCGGAGGCTGCCATTAAGGCAATCAATGAAGGCTATACGAAGTATACGCCTGCTGCCGGAACACCGTTGCTTCGCGAGGCTATCAGCGCTAAGTTTCTTCGTAGAAATAACATTGTATATAAGCCGGAGCAGATTGTTGTCAGCAATGGCGGTAAGCATGCATTGACTAACATCTTTGAGGCGATTTTGAATCCCGGCGATGAAGTAATCATTCCGGTTCCGTATTGGCTTAGCTATCCCGAAATTGTGAAGCTTTCCGATGGTGTGCCCGTATTTATTGAGTGCGGTGCCGAGAACGATTATAAGATTACTCCGGAACAGCTTGCAGCTGCATGCAACGAGAAGACAAAGGCATTTGTATTGAACTCGCCGAGTAATCCGACCGGTATGATTTATACAAAGGCTGAGCTTGAGGCGCTTGCCAAGGTTATTGTTGAGAAGGACATCTTCGTCATCTCGGATGAGATTTATGAAGAGCTCGCTTACGACGATGCAGAGGTTATCAGCATTGCGTCCTTGAATCAGGACATTTATGAGCATACGATTACGTGTAACGGCCTTGCTAAAGCGTATGCAATGACCGGTTGGAGAATCGGTTATGCGGCAGCACCGCTCGAAATTGCTAAGGTTATGGCGAACTTGCAGAGCCATCAGACAAGCAATCCCAACTCGATTGCGCAGAAGGCATCGATTGAGGCTTTGAATGGTCCGCAGGATAGTGTATGGCTTATGCGCGACGAGTTCAATCGTCGTCGTGAATATATGTATGAGCGTGTATCGAAGCTTCCGTATGTAAAGACGATTAAACCTCAGGGCGCATTTTATATGTTCATCGATGTGAGCGAGGTATTTTCTCTTTGCTATCAGGGAGAGAAGGTCGGAAGCGTAGAAAAGCTTGCAGCTCATTTGATCAACGACTATTTGACTGCCGTAATTCCTTGTGTTGACTTCGGTTGTCCGAATCACATTCGTCTTTCCTATGCAATCAGCTTGAAGCAGATTGAGAAGGGCCTGGATCGAATCGAGCAGTATTTGAATTCTTTGACGAACGCATAATTCCTACTATAGAAAGGATGGGGAGACGATGAAGAAGCTTGGTTTTATCGGAGCCGGTAACATGGGATATCCGATTTTGAAGGCTGCGGTTGAACTGTATGGCGCAGAACATGTTATGGTGAGCGAACGTGCGGATGCGGCAAGAGAGCGTGCATGTGCGCTCGGTGTAGCGGCTGCTAAGGACAATTCCGAACTGGTATCGGCGTGTGAGTATGTTCTTTTGGCTATGAAGCCACAGGTGGCAAATGCTGTGCTGAAGGAGATTGCACCCGCACTTCATGAATCCTCTAAGATGATTTCCATCATGGCAGGTGTGTCGACCGATGCGATTCGTGAGGCACTTGGCTGTGAGCTTCCCGTTGTTCGCCTTATGCCGAATACTCCCGCAATGGTAGGAGAGGGAATGACCTCATTGTGTCATACGCTTGACTCCGACGATGCTGAGGAGGTAACCTTTGTGAAGAGCCTTTGCGAAAGCTACGGCCGTTGCATCGTGTTGCCTGAGACGCTTATGAATGCGGCTATTTGTGCTAATGGCAGCTCTCCCGCATATGTATATCTGTTTATCGAAGCCCTGGCGGACAGTGTTGTTCGTTACGGTATTTCACGGAATGATGCGTATGTGTTCGCAGCACAGACTGTGCTTGGAGCAGCAAAGATGGTCATTGAGACCGGTAAGCATCCCGCTGAATTGAAGGATGCGGTATGCAGCCCCGGCGGTACGACCATTGCAGCTTTAGCAGCACTTGAGGAGAATGGCTTCCGCAATGCAATTATGAAGGCAACGGATGCGTGCTTTGAAAGAGGCGCTCAGCTTGCGAAGGAATCGAAATAGGAGGCGGATTATGAGCGATTATAAGCGTCTGAATCGTGAGAAGGTATATCAGGGTGCCATCGTAGGTGTTTATAAGGATACGATGCAGCTGAAGGACGGTTCGATTCGTCATTGGGACTTTATCGAGCATCCCGGTGCCGCAGCTGTTGTCGCAGTTGATGATGACGGACGTATTTTGATGGTTCGTCAGTATAGAAATGCTTTGGAGCGCGATACCATCGAGCTTCCTGCCGGCGGAAAGAATCCGGATGAGGATATGCAGACGTGCGCAATTCGTGAGCTGGAAGAAGAGACCGGATATCGTGCCGGACACTGCGAACCGCTCTGCGAGATCTACACAACGGTAGCGTTGATGAACGAACGCATCGGAATCTTCCTTTGTACAGAGCTTGTTCCTACACAGCAGCATTTGGACGAAGGAGAGTTTCTCGGGGTAGAACGCTATACGCTGGAGGAGCTTACCGAATGGATATTGGAATCAAAGATACAGGATTCCAAGACGGTTGCGGGACTGCTTGCATATAAGACAAAGCTTGGCCTATAAAGGTTCTAGTTTTGCTCTGCTTCGAATATGATGTTCTATCAATGACAAGTGGAGAACGAAGTATGCATTTGATACGAAGACAGAAAGAACCATTGCTCATTGGCGTGGTTCTTTTTTTATGCTCATTAATCGTCGGAGCGCTATGCGGAAGGCTTTTTGTACTTACTATGAGAGATAAGGTACTAACGCAGTTTGCCGAGGAGCTGAATCTATTGGCTCATGGCGAAATCGATTATGTCGCAATGTTTCGGTATACATTATTGAAAAATGCGGCGATATTTTTGAGCGTATTGCTGGCGACGCTTTGTATTATCGGTCCTTGGTACTATCTGTTCCGAATCGGTAAGCTGAGCTTTTCCTGTGGTATATTGGCCGGACAGGTTGGCGGCATATTTCATGCAAAGGGCATTTTGCTTATGATGGCGTATTATCTACCGGCGTGGATTGTATATGCACCTGCCTATATTGCATTATACAAAAATGCTTATGAGCTCTGGCAGCTTGTGTTTCATAAGCAGGACGAGCGAAATGTTTTGTTGACGAGGAGTGAGTTTGTGAAGAAAATGCTTCTATTACTTTTACTGCTTGAGTTCGGGGCGGTATTGGAGGTTTGGATCGGAAGTCTTCTTCTTCGTTTCGCAGCCGGACATTTTCTTGAGCTTCTGATTGGATAGAGGAAGTGTAAGTGAGTGCCGGTTGCACGACATGAGGCCTTCTAGGTTGACTTTTGGGAGGCGGATTTGTATACTTAACATATTAGCATGAACCGATACGTGTGGATAGTTGCGGGGAAACCGGAGGAATTAATTCGTGCTTTTGGAATGAACGAAGCGGAGGGCTTGTAAATGAGGATGTATGATATCATAACGAAGAAAAAATGCGGAAAGGAATTGTCTGACGAGGAAATAGCCTATGTGGTTTCCGGATATACAGACGGTTCGATTCCGGATTATCAGATGTCGGCGCTTTTGATGGCTTGCTGCTTGAAAGGACTGAGCGAGAAAGAGACGATTTCGTTGACAATGGAGATGGCAAACAGCGGAGATGTACTTGATTTGTCTGCGATTGACGGAGTGACTGCGGACAAGCATAGTACCGGCGGTGTGGGTGATAAAACTTCATTGATTCTAGGACCTTTGGTTGCAGCATTGGGTGTTCCCGTTGCAAAGATGTCCGGTAGAGGCTTGGGTCATACCGGCGGCACGATTGATAAGCTCGAAAGCATTCCGGGATTTCAGACGAGCATTTCCACAGAGCAGTTCTTCAAAAATGTGAATGAGATGAAGCTTGCGATTGTCGGACAAACAGCAAATCTGGCTCCTGCGGACAAGAAGATTTATGCATTGCGTGATGTTACTGCGACCGTAGACAACATCTCGTTGATTGCGGCCAGTATTATGAGTAAGAAGATTGCGGCAGGTGCTCAGGTCATTGTGCTGGATGTAAAGACCGGTAGCGGTGCATTTATGAAGACGCTTGAGGATTCGATTGCCTTGGCTGAGATGATGGTGAAAATCGGCCGTGGAGTCGGTAGAAAGACGTATGCCGTCATTACCGATATGAATCAGGTGCTTGGTAAAAACGTCGGCAATGCATTGGAGGTTCAGGAGGCAATCGGAGTTCTGGCGGGTGATGCGGAGGCGGATTTGTATGAGGTGAGCATCTTGTTGGCTGCCTTTATGTTGCTCGGATGCGGCAAGGCTAATTCTCTTGAGGAAGCAAAGCAGTTGCTTTCCGATACGATTGAAAGCGGTTCTGCTCTGAACAAAATGGTTGAATTCGTGCAGAGACAGGGCGGGGACGAGTCTTATGTTTTGAATCCCGAACTCTTTCCTAAGGCTTCTATCATATATGAGGTTCCTTCGCCTTGTGAAGGATATATCTCATCGACAAATGCAGAAGAAATCGGCATGACCTCGCTTACACTTGGCGGCGGCCGAGTGACGAAGGATAGCGTAATCGACTCTACGGTTGGTATTCGCATGAATAAAAAGGTCGGAGACTATGTTCAAAAGGGAGAAGCTCTAGGCACACTATATGCGAACGATAAGGACTCCTTGGCTGCTGCGGAGAAGCGTTTTGTCAATGCATTTGTATTGTCTGAGAAGCCGGTTGATGCGGGTAAGACGGTGTACGGCTACGTAGACGATACGGGATATCATGAGTTATAAAAACATATAGCTGTTATGCATATTTTGCAGGCTGTAGATTAGAATAGTACCAAAGGTCTAGGAGACTGTATGGGAAGACGATTTCTAATCTGCGGCCTGCTTCTTTGTCTGCTTTTATCAACAGCAGCCGCAAATGAGCCTGTGCCGGCAACAGATGCCGTCGAGGTAGTTGCAGGCGCAAATGAACAAGCAAAGGCAGACGAGCTGGGGCTGTTGAGCGAAGCGTATGTGCTTATGGATACCGATACGGGAAATATATTGTGTGAGAAAAATGCAACGAAAGAGCTGGCCATGGCAAGCATCACAAAGATTATGACTATTTTGTTGACGATGGAAGCAATCGATGAAGGCTCGCTAACGTACGATACGATGGTGACGGTAAGTGAGCACGCTGCGTCACTCGGAGGGTCGCAGGTATATCTTGAGGTCGGCGAACAGCTTTGTGTCGACGATATGCTTAAGTGCATTTGCATAGCAAGTGCAAACGATGCTTCGGTTGCGATGGCGGAGCACATAGGAGGCACTGAGGAAGCGTTTGTGCAAAGAATGAATACGAGAGCTGCTGAGCTCGGAATGGAAAATACTCATTTTGTGAACTGCTATGGGTTGGATACCGATGGTCACTATAGCTCGGCCAAGGATGTTGCCATCATGTCGAGAGAATTGATGAAGAATCATCCGGAGATTTCGAAATATACGACGACGTGGATGGACAGCATTGTACATAATACGGCTCGAGGAAGTAGTGAATTCGGGTTGTCGAATACGAATCGTCTTATCAAAACCTATGAGGGAATCACAGGCTTGAAGACGGGTTCTACGGGAAAGGCAAAGTACTGTCTAAGTGCTACGGCTACGCGAGATGGCTCTAGCATGGTCGCAGTTATTATGGCGGCACCCAGTACGAAGGAACGATTTGCGGAAGCAACAAAGCTGCTCAATTACGGATTTGCTAATTACTATCGTTATGAGGATACGCAGAGCAGAGGCAAGCTGTATGAGGTTAAGATTAACGGGGCTATGGAGAGTTGTATTGACGGTATCGTAGAAGAACCGTTCGGAATACTGCTGCCAAAGGATGTGACGAGCGAATCGATCACATCAAAGCTTGCGCTGAAAACCTTGAATGCGCCGGTGAAAAGAGGTGAAGCTTTGGGTGAGCTTGTGTATTATCTTGACGAAGTTGAGCTGGGAAGAGTGACGATTGTTGCGGAAAAAGATATGGCTCGTGCTAAATATACGGATTACCTTGTGAAATTGTTCGATTTGTTCTTCTGAGACACAAGAAGTTGTGTATTTTGCAACGTTCGTTCACTATATTTTGTTGACAAGCAAGTTGTGTTTGTGTATAATATTTTGGAGAGGAGGGGTGCGCATGCAATATGTTGTTATGGCGATTTTGATTATTATCGCTTTGCTGTTGCTTCATGCGTATCTCATTCAACGCAGATTTAAGCTTGTCACTTATCATGTGACGTTGCCTACTGAGCGTACACCTGTTGCATGCGGCTTACGCAAGCTACTTGTTGTTGCCGATCTTCACAATCATTCTTACGGTGAGCACAATGAGCATTTGATTAAAGCAATACGTGAGGCTGCACCGGATATCGTATTGATTCCCGGAGATTTGCCGGTGTGTGGCAGTGATAACAATCAAGTGACTTTTGAATTTCTGGATAGGCTTTCGCAGCTTTCGGTTCCGATTTGTTATTCGCTCGGTAATCACGAGGATAAGCTTCGACTAGAATGCCCTGAACAATTCAAAGAGCTATCGATGCATTGCGAGAGGTTAGGCATTCATCTACTGGATAACGAACGCATAACAATCGCCGAAGGCTTTTCTGTTGCGGGCATAACAATTCCGCGTGATTGTTATCGCAAAGGCTTTTCGACGAAACACATTAGTGCGGATGATGTGAACGAGCTGTTAGGGGATGTGCCGCAAAATGAGCTTTTAGTACTCTTGGCACATAACCCGGTTTATTTTGAACAGTATGCAGCGTATGGTGCGGATATTGTGGTGTCCGGTCATATGCATGGTGGTATTATGAGACTTCCGATTCTCGGTGGTGTGATTTCACCGCAATGGAGACTCTTTCCGAAGTACGACGCCGGACTGTTCACTCTGGGCAATCACCGTATGGTCGTCTCACGCGGTTTGGGTCTGCACACACTTCCGGTTCGGTTCTTTCAATCGCCTGAATTGGTTGTGATAGAGCTTGAAAGCCAAGAATAACACCAAGTATTCGTGTTTGTTATGAGTGCTATATTGATTTAGATATTAGTTTACAAAGGAGGTTTCCTGATGAGCTTATCGGTTAAGCTTGAAGCATTTGAAGGTCCGTTGGATTTGCTGCTTCATTTGATTGAAAAGAACAAGGTGAATATTTATGATATTCCGATTGCGATGATTACGGATCAGTATATGGAGTACCTCCGTATGATGCAAGAAAATCAGATGGATAATATGAGTGAGTTTCTGGTTATGGCGGCAACGCTTCTTCGTATCAAATCGGCGATGCTTTTGCCAATCGAGATTACGGAAGAGGATTCCGAATTGGATCCCAGAGCAGAGCTTGTTGAGAGACTCCTTGAGTATAAGATGTACAAATACGCGTCCTACGAGCTGAAGGATCGTCAGATCGATGCGGCAAAGCATTTGTATCGCTCGGAGAGCATTCCGAAAGAGGTGGCATGCTTCAAGGAGGATATTAAGGCGGAAGACGTTATCGGAGACCTTCGTCTTGATACGTTAAATGCAATCTTTAAGGATGTTATGAAGCGTCAAGAGAACAAGATTGACCCGATTCGCAGTAAGTTCGGAAAGATCGAGCTCGAGACAGTTAACTTCAAGGAAAAGGTTCATCATATTCAGGAATACGGAATTAAGCATCGTCGCTTTAGCTTCAGAAGACTTTTGGAGCGTGCCGGTGATAAGATTGAGCTGATTGTAACGTTCCTTGGAATTCTTGAATTGATACATATGGGCAGAATGTGCATTCGTCAGTCGGTATTGTTCGAGGATATTGAGATTGAATATTTGGCAAATGATATTGTTTCCGTTGAGCAGTACGCGTGATCAAAGCATTTGCATTGGTGAGGAAGATGGAAGATAAGGTTTTGAAAAAAGCACAGATAGAGGCGATGCTGTTTGCGATGGGCGATGCCGTTGAGGCGGATCGAATGGCCGCTGCGCTTGAGATGGAAGAGAGTGAGCTTGTCGCATTGATGGATGAGCTGATCGCGGAATACGAAGAAGCGAATCGCGGTATTATGATTTCTCGCATCGACCGCAAGTATCAGATGTGCACGAAGGTGGAGCACTACGAGACGTTGATTCGACTTTGTCATGTGCCGAAGAAGCATGTGCTGACGGATGTATTGCTTGAGACACTTTCCATTATTGCATATAAACAACCGGTTACCAGACAAGAGATTGAAGCGATTCGCGGCGTCGGCTGTGATTTTGCGATTAACAAGCTGTTGGATTACCATTTGATTTGCGAGCTCGGACGTATGGATGCTCCGGGTCGCCCGATTTTGTTTGGAACTACCGATGACTTCTTAAGAAGCTTCGGCGTTTCTTCACTGGATGAGCTGCCTCATATCGATAGCTCTAAGGTAGAGGAATTCAAGCAAGAAGCCGAGGAAGAAACAACAATCGGTGTTTAAGATACGCTTTTCACAACACTGTTATAATAATAGTAACTCTAGCATGGGCTGTGGTGATTCGTTCACCGCAGCTTTTTGCTGTCCTGAGTTTCAAGTCTATTCGTAGCTGTACGGAATACTATTATTAGAAAGGTGTTAGGATGGATACATAGCAATGAAATATCGGATTTTGTGTATTGCCGCTTGGTTATTTTGTGCGTGCCTATATTGTAAGCTTAACTTCAATCCTCCGCAGGAGAAAACGGTAGATTTTATAGCCCCGTACAGTGTTACACTCATGGAATCGAACGGTGAGAAGGAGAGTCTTCATGAAAATGAGCTGAATGCAATCGGAGCTTGTCTTATGGATGCGCAAAACGGCCGTGTTCTGTACGGGAAAGCATCTGACAAGATTTTAGCCATGGCAAGCACAACAAAGATTATGACGTGCTTAATTGCATTAGAGCATTGCAATCAAAATGAGATTGTTACTGTAAGCAAATATGCTGCTTCACAGCCTCCGGTTCAGATGAACATTCAAGAGGGCGAAAAGTATTATCTGAAGGATTTGTTGCATTCGATGATGATGGAAAGTCACAACGATTCCGCAGTTGCAGTGGCAGAGCACGTGGCCGGAAGTGAGGAGGCATTTTGCAAGTTGATGACCGAAAAAGCAAAGGAACTCGGTGCAAAGAATACGGTATTCGGTTCTGCAAATGGACTGGATAAGGGGGAGCACCATACGACACCCGAGGATTTGGCTTTGATTGCATCGTATGCAATCAGAAACGATGCTTTTCTTGCAATAGTCGGCTGTGATACCTATACGGTTCATGAGATTGACGGAGAGCGCAGCGTGTTTCTTGCAAACATCGATAAGTATCTATATATGGACAGCAATGCAATCGGTATTAAGACGGGATTTACGAACAAAGCCGGCTATTGCTTCGTGGGAGCCACAAGATACGAGGATACGGTGCTTATTTCGGTTGTGCTGGGTAGTGGTTGGCCTCCGAACAAAAGTTTCAAATGGAACGATACAAAGACTCTGGTTGCCTATGGGAAAGAGCATTTTCACAGAAATGAGCTCGGACTCTCGAAGGAGATTCTGGGTGCGGTTGTCGTTGAAAATGGCCAGTCGGATTACGTGGAGATTGTTCCGCAATACGAATGGAAGGACTCTTTTTTGCTTGGCAATGAGAGTGTCACGGTAGAATATCATTTTAATGAATGCTATCAAGCACCGATTGAAAGCGGTGAGATTCTCGGTTACGAACGAGTTATGATTGAGGATGAGATGTATTGTGAAATACCGATCGTAGCCATTGCGGATGTCGATGTGCTCGATTATAACTATTATATAAATCGACTTAGTGAATCTCTTTGGTAATGCGGTCGGATTACGCAATGCCTGCGAAAATACAATACGTAGTTCAACCACTTGTAATTCCTTTTTTTCTATGTTACAATGATAGAATCCTCAAACGAAAGGAAGCAGGGCAGAATGAAGTTGACGAAGGCAATGATTAAGCGTTTGGCCATGTCTGAGAATGAGTTCGCGGAAGGCTTTATGTATTATAAGAACGGCCGTCTCACACGTGCGGTTGCGTCTAATGACAAGTCGATTTTTCAATTTTCCGTTAAGGGAAACTATCCGTACAAGGTTGTAATTCATCTCGGCGATGAGCTTCAGTATTCGTGTACCTGTGCGGCAAATGCAAGACCGTCTAAAGGTGCTTGCAAGCATGTGATTGCCGGCCTTTTGTTTGTACAACAGCTCGATGGAAATGTGACTTCTTCGGAGGATGCTTCTGAGGAAGAGCAAAGAGCTGCACACATTATCAATTATTATGAGGATATGGACGGAGTGTTGATCTCCGGTGAGGCTTGCAGACTGCAGTTATCATTTTATTATAAGGGGCTGCTTAGACAGGGAAGTGATGTCATTCCGCTTCGTCTGTCTATGGGAACTTCCCGAATGTATAAGATACAATCGATCAAAAAGATGTTGGAATCCATACGCAATAACAATAGCTTTACGCTTGGTAAGGATTTTTCGTATCACGCCGGCATCACTGAGTTTGATTACCCGTCGCAAGCGGTTTGCTCGTATCTGATGGATATTTTGGAGCTTGAGGAACGATATAATATTGTCGGTGAAAATTCGGTATTTCAGCGAAATGAGGTTATGCTGTCTCAGCGTATGTTTTTAGAAGTGCTTCGACGCTGGTCAGGTCGTCCTTTCAATGTGATTGTTCGTAACAGAGTCATCGGTAAAGTCACGTTTGTCGACGGCAATCCGAGAATTGCATACGAAATCGATGTGGAGGATGAGTATGTATCGCTCGCTTATGTGGACGGTGTTCGTGCATTTTCCATGACGGCGGACGGAGAGCTCATCTATTACGACAATGTCATCTATCATCCGCAGAAGCAGTTCGTTAAGAACTATCTGCCGATTTACAATACACTTTCGAAGGAAAATGCTCAGCTTGTGTTCCGTGGTGAGCAGGCTACGCATTTTCTTGAGGATGTGCTTCCGAAGCTGCATGACACGATGAATCTGCAGATTCCGGAGTCGCTGAAGGAGCGCTATTTGACATATCCTTTGACGGCGAGTCTGTATCTCGATTATGTACACAGAAACATTCGTGCAGAGCTCGAATATACGTATGGGGAGTATACGTTTAGTAGCTTTTCCGATCCGGTTACGGACGGCAAGATTCTCGTGCGCGATCACGTTAAAGAGGATGCTATTGCGCAGGCCCTTCAGGATTGCGGCTTTGAGTTACACAACGGATATTACCTTCTTGTAAATGCGGATGCTATCTACGAGTTTATTACGGGAAACCGCGGAGACTTGCCGGAACTGTGTACGCTCATGTATTCCTCAAGCTTTCACAAGCTTCGTGTATCGCAGGGAGAGAAGATATCGTACGCAGTACACCGCGTTCAAGGAGAAGATTATCTTTCGCTGGATATCAATTTTGAAGATACGTCGAAGGAAGAGCTTCGTGACATATTCAGAGCACTTCAGATGAAGAGGCGCTATTACCGATTGAAGGACGGAGATTTTCTGACGCTTCAGTCCGAGCATTTGCAAAATGCTTTGGATATGATTTCGGCAGTCGGCGGGTCGATTCGTCAGATGAAAGAGGGAAGTGTTCGATTAGAGCGTTCTCAAGCGTCGTATTTGGAGCATTTACTGAAGGAAAAGAATTGTGACTTTGAGATGGATGAATCCATTCGTGAGGTAATCTATTCGCTGAAGAATCCACCCGAACGTAAGTGTCCGCCTGAGATTATTGCCGATGTAAGACCGTATCAGCAGCTTGGATATGAATGGATGTGTAATCTGGCCGAACAGGGCATGGGTGGTATTCTCGCAGACGATATGGGTCTTGGTAAGACGTTGCAGGCTATCATGTTTATTGCATCCCTGCCGAAGGAGGAGAGAAGTCTCATCATCTGTCCGACGTCATTGATGTACAATTGGAAGGACGAGATTGAGAATTTTGCTCCGAGCATTTCCGCAGAGATTATATGCGGTATGCCCGAGGATAGAAGAAGAATGATCGAAGAGAGCAAAGCGCGTATCTTGATTACTTCTTATCCGCTTTTGCGACGTGACGTTCGATTGTATGGCGACAAGAGATTTGCGAGTGTCTTTTTGGATGAGGCTCAAAATATAAAGAACAGCACTTCGATGAATGCGATAAGTGTTAAGCGCATTCAAACCGATCATCGATTTGCACTTACCGGTACTCCGATTGAAAATTCGCTTTCGGAGATTTGGTCGATTTTCGATTTTATAATGCCGGGCTATTTGTTCCATCATGCGCGTTTTGCGTCGGAGTATGTTAAGCCGGTGATGAACAACGAGGATGAGGTGATCAATAGGCTGAATATGCGAATTGATCCGTTTGTTTTACGCAGAATGAAGCATGACGTGCTTTCCGAGCTTCCGGAGAAGACGGAAGAGAAGATATTGATTGAGCTTTCCGACGAGCAGAAGAAGCTGTATGCAGCGTATCTTGACCACTATAAAGGTGAGTTTATGCTTGAGGATGAGTCGTATGCAATGTCGCATAATCGAATTCAGATTTTGAGTGCACTCATGAGATTGCGACAGATTTGTTGTCATCCGTCGACCTTTATCGAGAATTATAATGGCGATAGTTCAAAGATGGATCTGCTGCTTCAACTGTTGCAAAATGCAATTGAATCCGGACATCGCATTCTTGTATTCTCTCAGTTCACATCAATGCTTGACTTGATCAAGGTAGAGCTAAATGAGCGTAGCATTCCGTACTTTTGCATCGAAGGCGAAACTAAGATTGCCGATCGTAATCATTATGTAAAAGAGTTCAATGAAGGCGTCAATGATGTGTTTTTGATTTCGCTGAAGGCCGGAGGTACCGGCTTGAACCTTACCGGAGCCGATATGGTGATTCATGTGGACCCGTGGTGGAATCCCGCAGTGGAAGAGCAGGCAACGGATCGAGCATATCGTATCGGACAGGGGAAGAATGTGCACGTGATTAAGCTCTTGTCTAAGGACACTATCGAAGAGAAGATTTATCGACTCCAGCAAAAGAAGCGAAAGCTTGCCGATTCGATCATCGATAAGCAGGGTGATTTCTTGAAGAACCTGACGAAGGAAGAGCTGCTGGACATTTTCACCTGATGATAGTTGTTCTTTGAGCGGTATCTCGGAACGTAGAAACAACAAAATATAATCAAATGAAAAGCCCGAAACGAGGCAATGTGCTTGCTTTGTTTCGGGCTGAATTCTTTTTGTTAGAAATGAATTAGTCGTCCAAATATCTTGCGTAGTACTTGTGAACGAGATTGTCCAAGAAGGACTCATTGATATCGCCAAATGTATCGGTAATACGCTTTTTGATACCATCAATCTTTCTCTTAAAATTCTCTTCATCGCTTGCATCCGGCAACTCAAAGGCCTTGACGCTTGACAAGGAGATGTTAAGAAGCATCCAGCTGTTGAACAAAAGTATGAGCTGGCGACCGTTCATCGAAAGAATGAAGTTGGAAGAACGCACCTCGGAAGGATTGATGATTCGATTGGAACCCTCAGGCACATTATCGAAGAACAAACGCATCGTTTCTTCGGGTGAGGTGAGTCGCATTCCGGATACAAATTCGGTTGGAGCAGTAGAACGATTTGCCTTTTTGTATCTGGAGTAATCGGATACGGAATGAGGCTTGTAGTATTCAAACGCCTCCATCTCATCCGGGTTCGGTGTATAGTCCGGAACAAATCCGGCATAGGAATCCAAATCGTCGGTGTCCTCGAAAACGAGCTTTCTGCCCTTTCCAAGGTCGACTGAAAGATTGGCAAGTCTTATGCGCTCTTTTTGCTGTTCAGCATTTGTACGATTTTGTTCGTTCTTTCTTTCCTTAATGCGTTTTTTGAATTCCTCAAACGCTTTTTCTGTTTCGTCCTCGGGATCCATCTCAGGAGCAGAGGGGACGGTATAATCCGGAACAAAGCCTTTGAAGTTCTGCGAATCCAAATCGCCGGCGTCGGCAGCATAACGACGTACATTCTTAGAGGCACGTCTGAAATTGCTATCCTTGGCCTTGGTAGGATCGGCAAAGGAAGAAATGCCGGGCGTCATGATGTCGTCATTATCGATGGAGTTATCACTTGCGATTACCTCTTCGATAATGTTGTAATCAAGCGGAACGACAATCTTGGTATCCTGAATGTCTGTAGGACGGAGTGATACGGATTCGTACTCGGAAGAATCGCCGCGATAGAGCGAAGCATCCGGAATGATTTCTTCGATCACGGAGCCTTCTGCAACCGATTCTGTGATTACTTCGGGTACGGATTCCTCAACGACAGTATCAACGGCTTCGTCTACGGTAATCTCTTCAGAAATGGTTTCCTCGGGCTCGGGAATGTATTCGAACGGGGCAGTGATGGCGTCATCCATCGTCTCGACAACTTCTTCGACTACCTCCGTTACAGGTTCTTCTACAACTTCCTCAACAAGCTCAGCTACAGGCTCTTCGATAATTTCCTCAATAACCTCAGCTACGGGCTCCTCGATAACTTCCTCAACAACCTCAGCTACGGGCTCCTCGATAACTTCTTCGACAACCTCAGCTATGGGCTCCTCGATAACTTCTTCGACAAGCTCAGTTACAGGCTCCTCGATAACTTCTTCGACAACCTCAGCTACGGGCTCTTCGATAACTTCTGCGGGAACTTCCTCGACTTCTTCGGTTACTACCTCTTCAATGACTTCTTCAACAGTCTCTTCGATAGCTTCCTCGGTCGCCTCCTCGATTACTTCCTCGGATGTTTCTTCAGTTACTTCTTCGGAAGGCTCCTCGACAACTTCTTCAACGATTTCGTCAATCGTTTCTTCAATGATATCCTCGGCTTCGGAAACTGTTTCAATCGCCGCCTCAACAGTCTCCTCAACAGTATCTTCAACAGTCTCTGCAACAGTCTCTTCAACTGTCTCTGCAACAGTCTCTTCGGGAGTAGTAGTGGTTACGACTTCCTCAACAGGGGCGGTTTCTTCAACAATCGTCTCAACCTTATCTTCATCTGTCGGTGTAGTGGTTTCCGGTTCGGGAGTCTTGGAAGAAGGATTGTTCTCCTCACTTCTGCGAAGTCGTCCGATGAACAGATTTCTAAACGGTTTACGAGAACCGGTCGACGGAGCTTCGGGTGCTGCACTTACGGGTTCTGAAGGCTCAGACTCCTCGGCAGGAGATACAATCTCGGAAGGAGTAGCAATAGTCTCCTCGGGAATGTTCGCTTCCGGCTCTTCGTCTGGTGCTTCAATACTTTCCGCGGCTTCTTCTACAGCTTCCTCGGTGGATTCCTCAATGGACTCAGCCGCTGCTTCCTCAACAGTTTCCGTGGTGTATTCCGTGGTTTCAGCTTCTTCGACGGAAGCTTCCTCGGTATTCTGCTCGTGATCCTCTGAAGTGGTAGCTTCTACAGGAGCCTCAACCGATTCATCCGGGGTAGCGTCAGTAGCTACTTCCTGAGGTGCCTCTGTGGAGTCTTCCTTTATTGCATCTTCTTGTACTGCGGATTCCTCTGATTCTGTCTCCTCAGTATGTGCATTTTCTTCTCCATTGGTAGATTGTCCATCCGTCTGTGCTTTGTCAGTGTCTTCACCACGTCTGCGCTTGGATTCCATAACGTAGAAGGATGCGAACAGTTTCACGGCCTTTTTCACATCCGGCTTATCAACGTAAACCTTGAAAGCGTTCTCACGCATGGAATAGCGGTAGGAGCCTTCAATACCTTGCTCCTGCATGTACTCGATGAATTTTTGCGCTGCATCCTCTCTTTGCAGTGCAAATACCGGTACGGTTTCTACAGACGTTTCGTTGTTTAACGGAACGTTACACTTGGAACAGATGGCAACGCCTTTTGGGAATGTCTCTTTACAATTTGGGCAAAAAGGCATGTTGTTCTCCTCCAATCAATTATTTTCGGCAAAATGCCGAAGTACACGATTTTTTCATATGCAATATTATACATAATAAACACTGCGTTTTCAAGCAAAAACGCAGTGTTTCGTCAAAAAAATATTAAAAAAATGATCTGCTTAGTCTTCAAATAGCTTTGAATAGATTTCTTCCGCAAAATAGTCCGTCATTCCGGAGTCAACATCAGGAAATGCTTCCTTCAATTGGTCGGCAATGTAACTCTGATAATAGAGCAGAGTTTCTTCGTAGGAATCAGCAGAAGCAACATTTTGCCGGATGATCTCTTTGGTGAGATTGCTATCGGCCCATTGATTGATCTTTTCAATCAGCTGTTGTTCCTCAGAAGCCTCATCTTTGCGCTCGGAATAGGATTTCATCAGTGAAATACCGCCAACGAGCATGAACGCAAAGACAAGAGCCATAACTGTCTGCGAGAATATTGTGTTAAAGAGTGCGATGACGTCAAAGTAACTAAGAAAAACGGCAACAAGACCGAGAACACCGAAGGAGATAAGCATAATAGCGGTGCTGAATGTATCTTTCGCTCTAAATTCCGCAGTAGTGTATGTGCTGCTTCCTCTGGTACGAATGTTCATCTGCGTCATTGCAATTACGGCTTCCTCGGCGAAGAGTTCTTCGAAAAATCCATCTTCTTCAGCGGAAGTCTCATCGTCCTCGTCGTCTGTAGCATCATCGTCAGTATCTTCGAAATCTTCGGAAGCGGTATCGAAGGAAGACTCGAAGGAGTCGTCATTTTCCTTGTCGTCCTCATCATCGTCAAAATCGTCGGACTCTTCGGTTAAGACAGCAGAATGATTTAAAATGGCTTCGGCTTCGGAAGGGGAGATGTTGTTAGTTGTCTTTCCGGCAGCTTCAACGGAAACAAATATAACAAACGCCTGCTGGATTTTCGTCTCATTCTTTGGGGAAGAATACAGCTCGAATTTTCCGGTGTCCGGATTCACGTTCGTAATGGTTTCGATTTTGGAGTAGTCCAAATATTCGAGAAAACGGTTTAATACACGTTCGCTTTTGAAAGCGTAGACGAGTTTCATATCGATATAAGCAAGCTCCTCAACCAACTCGGTTCCGCAATCCGCACAGGTCAGAATGCCGGCTTCGTATTCATTTTTGCATTTCGGACAAAAAGGCATCGTAGTTCCTCCTAAATGTTGATATACAAATTATAATGCATAAAATGCGAAATGGCAAGAAAAAAGCATATGCAAATGAGGCCGTTTGTGTTATTATCATATGAGACTTATTGATATGATTCCGAGGAGGAAATCCGATGAATAAACTTGCTCTTTCAGATGAGATTTTATTGCAGGTTGAGAAGCCTGCTCGCTATATCGGCGGCGAGATCAATATGGTTCGCAAGAACCCGAATGAAGTTGATATTCGCTTTGCTATGTGTTTTCCGGATGTGTATGAGGTGGGTATGTCGCACCTGGGAATTCAAATTATCTACGATATGCTTAACAAGCGAGAGGATACGTATTGTGAACGAGTATACTCTCCATGGACCGATTTGGACAAGATTATGCGCGAACGGAATATACCGCTATTTGCATTGGAGTCGCAAGAGCCTGTGAAGAATTTTGATTTTCTCGGCATTACACTTCAGTACGAGATGTGTTATACAAATGTTCTTCAGATTCTCGACTTGTCCGGCATTCCGCTTCGCTCAAAGGATCGTTCCGAGGACGATCCGATTGTAGTCGGTGGCGGTCCTTGTGTGTACAATCCGGAGCCGATAGCAGACTTCTTCGATTTCTTTTATATCGGTGAGGGCGAGACAGTATATTATGAGATTTTAGACCTTTATAAGAAGATAAAAGCTGACGGGGGTACGAGAAAGGATTTTCTTCATGAGGTTGCCAAGATTCAAGGAATGTACGTTCCGTCGTTGTTTGATGTGACGTATCATGAGGACGGCACCATTGCAACCTTCACACCAAAGCACGATGACATTCCGACGAAGATCAAAAAGCAGGTAGAGACAGAGCTGAGCGATACCTTTTATCCGGAGAAGCCACTTGTGCCTTATCTGAAGGTCATTCAGGACCGTGTCGTGTTGGAGATTCAAAGAGGCTGCATCAGAGGCTGTCGCTTCTGCCAGGCAGGTATGATTTATAGACCGATTCGTGAACGTAGTGTGGATTATCTCAAGAAGCTTGCGAAGTATATGTTGGATTCTACGGGACAGGATGAGATATCGCTTAGTTCGTTGAGCTCCAGTGATTATTCGTGTCTTCCAGAGCTTGTGTATCATTTGATAGACCGGTATAAGTCTAAGATGGTGAACATCTCGCTGCCTTCCTTGAGAATCGACGCATTTTCCTTAGACGTTATGAACAAAGTACAGGATGTGAGCAAGAGTAGTCTTACATTTGCCCCCGAAGCCGGTACGCAGCGTATGAGAAATGTGATAAATAAGGGCTTGACAGAGGATGATATTCTTACCGGAGCAAAGAGCGCTTTTGTCGGTGGATGGAACAAGGTTAAGCTGTATTTCATGCTTGGACTTCCGTTCGAGGAGCTTGACGATGTGCGTGGAATTGCATATTTGGCCGAAAAGATTGCGGAGGAATATTATCAGATTCCGAAGTCTGAGCGCAACGGTAAGGTTTCGATTAATGTGAGTACGTCGTATTTCATTCCGAAGCCGTTTACGCCGTTTCAGTGGGCGCCTATGATTCGCAAGGAGGAGTTCCTTGACAGACAGAGAACGTTGCAGTCAACGATTCGTGAGCAGCTCAACCAAAAGAGCATTGTTTACCATTGGCACGACGCAGAGACGAGCGAGCTGGAAGGCATCTTGGCTCGTGGAGACCGTAAGCTTTGTGATGTGATTGAAAAGGTGTATCGCAAGGGCTGTATCTATGACGCTTGGACTGAGCATTTCCGTTATGATGTATGGAAGGAAACTATGGACGAATGCGGTGTTACCGTGGAGTTTTACAACACGAGAGAACGAAGTCGCGATGAAATCCTGCCTTGGGATCACATCGATATCGGCGTTACGAAGTCGTTTATGTACCGTGAATATGAAAATGCAAAATGCATGACAGTTACACCGAATTGTCGACGCAAATGCTCCGGCTGTGGTGCGGCGACATTTGGCTGCGGTGTGTGTACAGAGCCGAGAAACGAAGACGGTAGCAGCATTTATTACGATGGAAAGGATACGGGTGTAAACGGATGAGAGTAAGAATACGTTTTGCGAAGTTCGGTAGACTACGCTTCCTCGGACACCTGGATGTCCTTCGATATATGCAAAAGGCGTTTCGCAGAAGCGGCTTGAATATTTCCTATAGCGCCGGCTTTCATCCGCATCCGCTCATCAGCTTTGCTCAGCCGCTATCGTTATCGCTGACAAGCGATGGTGAGTATTTTGATGTGGAGTTTGATGAGAGATACGAAGAGGAATATCTCTTTGAAAAGCTGAGTGATGCGATGTGCGAGGATATCGTAATTAATCGTGTCACCATCTTGCCGGATTACGTTCCGCATCAGAAGAAGGTTACCGGTATGTCGTTGGTTGCCGGTGCAATGTATGCGTTTGTCAGACGAGAGGAGACGTCTGATGCATGTGATGAGGCATGGGGGAAGCTTGCTGAGGCGAACTCCTTGCTTCTTGAGAAGAAGACAAAGAAGGGTACCCGCGAATGCGATGTTCGTGCCGGAGTTCATGGCATTTGGCGTCTTGAGGCAAATGCTCGTTATGAGCTTTTGAACGATGGAGTATTTGCGATGAATGACGATGTAATCGCTTGTGGAATTGCTCATATGGACAATTATTCCCCGAGTGATTCCGAAGGTTCGTGTTGTCATGTTGTCGCGCTGGATGCCGGAAGTGAGAATAACATTTCCTCAGAGCTTTTGATCGAGGCCTTGTGTAAGGTTGCCGGTGTTACGTATCGACCGCTGATGTATTATATTCATCGTATGGACATCTTCGGTGCCGATCAGGAAGGAAGAATGATACCGTTATGGAAAATGGATTGATTGTCTACCGCGATGGTGAGGGCATCTTTACTGCCGGCTTTTACGACAACAAATTGAATTCGGTTAGCGCGTGCAGGTCGCAGGGTACTTCCTACCTTCAGGGTAGCATTTGGATCGGACGTGTGGAAAAGATTATTCCCGGGGTTCATGCAGCCTTCGTAAGTGTGGATAAGGAAACTGAGAATTGGTATTTGCCTTTTGATAAGATGAGCAAGGCGCTTGTTAAGCAGACACATGCGGATGGGAAGCTGCACGTAGGAGACGAGATTGTCGTTCAGATTGATCGAGAAGCGGGGAAGAACAAGCCGGTATCCGCGGTTGCGGACTTCTCGCTCACAGGTGTGAATCTTGTATTGATGCATGGTAAGAAGGGCATCTATTTTTCCTCTAAGATTGAATCGGACGAATTTGAAAAGCTATGGCTGAGTCGCTTGTCTGCATATAAAAACGGACCGTATGCAATTATGTTCCGCACGAACTCGCTCCAGGCCACCGAAGATGCTATTTATGCGGAGTTGGAGCGTCTGAAGCAAGAATACAAGCGCATCAACGATTCATATGCTTCACGCGTCGTCGGAACTTGTTTGAAGGCCGGTTTGCCTGCGTATTTGGCAGAGTTGAGAGATTCGTATGCAACAACTGTTGATGAATATGTGACGGATGACAGAGATATCTTTGAGCAGATGAAGTCGTTCTTGGATGAGTATCGACCGGAGCAAGCGCATTTGCTTCGATGGTTTGACGCAGAAGGGGTAAGTCTTGCAGCCACATACGATATGCGCGCCAGACTGAAGACGTTGACCTCGAAACGTGTTTGGCTTAAGAGTGGTGCATATCTCATCATCGAACATACCGAAGCAATGACGGTTATCGATGTGAATACCGGAAAAGCAACTGCAGGTAATAAGCTTGGCAAAGAGGGCTTTCTTTCATGTAATATCGAAGCGGCAGAAGAGATTGCTGCACAAATGAGGCTACGTAACATCTCCGGAATCATTATTGTCGACTTTATCGATATGAAACGGCCTGAGGATCGCAATGCATTGATGGATAAGCTTCGTGAATGTGTTGCGAAGGATCCGATTCGTACCAATGTTGTCGATATGACCCGTTTGAATCTCGTAGAGATCACTCGTATGAAGAAAAAACGTCCTTTGTACGAGGAATTGGCCGCATTAAAAGAATTCTGAAAAAACGTGAAATTTATCTTGACAGGCTATTGATTTATGTGGTATCTTATATGAGTATGCCGCACAATGGGGTTCAAAGTATGAGAGGGATTTTTCTCATCACCGTAATTGGCGAGTAATGATAATAGGAGGTGCCAATATGTACGCAATTATTGCAACTGGTGGTAAGCAGTACAAGGTAGCTGAAGGCGATATCATTAGAGTAGAGAAGCTTGGTGTATCTGAAGGTGAGACCGTTACTTTTGATCAGGTTCTTGCTGTAAACAATGGTGAGCTCGTTGTTGGAACGCCCAACGTTGCCGGTGCAACTGTATCTGCAAAGGTTCTTGGCGACGGTAAGGCTAAGAAGGTTATTGTTTACAGATACAAGAGAAAGAGCGGATATCATAAGAAGAATGGCCACAGACAGCCGTTCACGAAGGTTGAGATTGTTAAGATCAATGCTTAATGTTACCGTTTAGAATAGGCGGTGAACGATTATGATTCAAGTATCTTTTCGCAAAAAAGGTGAGAAGATTTCCGGCTTTTCCTGTGTCGGTCATGCAGGGTATGCAGAGAGTGGTTATGATATTGTATGTGCCGGAGTTTCCGCACTCGTAATCAACTGCATCAATTCCATCGAAAAGTTGGTCGGTGACCGATTTGAGTATCAGGAAGTAGAAGACGGCGACGTTCATTTTGAATTGCAGGAGCCGATTAGTCCGGAATCTGAGTTGTTGTTGCATTCGTTGCAACTGGGACTCGTTCAGATTGAGAAGGATTGTGGATCTCAATTTGTACATGTAACTATAGTTGATTAGCATTTACACGTTTTTTAGGAGGTAATGGTCATGTTGAAGATGAACCTTCAGTTATTTGCTCATAAAAAGGGTGTTGGTTCCACTAAGAATGGTAGAGATTCTGAGTCCAAGAGATTGGGTGCTAAGAGAGCGGATGGCCAGTTCGTAAAGGCTGGTAACATTTTGTTCAGACAGCGTGGTACCAAGATTCATCCCGGCGTTAATGTTGGCCGTGGTGGTGATGATACACTCTATGCTTTGGTTGATGGAACTTTGAAGTTCGAGACAAAGGCTAAGGGTAAGAAGCAGGCTAGCGTATATCCTGTTGCTGAGTAATATTTGAACTACGACGCCCCGATGTTTGCCATTCGAAGTGATGAGCGACATTGGGGTGTTTTTTTAGTCATAGAAGCGCATCATATAACTTGTGAAGATGCGTTTCGCGCAGTGTTTTATGGAGGAATTCTATGTTTGCAGATACAGCGACAATCTTTATCAGCTCCGGCAATGGCGGCGATGGTCATGTTGGCTTTCGTCGTGAGATGTTTGTTGCTGCCGGCGGACCTAACGGTGGTGACGGCGGTAGAGGCGGAGACCTGATTTTTGAGGTTGATAAAGGCTTGAATACCTTGAATGATTTCCGTTATGTTCGTAAGTATCGTGCTGAGAACGGTATGAATGGCGGCAATAACAATTGCTCCGGTCGCGACGGTGAGGACATGGTTATCAAGGTTCCGGAGGGAACTGTTATTAAGGACGCGGAATCCGGCAAAGTAATTGCGGATATGTCGCATGATAACACACGTGTAACGGTTTTGCGTGGCGGACGTGGTGGTAAGGGCAATCAGCATTATGCTACAGCTACTATGCAGGTGCCGAAGTATGCACAGCCGGGTCAGAAGGGACGTGAGCTAACGGTTCTTTTGGAGCTTAAGGTAATTGCGGATGTTGGTCTTGTGGGCTTCCCGAATGTAGGTAAGTCGACATTCCTTTCTCGTATTTCCAATGCAAGACCGAAGATTGCAAACTATCATTTCACCACTTTGAATCCGAATCTCGGCGTTGTAGACCTTGAGGGCACGAACGGCTTTGTTGTTGCTGATATTCCCGGATTGATTGAAGGTGCTTCTGAAGGTATTGGTCTCGGCCATGAGTTTCTGAAGCATGTGGAGCGTTGTAAGGTTATCATTCATGTCGTGGACGCTGCGTCTACGGAAGGTCGAGATCCGGTAGATGATATTCGAAAGATTAACAATGAGCTTTCACAATATAGTGAGGTGCTTGCAAATAAGCCTCAGATTATTGCCGCTAATAAGATGGACCTCTACACAGAGGAAGAAAGACAGATTGCTCTTGAGCTGATGCACCAGGAGCTTGGAGAGGATATTGCGATTATCCCGATCTCCGCGGCTACCGGTTATGGTGTAAAGGAATTGCTCTATGCAGCATACAATATGCTTCAGCAGATTGAAGACACGCCGATCGTCTTCGCACAGGAGTATTTCCCCGAGACGGCACATGCGGCGGATGAACCGTATACGGTATCCTATGATCCGGATGATTGCATGTTCGTTGTGGAAGGTCCCCGTATCGAGCGTATGCTCGGTTATACGAATCTGGATTCCGAGAAGGGCTTTGAGTTCTTCCAGAACTTCCTCAAGACAAATGGTATTCTTGACGAGCTTGAAGCACTTGGCATTCAAGACGGTGACACGGTTCGTATGTACGGTCTCCAATTTGATTACTACAAATGATGATACGAGCATTTTCAGCTATATAACATAGCAGAATAGGAGTAAGATATGACAAGCAAACAGCGTTCCTATTTGAAGGGCCTTGCGATGAAGATTGAGCCTATCTTTCAGATTGGTAAAGGCAGAATTACGCCCGAGTTGACAGAGGCGGTTCGCGAAGCACTTGAGGCGAGAGAATTGATTAAAATCAGTGTCTTGAACAACTGTCTTGAGAACCCGAAGGACTTGGCCGTTGTGCTTTCTGAGCGTACCGGTGCGGCGGTTGTTCAGGTGATTGGCAAGAAGATTGTTCTTTACAAGGAATCGAAGAATAAGAAGAAAATCGAACTGCCGAAGTAAGTGTCGGGGATTTGTGATTTGCCCGATGATTGTGAGGGAAATATATGAAGATTGGTATTCTCGGCGGAACATTTGATCCGATCCATAACGGACATATTGCCATTGCACTTGCGGCAAAGAAGCAATGTGAATTGGATGAGGCTTGGTTAATGCCTGCAAAATTGCCGCCACATAAGCTTAACAAGGATATTTCCGAGGATGAGCATCGAATTGCTATGCTTGCAGAGGTTGTTAAGGAGTTTCCCGAGTTGAAGCTGAGCCTTTTTGAATACGAGAGGGATTCTGTCTCGTATACGTATGAGACATTACAAAGGCTTCGCAGATTACGTCCTGATGTGGAGTGGTATTACATCATGGGCGAGGATTCGCTGGAGAATTTTACGACATGGTATCTTCCGCGACAGATTGCTTCTATGGCAACGCTTGTTGTGGCCCCGAGAGACGATGATTCAAGCTCGCTTTTAGAGCTTGCAGAGCTTCGCAGTGCACAATACAATGCGCGAATCATTCCGCTGAGCATTCCGTGGAAACCGATTTCTTCTAGCGAGATAAGAGAGAACGTGGCTTCCGGGGAATCGATATCGGACATGGTACCGGCTTCGGTTGTTCGCTATATTGAAGAGCATAAATTGTATCACTGATGTAATCGGTTGCATGGATTGATTGCGTGGAACGGAGGAATGCTGTGAATTCAGAACAGTGGAGAGAATATTCTAAATACGAAGCTATGATGCAGGAGCAATTATCCGATAAACGCTTTGCGCATAGTAGGGGCGTGGCATACACGGCTGCGGCACTTGCTATGAAATATGGTGCGGATATATATTCTTCTATGATTGCCGGTATCTTGCATGATTGCGCCAAGAACGTTCCGGAAGAAGAATTTATCAGATATCATATGGAACTTTATCCGGGAACGAATGTAGAAGATATTACTGTACCGCATTTGCTCCACGGAGAATATGGCGCTTATATGGCAGAGAAAATGTATCATATTGATGACCCGCAGATTCTTAATGCAATCACGTATCATACAGCCGGTCGAACGAACATGTCGTTGCTTGAAAAGATTATCTATGTAGCGGATTATATTGAGCCTACACGCAATATGAACACGGAGCCATCACTTGATGATATTCGTAAGATGGCATTTGAAGATTTGGATCGTTGTATAGTTACCATCATTCGTTGTGTACTTGATTTCTTGCGAAAGAACGGATGGAAGATTAGCAATGAAAGCATATATGTGCTTGAACATTACGAAAGGAGTATCGAACATGAGTAAGGTAAATTCGAAAAAGATTGCCTCTGTTGCTTATGCAGCATTGGATGACAAAAAAGGATATGATATTCGCGTAATTGATATTAGCGATATTTCACCTGTTGCAGATTATTTTATCATCGCAGACGGAAATAATCCTTCCCAGGTAGAAGCAATGGTAGATGAGGTGAGAGACAGACTGCTCCAGCTCGGATTTGAGCCCAAACGAATTGAGGGCGCTCGCAATAGCGGTTGGATCTTGATGGATTACGGCGATGTTGTTGTTCATGTGTTCTCGTCCCAGGATAGACTGTTCTATGATCTGGAAAGAGTATGGCGTGACGGACAGGTAATCTCCAAAGAGCAGTTGGACGAGGAGTAGAATGCTACGAAATCACCATTATAATTGAATCGGTTGAATTAAAAGTGCGGACATTGAATGCCCGCACTTTTTTGTAGTATATCTCTTGTCTGTTAGGCAAAATACGCTCGTTAGCTGAATGCTAGCGATACATACGGAACAAACCGATCACCTTGCCGAGAATCTCAAGCTCATTGACGATAATGGGATCCATCGTATCGTTCTCGGGCTGGAGACGATGATAGCCGGCTTCGCGATAATAGGTCTTAACCGTTGCGGAATCGTCAACAAGGGCTACTACGATATCACCGTTGCGAGCCGTGGATTGTCTTTCCACAAGAATCTGGTCACCATCATAGATTCCGACGTTAATCATACTGTCGCCCTTTACACGAAGCATAAATGTCTCGGAATTCGGCATGAACTCAGAGGGAATAGGGAAGTAGTTCTCAATCTGTTCTACAGCCAAAATCGGAACACCGGCGGTAACCGTGCCGACCATCGGAACATTCACAACCTCACGACGAGTCAGTGCAAATACGTCGTCTACGATCTCAATAGCACGCGGCTTAGCGGGATCTCGACGGATGTAACCGTTCTCCTCCAAAGTCTCCAAATGTGCATGCACGGAAGACGTGGAGCGTAGCTTTACGGCTTCACAAATATCACGCACTGAAGGCGGATAACCTTTGCTTAGAATCTGACTCTTAATGTATTCTAAAATCTCTTGTTGCTTCTGGGTAATCTTATCTTTCATATCATAACCCTCCTACGGTACCTTTGTAAGTACAGTATACCATAGTTGTAAAGCAGAAGCAAAACATTTGTTCGAAAATGTTGCACAAATAATCGAACATATTTTCGGTAAAAATGATGAATAAGTACTTATTGACACAAGAACAAATGTTCGCTATAATACAAACAGAACGAATGTTCGAACAACAACCAACTAATTCGATTGAGATGTCATCATTATTTTGTGATTTGAGATGCTGATTAGTATACCTAAGAGACTGGATTTACAATAAGGAGATTGTTATGAACCGAGTATTTGAAAAGAAGAGATTATCTGTAGTTGTTATGGCTTTGGCTCTTATGATTTTGTTTGTGATTGTTTTGTTCTGTGACCTGAAGGAGGCCCAGGGTCATTCGAACAGCAAAAAGACTGTCACATCCGTATATATCAACGAAGGCGACAGCCTGTGGAGCATTGCTTCTAGATTTTATAGCGATGAATGCGGAGATATGGACGATTATATCGATGAGATATGTGATACGAACCACCTTACTTCATCCACAATTCATGCGGGAAACTATTTGATCATCCCGTATTATTATTGATTGTTTGCGACATTGCATTGATGTCTTTTGTTGACTTGCATCGACTTTGTTGACGGGGGTCTAGTTTTGTTTCCACGTTGTTATCGTTCCGCTGAGTATAGCACGAAACAGTCGGTCGCGTACTCCCGGAGCATCGGCATTTATGGATTTAATCAGGTTTTTGATATCCTCGCGCTTCGTGTAGCCATCTGCTGGACAAGGGTTTTTGAATACCGGTAGATCGTGTATGTTCATAAACCCAACGACGTCGCATTCATTTACGTAGATTAGCGGGCGAATTAATGTGATGTCCATTCTGTCGAGATAGGTTACCGGTGCGAATGTGTGGAATCGACCTTCGTAAAGCAGCGACATCAGCATGGTTTCGATTACATCATCCTTGTGATGTGCATATGCGAGCTTGTTACATCCGAGTTTCTTCGCTTCTTCATTGAAAGCCCCTTTTCTCATCTTGGAACAGAGAGAACAGGGGTTTGTTTCTTTTCTGACATCGAATACAACCTCGGCTATCTGTGTCTCTACAACGTGAAATTCTACATTTAGCTTAGCACATAATTCACGAACTCTTGTGTAATCGATGTCGTATCCGAGATTCACGGAGATGGCGATGATTTCGAAGGGGACCGGGTAGAATCTTCTTAACTCTGCAAGAGCATATAAAAGAGTAAGACTATCCTTTCCTCCGGATATTCCGACGGCAATCTTATCGTTTTCTTTTATCATATGATAATCATCTATGGCTCTTCTTGTATAACTTAACAGCTGCTGTAATTTCATGATAACCTCTTCTCAATGAGCTTCTACATTTGAATTCCGAATGAATATGCATAATTATATCGTATCGTACGTCATTAATCAATAATATAGTACCATCTTTGCAAAAATACTAGTATATTATTAGGTCGCATGTTACAATATACTTAGGCCATTTCGGAGGTGTTATGATGAATATTCATGTTCAGAAGATTGGTAATGAGATTAAGAAAAATATAAAAGGTAAGGACGGAATTATCAGCAAGGTGATTTGTGCCATGCTGGCCGGTGGACATATTTTGCTTGAGGATATTCCGGGTGTCGGTAAGACGACATTGGCTGTTTCCCTTTCAAAAGCGATGTCACTGCAATACAAGCGTGTTCAGTTTACCCCGGATGTTATGCCGAGTGATATTACAGGCTATTCAATGTTCAACATGCAGAAGCAAGAGTTTGAATATCATGAGGGAGCCGCTATGTGTAACTTGCTTTTGGCGGACGAGATTAACCGTACATCTCCTAAGACACAATCGGCATTGCTTGAGATTATGGAGGAGGGACGTGTTACTGTTGATGGTGTGACGAGATATGTTCCGAATCCGTTTCTTGTTATAGCGACGCAGAATCCATTTGGTTCTGCAGGTACACAGAGACTTCCCGAGTCACAGCTGGACCGATTTATGATACGTCTTTCTATGGGCTATCCCAATCATGATTCCGCAATTGATATTTTACGTGCAGATGTATCTAATAAAGAGATTGTTCCCGTAATCGGTCCCGAACAGTTACTCGATCTTCAAGAGGCAGTTCGTTCGGTATATGTAGATGATTCGATTTTTGAGATGATAGTTAACTTTACCGAGGCTACTAGAAATTCTGAGTATATACAGCTTGGTCTGAGTCCTCGTGGAAGCAAGGCTCTTTTGCGTATGGCAAGAGCTCAGGCACTGATACTTGATAGAAGCTTTGTTACTGCCGAAGATGTATTGGCTAACCTTCCTGCAGTTGTTACACATCGTTTGGTTTTGAGCGCGAAGGCAAAGGCTAAGAACATGGAAGTGGAGCAAGTAATTAAAGAAATATTAAACGATATGCGTGTCCCTAAGATTTGATGTGTCTTAGTGGATGTTCGGAGGAATCGATGAAGAATAGAGTCGTTGCATACATAACTTACTTTGTTTTCTTGGTGACTGTTATATTTCTATATGTATTTAACAATCACCCTGCAACATTGTTGGTATTGTTTGCAACGATTTTGTTTCCTCTCATTTCGATTATCATACATTTGTCGCAAGGGAAAAGGCTTGATGTTTCCCTTCGATTTGATGATTCGTGGTGCGCCAGAAATGACACTGTCCATTTGATTATATGTGCAACAAATCATTCCTGGTTCCCGCAGACGAAGGTGTCGGTACAGTTTGTGATCAGCGACATTCATTCGACGAATGACTATATTCACGAATACTCAATTTATGTCCCGGCACATAAGACGAAGGAATACTTGGTCCCGTTGCACTTTTCCTATTGTGGAGTCTTTATAGCGTCGATAGCAGCTGTTGTGAGTAATGATAGTATCGATTTTGTTTCTACTCGCTTACATGTTGAATCAAAGGCAGAAGTAGTTGTTATGCCGTCTAGAATCCCCCTTGGTATTTCGCTAAATGAGCTGGATGGTTCTGCGGACGAAGAGGAAGAGGTGGAAGTGGCTAAAAAGGGCGATGACCCCTCGGAGATATTTGATTTTCGCGAATATCAAGCAGGTGATAGATTGAACGCAATTCACTGGAAGCTCACCGCAAAGGAATCGGAGTTTATCGTAAAGGAGTTTGGCGCAGTTACCGGCGAACAATTCTCGGTTTATGTGGATAACAACTATAAAGATAATCGCAGCAAGGATGCTCTGTTTGATTTGCTGTATTCCTTGTGTAAAGAGCTGTGCGATTGCAAAGTGTTTTTCTCGTTGTATTGGTGGAATTCCGGAACCGATTCGTTGGAACGACGTCGAGTTATGACGTTTGATGAAGCAATCACTACGATATTGGAACTTCTGTATTTGAAGTCGGCAGAAGCAGTTATGAATCGTTCGGTTTTAAGTGAGTTTTCTCGTTCTAGGTTGCTGCTTGTGACGACACAGACGTTCAAACGAAGCGACCAATATCATGTCCTGGCAACCAATAATAATTTGGCGCGCATATATGAATATTCCGTTGGTTGACCTTGTTATGAATACTGGATTATTCCGATTCCTTCGGATCGTAATTGATGTAATTCGATTGTACTGAATGTCTAAGATGGTGAATGTCTATGATGATTAAGAAGCAAGAAAAAAAGCTTGATGTTTTTTCTACAGAGTTTTGTTCGAATACCGGAATTGCACTTGAAGATATTCGAATTTCCTATGTTTCACGTAGGGATCGCTTTGTAGCTTGTTTGTTGCGCGCATTTATCATCTTTATATGTACATTCGGAGCGACCGGACTGTTTATTACCAGCTTGGAATTGCCGTGTTATACATTTGTATTGGCAGCATTTTGCTTATTTATATCGGCAATGATTTCTTTGTTGTACTATAATAAGATCGTCTTCAATGTCGGTTATATTGCATTTTTCTTTTTCTTTTGTTTCGTGGCACTCTTTTTGATTAAATATGCAAACAGCGGATTCAATGCTATCCTGAATATCACGATGGAGCATATAGATGAGATGCATAATTTGGACGGTGTGCGCCAATATAGGGAGGACGTCTCTAACCGACAGCTTTCGGTCACGGCATGTCTGGCGTTAATCAATGGATTGGGAATCTGCTTTTTGAACTCGTCCATTTCCGGATATCGTAGTCCGGGACTGGTGTTTCTTCAGTTGGTGCCGATTATTCAGATATGCATGTATTTCGATTCTTCGTTGAATTACTTTTATCTGTTCATGATCATTATCGGTTTTATAATGGTTCTATTCCTCCAACGCAGCAGACGCTTTAACATTACATTTGACACGCGCACCTGTAATATACGAATTAAGAAGCATCATATTCGTTATGGCTCCTTGGGTGGTTTACAGGGCATTTGGAGTTCGATTAAGGCAGGAGCTTTGATTTCGGCAGTAGTGTTTGTTATAGCCGGTTCGTTGGTGTTTGCGACTCCATACATATTCAAAAGCAATTATAGTTCATGGAAGACATCAACCGACAAATATGTCGAGGAGTTTGCTGTGAACGGTATCTTTTCGTATTTCAATCAATACTCAGCAACCGGCGGTATTAATGGCGGACGATTGGGTGGTGTGAGAGAAGTTACGATGGATTTCGAGACGGATTTGATTGTCTCATTTGTACCGTATTCTTTGGATACCTTGTATCTTCGCGGTTATATCGGTGAGGTTTACAGCAATAACTCGTGGAAGCAATTACTGACTACGCATAATCAGTTATTGTCCTTGCCATATCGGTTTGTTGATTTTGAAGAGCTGGTAAACAAAGAGTCAAATTCACTGAAGACGTTGTTTGATTACGGAGTAGATGAATCGGCAAAAGCAACTATGCAGATCATCAATGTAGGCGCGAATGAAGAATATTCGTATTTTCCGTATTACTCAACCGTATCGAGTACGCTGTATGGCTACAAAAATGAAAAAGATTATCTCGGCGATGTTGTTATGAAAGGCTTTTTGCGTGACCGTGTGTATTCCTTTGAATATTATCCGATGTTTTCTGACCCGAGAGGGTTTGACGCATTGTGGGACGAGAAAAGCTATCGTAATTATGTTTATGATAAGTATCTCGATATTCCGGACAATATAGAGGGGCTTTTGAACGATGTCTGTGCCGAGCATGTCAAATCTACTGATGTTGAGTCTGTTATTGCTGAGATCCAGACATACTTCGAAGAGAATTTTACGTATTCGCTGAGCCCCGGTGTTACACCGAACTATCGAGACTTTATTGAGTACTTTATCAAACGTCAGCACAAGGGCTATTGTGCGCATTTTGCAACAACAGGCGCGATGCTCTTAAGAGCGAAAGGAATTCCTGCCCGCTATGTTGAGGGGTATGCTGTGAATCTTATGACGCTGGACGATGCGGACATAATTGAAGCTGATGTAGAGGATTGGTATCAGGGATATAATGAGCTTACCATTACGGAAGACGGCGAGCTTGCCGTGCTGCGTGCAAATGTTTCGGACAGCAGCGCACATGCATGGGTAGAGGTATATGTCGATGGGTTCGGATGGTATCCGGTGGAGTTTACGGTTGCGGACCAAGAGATTGTAGAAGAGAATGAGGGTGGATTTTGGGATCGATTCAGCCAAATGCTTGATAATACGATGGATGGCGACAACCCTCTCGGCAACATTACGGCGGGCATACAAAAGTCCGTGCCTACCATCGTCATCACAGTAATCGTTTTGGTAGTAGTATTTATCATGATACTGGTATCCGGTCTCCTGATGCGTAAGTGGAAACTCTATCGACAGAAATCGAATGACAGACTTGTAGCGCAGTATCAAAATCTCACCGGAATCCTCAGAAAACATCGTTTGGTGAAGAAGCATAACATTTATCATCATGAGATGATTTTGTTCTGTATGGAAAGCCTGGGGCTTCCTGAGATGGATGTTAAGTACTATATCCAGCTGGTAGAAGAGGCTAGTTACAGCCAAGAGGCTCTGTCCAATGAGCAGCTTGAACATGCAAATCGCATTTATCGCAGCATGATTGTTTCATGTTCCGAGATGTTATCTAAGCCGGTCGGTTTATGGTTGAGATGGATGCATTGATCGTGTTTGGCTTTGTAAGAAGCTATTGACATGAAGTATAGAAAACGAAGTCAACGATAAAATAAAACCATTGGAATCGTTCCTGTTCGGAAGCGGATTTCAATGGTTTTATATATTGAATACAGTTTTTATGGCTGATTCCGCGTAGGAAATTCAAGTGGGCACATTATATGCGGTTAATCCTTGCGCAAATGAACCTTATCCTTAGCATAGCGACGTCTTTCTTCCTCGATAGCAGCATAATGCCTTCTGGTCGTGTTAACGTCTTTGTGGCCTAATACGTCGGCAACCAGATAGATGTCACCGGTTTCTTGATAAAGTGAGGTGCCGTAAGTGCTTCGTAATTTGTGCGGAGTAATCTTTTTCAATGAAACCGAGGCTGTTGCATATTTTTTTACGAGGTTTTCGGTAGCCCTCACCGTAATGCGTCTCATCTGTGATGACAAAAACAGAGCCTGCTGATGGCCATCTTTGGGAGTGAGAGAGGAGCGGTACTCCAAATAATCCAGGAGGGCGCTACGTACCTCATCACCAAAGTATACATAAGCTTCGGAACCACCTTTTCGTGTCACTTTGATTCTGTCGTTATTGAAATCGATATCTTGAATGTCTAGGCCGACGCATTCCGAAACTCGAATGCCGGTTCCGAGCATTAAGGTAATCATTGCTAGGTCCCTTAATTTGGTTTTCTTATGGAAGGCTTCTTGTCTGGAAGTTCCTTCAAAACCATATTCGACGCAATCCAACAGATCGGCGGTTTCATTTGCATCCAGACGGACAATTGCCTTTTCGTGTAGCTTTGGCAACGATACTTGGATTGCGGGATTCGCAGTTACGGCATGATTCTTGTACATATAGTTGTAAAATGACCTTAGCGATGAAATCTTGCGTTTGATTCCGCGTTCGTTGTTGGTAATCACTTGACCGTCTTTGTTGTATATCTTTAAATGCTCGAGATATTCCTCGATATCATAAGACGTCAGGCTAGACAATATATCAAGCGTGACATCTGATGTAGACTTACCGGACAATAAAGGGTTCGTATTGATGAGATATTCAAAGAAGACTTTTAAATCGATTGCGTAAGCGATTCGTGTTCGTGGTGCGGTAATATGTTCAATGCCGCGGAAAAAGTTATCGCAGAACGAAGGGAGTTCCTTGCGAAGCTCACGAAGACGTAATTCGTTATTGATTGTTTGTTGTTGCTGATAGGTTAGCTTGCTTGGATCCAAAAGAAACACCTCCGAATAATTCGATGAACAATTCTATATGCAGAAAGCCGTTTTGCCTTTCCTAGAGTAATTATAGCATAAAATCATCCGAAAATCAATATATTTCTTCGTTAAACTTGCGTTTAGCGAAGAAATAGGTGTAGAGCAATATCGTACATTTCGCTTCTGTTTCGCAGGTTTTGTCGACTTATTGAATGCCCGATGATATCGTTGCTCGACAGACAATTGAATAAAAACAAACTGCAGACAACCCTAAAACGGATTGTCTGCATGTATGTAGCGAATGAATTAAAGTAATCTTCTATATTGTGCATCAAGAATCTTTCGCAGCTCGCGAATCTCATCCGGTCCGAGTGTTGCTTCGGCAAGAAATTCTCTAAAGAAATTGGACATCTCTCCATCAAACAATTTGACTAACAGAGCGTTCATCTCAATCTTTTGAACCTCGGACTTAGTGATTGCCGCTTTGCATACAAATCCGGGTTCTTCACGCGTAATCGCACCCTTATCGATCAATCTCTTGATTACGGTGTAGGTAGTGTTCTTTTCCCACTTGATATATTCTTTGATAATCTTAGCGATATCTTTAGCTGTAAGACTCTGGTTCGACCAGAGCAGCTCCATAACATTCAATTCACCTTCATGTAATCTAATGTCCGCCATCACAATAACCTTATCCTTACCAGTGAAATAATCGTATTCTACGCACATGTACCCCCACAACCACACCAGTCTAATGCTGTAGTACGTGTCGCATTATTTATTCTACTATGCTAGAACTTGCTTGTCAACGATAAAATGTCGATTATAATATGTTATTTTTCAAAAGTAGTGTGGACTCCAGTGAGTAATACTGTATGTTGTGGTCGGTGTCGTAGCCTTTTGCTCTGTCAACAGTAAGAAGCCAGATGGTACTCTTCTCTTCCATGGCTCTAATGGTTGACAACAACCTAGAACGACTGGCAGGCTCTCCACAGAGAAGCCAAAGTGCATTTGCCTCTTGATAGTACGGAGCATAATAGCTTCTGGAATGTTTCCAAGAGGTGATGGGAAGCGCCTGGCGGTAAAGCACTGTATATACGTAATTTTGATAAAATGCATTGGGAAATGCATCACTCTCGCGATCGAGCGAGTAAAAGAGGTCGTAATCATTGCACAGATATCGCATAAGGCCGCAATCCGACACTTCGAATCGAGTCAAGGAATATTCGGCATCGTAAACAGGAATGAGAAGTCCATTTGCAAAAAGGTAAGCTAACTCGTCGTTATAGTCGTTGATGGATGTACCTTTGCGGATATATGCAGGATGAAAAGGCTGCGAAGTCTGATATGCATTTTGTGCAACATATTGCATGATCTGATCAAGCTTTAGAGCACTTAGATGCTCAGGCAAATTCTTTACATACCGATACCATATTGTTGAATAGATTCTGTCGTGCACACTGCGAAGCGAGGAAATGTCCGTTGGATTTTCGATATATTGATTGATTGCTTCGGGATAACCTCCTACTAAGAGATAATCGTGAAACAGCTCGTTCAATTCATTCTGTATTAGCTCAGGAATGCGTTCAGAACGCTCTACGTGACCGTTTATGACGGTATGGTACCATTCATGCCCTATGGCGTCTAGAAACTCGCAAAATGACAAGGGATGCACCGGTACTACGCAGAACGGAGGAAACGCACTTAACGGCATCGGAATCGCAGAAAGGAAATCGGCACGCGATGTGGCTGCAATAAAGTTCGCAGGCAATTCATATTGGAACAATACCGTTATAGCATCCAGAAGCTTTTCGATACCATCAAAAATAACAAGCGTACTTGCCAACGCGTCTTCGGTCATCTGAAAGTAATCGCAAAGAAAGCCAACAAAAGGACCGGTCTGCGATGCAGTGTCTTCTGCAGCGTTCTTTGTGAATTCGGATAATGCATTGAAAAACTCACGGTCTGTTGCAAGATCGCACATGATATAGCTTCCGTTGTATTGATTGGCGATGTCCTGAAGCAAATGCGTCTTTCCGACTCCGGGCGTGCCGTGCAAAATGACGCGCTGTCTGTTCTCGCGGATTATGTTCAGAATCTCATTCGTTAATGTACGTTTCATAGTTGACTCCCGGTTTTATATAGTATATAGATGGTCATTATTGTGGAAATGCTTATATATCCTATTGATGCAATCCATATGGCATCACAGTATGAATACATTACAGTTTCAGCTTGTGCAAAAGTTCCTCAAAATATTGTGGTAACGGTGCATTGAACTCGACGTATTCATTTGTCCTAGGATGTTGAAAGCCGAGGATGCCGGCATGAAGCACTTGTCCCTCTGTTTGGTATGGCTGTTTGGCACTTCCGTAGATGGTATCGCCGAGCAAGGGATGATGAATGCTTGCCATATGGACTCTGATCTGATGTGTACGTCCTGTTTCCAGCTGACACTCTACAAAAGTATAGTTGCCTTTGAGATATTCGAGAACGCGATAGTGTGTTACTGCCCTTCTGCCATCCTTCATAATAGCCATCTTCTTTCGGTCAATCGGATGACGTGCGATTGGGGCATCAACAGTACCGTCTTCTTTTATAATGCCTTGTACGATGGCGTAGTATTTTCTGGTGATCGAATGCTCGGCCAATTGCTTCGAAAGTGACAAATGCGCAACATTGTTCTTGCAAATCACAAGAACTCCGGTCGTATCGCGGTCGATTCGATGTACAATTCCGGGGCGTAATGTTCCGTTGATATTGGAAAGCTCGCCGCTATGATGTAGCAGTGCATTTACCAATGTTCCTGAATAGTGACCCGGTGCGGGATGCACAACCATCCCTTTCGGCTTGTTGATTAAGATTACATCAGAGTCTTCGTAAACAATGTCAAGCGGAATGTCTTCCGGTACGATGTCTACAGACACCGGTTCCGGAATCTGAATGCACAGAGTCTGACCTGTACTGAGCTTATAGCTGTTCTGAGTAATAGGCTTTCCGTCAATCAATACATTTTCTTGCGAAATGAGCTTTTGGGCATAGCTTCTGGTAATGTCCGTGGCAAGCATGGGGATGATGCGATCCAATCGCATTTGATTCAATTCGCTTTCGATTAAGAAGGTTTGCTCAAGCATAGTACTCTCCTATTGTACAAAAAGATAATCCAGAAGCTCTGAATTATCTTTCGGTGTCAATGATTCTTTTTCTTTGGAACGGCTGCTTCTTTCTCCGAAAAGAAAGGGAGAAACGATAACTCTTCTTCTTTGTA
The DNA here is from genome assembly GCA_045645665.1 of Lachnospiraceae bacterium. Taxonomy (GTDB): domain Bacteria; phylum Bacillota; class Clostridia; order Lachnospirales; family Lachnospiraceae; genus ISDg. The sequence continues at coordinate 27,728 of JAZRJF010000041.1, read as the reverse complement.
GACGAAGCACAAAAGTATAACCAATACAAATGCGGGTACCGTAACAAAAATATCTGCAATATTAAACACAGGGAAATCGATAAAATCAAATCGAATGAAATCCGTAACGAAATTAAATGCGATTCTGTCGATCAAATTACCGATTGCACCGCTGAGAATAAACAAAAATGTGATATACAGCGGGAGAAAACGCTTTGTATCCGGTATACGTATCAGCAAATAAATCACTCCGATAATGATGAATACAGATACAATGGCGAGAATATTGTACTTTCCCTGGAATAAGCCCCATACAGCCCCTCGATTTTCGACGTAGGTGAAAGAAAGCAGCTTCTTTATAATTACGACTGAGGGTGCATCGGCCAAATGAGTGCGTGCCAAGTATTTCGAAACCTGATCCAATGCAACGAGTAGAATCGGTAAAATCGCGAAATACAGCTTGTATTTATGATTTTTTATCATTGTTACTTACATTTTGAAGATATTCCGTATATGCTTCAAATTCCTTTACATTGATTTGGAATGGCTGACTGGACAACAAATCGGTTTGAGATTTGATCAAAGCAACAAACTGAGCCTTGTAAGTCTCGTACTGTTTCATCAATCGCATTGTCTGCTCGTGCAAACGATACAAATCATTTGCCGCATCTGCAAGAATAATCTGTGCCTGTGCACGTGCTTCTTTTTCGATAGACTGAGCATTCTTATCAGCGGTTATCTTAGTCTCTTCTGCGGCTTTCTCCGCAAGTACAAGTGCCTTGTGAAGAGACTTTTCCATGGTGGAATAATATTGGACACGATCGGTCAATGTGCCAATCTTATCGGTAAGCTCCATGTTCTGACGATAAAGCAATTCGTAATCCTTCTGTATCTGAGCGAGAAACTTGTTTACCTGCGATTTGCTGTAGCCGCCCGGTGCAGAACGAAATGTAGTGTTTTGAATCTCAATAGGTGTAAGCATGGTATAGCCTCCGTCTTAATTAGTCTTAACGACTAAAGGTGGGAACTCCAAATCCGTCTTGCTTCAACAGTGCCAAATAATCTCCCGATACATCGACATCCTTCGGTGAAAGAATGAAAATGTAGCCCGAAATCTGAAGGAGCTTTCCGTCAAGCGTATAAACGCAACCGGATACAAAATCCATGATTCTCTGAGCTTTCGAGATGTCCAAGCCTTCGAGATTTACGATGATCGGCTTGCCGGCCATAAGCATATCGCTAATATCCTGTGCATCTTCAATGCTGGACGGCTTAGAAATATTCACTTCCGACAAGGAAGCTCTTGAAGGTGCGGTCGCGCGATTCAAGGATACTACCTTATTAGTGGTACGCTGTCCCGCTGCTGAAGACATAGGCTGTGCGGACGCCGAAGTGGAATTCATAGATGTACCGTTCTGAAGACGATTCGCATTTGCTCTTGCTGCAACGCTGGAATAGGATTCGCGAGTAGCTGCTGTCTTCTCATTGCTTCTTGAGAACAAGCTTGTGGCTCTGGTAGCAGATCTGCGAGGTGCGTATTCCTCTTCGTCAACCTCATCTTCTTCGTAAGCCTCTAATTCGCGCTGCTTCTGAGCCTTCTTGGCTGCCTTCTTGCTTTCTTTGTTGCGCTCTTCCGCAACGTAATCTTCATATTCGTCGTAATCATCGAAGTCTGCGTCATCGTTCAAACGAATTGCATCTAAAAAGTTTGACAAAAATCCCATGGCTGTTCATCCCTTCTATAATTCATAATTTCTTTCGCCGAAAATCTTGCTTCCGATACGGACGTGAGTGGCTCCCTCCTCAATAGCAATCTCATAATCACCACTCATGCCCATGGACAGTATGTCCATACTGATATTATCAATGTTTTCAGCGTTAATGTCAACTGCTAATTGCTTCATTTGCCTAAAATAGCATCGGTTCGTTTCGGGTTCATCCGTGTACGGTGCAACTGTCATAAGTCCGCGGATTCGAACGTTCTTCAACGTGGAAATTTCACGTATTGTCGGAAGAACCTCATCCGCTGTAAGACCGAATTTGGATTCTTCGCCTGCAAGATTGACTTCAAGCAGAACATCTTGAACCTTATTGATCTTCGCTGCTTCCTTGTTGATCTCGTATGCCAGTGAAACGGTATCTACCGAGTGAATCAGCGTCGCAATGGAAACCGCTTTCTTCACCTTGTTCTTTTGCAAATGTCCGATCATATGCCATTGAATCGGCAAATCGCAAAGCACTTGCGATTTTTCGGACATCTCCTGCACCTTATTCTCGCCAAAATGCACGATTCCGGCCGAGGCCGCCTCTTCTATCATAGAGGATGGCTTAGTCTTGCTTACGGCGATCAGAGTCACCTCATCTCTGTCTCGCCCGGAACGATTACAAGAAGCCTGTATGGAGCCTTCAATGTCCGCTAGTGCTTCGATAATCATATGGTTACCTCCATAGCTATATATGTCACCCATCTGTTTGCTTGTCTAATATATTATCTCAAGCTCATCGATCTTAGTGGCATCCTGTACGATTTGATCAAATTCGTTGATGCTTTGTGACATGTCTTTCTTTACAATGCAATACTCTGTACCGTTGTATAGGCGCTCTACACGTCGGAACTGAGCATAGCCCTTATTGACACAATACACACCTTCCAGCTTTCCTATAAGAGAAATCTGAAATTGCTCTTCTGTGTTCATATCATATATGAAACTGCCGTATGTAAACAAATCAGTCTCTACATATGCAAACTCGTCATCCTGATAATAAATTTCGGTTGCAATAAACTCGTACAATACTTCGCCTGTATTTACATCGTGAGAAAGCTTAACTACACCACTGTCTGTACTGTTATCTCCCATTGTAAGATAGCTAACCGGAATCATGTAGAATTCTTTTTCTACAATTGAAGAATTGGGAATCTTCAATCCCTCTTCGGAGGACATGTCCAAGGTGATATCCAAGAATCGCATGTCGATATAACGAATCAAATATTGTGTCATATCAACTCTTGCAAAATATCCGCCACCGGAGGAATAAAAGCTGACCGGAAGTGTTAACGTTAAGGAGTCTTCATTGATAGTAAATGTGAGACGCTTTGTCGAAGAAAGCAATTCATACTGTTCCTTTGAAAGGTTGATAATCAAGGACCAGTTCTCGTTTGTTAGCAGCTTATAAATCGTGCTTCCGGCTTCTTTGAGCTCACTGTCAAAAAGATTCTCGCTTTTGTATTTGGATTTGTCAAAGCATTCGGGAGTAACCTGTTCAACCATCAGACCGTCAAGGGAATCGGAAAAATAGGACACAATTCCGGCCGACGGAGCCTTGTTCACGGTAAAGGAAGCGGCAAGATCGTTGCCCTCTAACAACGTGTTCAGGTTGTCCAACAAGTACGTATCATAAATGCTTTTAATGGTCGTACTGAGATCATCCTTTAATAGATACAGCTGCGAATAATCCTCTGTATCGTATTTCTTTGTGAAATCACGTACATCGGCTTTGATGTCGGCCATATCGGCTTCCGATAAGGTATATTCGATATCGGATCCGGAAATCAAATCATACAGCTGGCGGCTTTCATCGATGGAATAGATGGTCTCATTTTTTGCTACGCGCTTACCGCTTCTACGATAGTAATTAACATAGCCGGCTGTAGGCGTTGTAACCGATGTCTCCTGTCTGACAATGATGGCCTCCGCATGTGTATTACCTGCAAGGCCCTCTGCTTGTACTTCGTAAATCGACAAGTGTGATTTGTTCATATAGATGATAATGGAGATGATAACATAAGCTGCAAAAACAAGAAAAATAATCGTACCGATATTCAGTCTGGTTACGGCTGTACTTCTTGTAGAACGTTTTGCTGCCATCGTTTGGATTCTCCTTTATCGTAAATTTGCCGTATCTATTATACTCTATTTTGGGCAAAATGAAAAGACATTTTCATGAATTACGATAGAAACTTGCTTCCTGTACGTATATAATATCAGCTTTTCGGACATTCTATTGTTGATGAAATTATTATTGGAGGAAGTGCTCATGAAGATTTTAGATTATATTGCACTCGCATTGGTGATCGTCGGTGCGGTCAATTGGGGATTGATCGGATTCTTCCGATTTGACCTTGTTCGTTTTATTTTCGGAGAGATGACTCTTATGGCAAGAATCATTTATGCAGCAGTCGGTATTTGCGGGTTGTATAGCTTGAGCTTTTTCGGCAGACTTCGCAGTGAAGACTAAATAAGAATGAGCGCCGCTACTGCGACGCTCATTCTATTTCTTGAATTACAGTGCTACGATAACTTTGGACTTAACAGCCTCAGACAACGTGTCTGCGTTAGCGGAAAGGCTGATTACAAGGTCTACGTTGAACTTCGTAGATACCATATCGAGCTTCTCGATAATGCGATCGATCTCATCGGAGCCGAGGCATGCAATCTTCAAAAAGCTGTCCAAGTATACCTTCTCCAAATCATGATCCTGAGAAATGATTCCGCAAATGAATCCAACGAATTCAGATGCACACTCGATGCAATAATCGTTCACGTTAATCAAACGAACCTTGTTACTAAGCTCATACATGTGCTTGTTGCTTTTATCCAAGTATACGATGGTTCCCTTTGCTGTCAAAACATCGGAATTCACCTTGTCTAACAAAATCTTAGTCTTCCCCTTACCCTTTTCACCTGCAATAATCTGTACCATTGTCAGTTCCTCCTTGACGGTAATATTTTATATGACCATTATAGTATATAATGGATAAAATAACAACAGGAAATCTTTATTTTATTATTAAAAATGAACTATGAAAGGGCTAGTTACAATAGGTTGACATCAAATCATTCAATTTCGTATATAATTTTTCTTCTGTCTTTGCATGATATACTCCGACAATAAATTCTGTGCCTTCTGCATTCGCAACATGAAGCATCAAACAATAACCTGCCTGGCTTGTTGTGCCCGTTTTTCCACCTAGAATCGTAAAACCTTCGGGAATCGGATAATTGCCGAGCTTAAACTGATTTGTAGTCTCTACTTTGCGTACGCGCAACTCACCTTTTGCATTGTAGTACTCGTATTCTGTTGCACTGATATCCATAATCTCTTTGAAAACTTCGTGCTTCATGCATTCTTGGTACACGATGTACATATCATAGGGAGTCGTATAATGCTTGTCGTCGTGAAGTCCACTGGCATTTGCATAATGTGTGTCGTGGATACCCATGCGAGCCATCTCGGTATTCATGCGCTCGGCAAATGCTGCTTCCGACCCGGACAAGTACTCTGCAAGGGCAACTGCAGCATTGTTTGCGGATGCAGTCAGTAGACATATCAGCAAATTATATACCGTTATGACATCGCCTTCGTTCAGCTCAGAAACCGATCCACGATTCAGCTTTGCCACGTCTGCAGAGATGGTGATCGTCTCCTTAGGATCGCATTCACGCATGGCTATCAATGCGGTCATCAGCTTTGTGATGCTGGCCGGATAATAACGCTCCAGCATATCGTGACCGAAAACCAAGGTGTTGTTAGTACGATTTAAAACAAATGCACTGCCGTCTCTAGAGGGCTGTTCCTCGTCAAAGGTATAATCCTCTGTGAGCATCTCTTCGGTTATGTCGCAAAGAAACCATTGGGACAATAACGGTGCGTAAGTTGCTTCAACCATAGCACCGACATCGGATTGAATAACACTGTCGGATGCTCTGTAGTTACCAAGCAGCTCGGCATCTCCGCTCTTAGAGCAACCGATGAGACAACCGCAAAGTAAGGAGATGCTCAATACGTAAGTTGTAATTTGAAACAGGTGCTTTTTCATAGGTTACCTCTGAATGTAATGACATGTGACTAAATCGGAAAATCGAATTGGTACTTCTCTTCCGCCAGAGTGGACTTGTTCTGCATTCCGACGTTTAGAAGTATTCCGACGTTAATCATATTCGTTAGTAGTGAGCTTAGACCGGAACTCAAGAATGGCAACGGAATGCCTGTGTTCGGTAACAAGGCAATCACCACTCCGATATTAACAAATGCCTGAAAGGCGATCATAATGGCAATACCGGATGCAACCATGTTACCTAACTGATCCTTCGCTTGCAGTGCAATTCGAAAGCTCAAAAATACAAAGAGCATAAACAAGAAAATGATCAAACAACAGCCGATAAAGCCAAACTCTTCTGCGATTGCACTGAAGATAAAATCGCTTTCTACTACCGGTACATAGTTCGTCAATCGATGACTTCCGTCACCTAATATAAGCTTTCCGAACATGTTTCCGGATTCGATCGCAGCGATAGAATTGTTCTGTTGGTACATCAAATCAGGGTATTGCTCCGGATGCAAAACCGAAAGAATACGATCCTGCTGATATGGGCTCAACAGTACCTGAAAATCCTGCTGTACATACCAAAACAGTGCAACGAACGACGGGATTCCGATAAGTAGTGCGGGAACGAGTATCTTATATGACAAACCGGCTAGAAACAACATTCCGAGGAAGGTTGCAATGAGTACAATACTCGTAGAAAGGTCCGGCTGATCGAATACCAAAAAAATCGGGATGCCGGCAAGTACGAAGATCAGTACTAAGTTCCAAAATGTATTGATCTTTTTGCCGAGCATACAATAAAGCTTGGCCAAAAAGATGATCAATACAAGCTTTGTAATCTCAGAGGGCATGAACTCAAAGCCTTGTCCCGGCACACCGCCGCCGCCGATCTTAATCCATCGTTGTGCATCGTAATGCTTCCAACCATAGATGAGCGGAAACATGTCATAGGTGACAAATCGACATATAAACATCAATACAATATTCAAAAGATACAAGGGGATAAACATCTTGCATATGAAATGATAATCCACAAGAGAAACGATTACCATAACTAACAGACCGACCAACAGACCCAAAAGCTGCTTCTCGAACTGCTGCTCATCGGAATCCTGAAGTCGCTGGATTAGGATTGTGCTGACAATGGATAACACAACGACTATGGATATGATGGAAAACTTGTAATTGCTAATGTGATAACCCTTTTTCTTAAACATAATGAGCTTATCCTTCTAAAATGGTATGCAGTATATATTGATTATACGGTTACGTGGTTCTGAAGTGGAACCAACGACGCTTCTCTTCCGCTTCTGTCTTAAGAGTACCGATGTACGCTTGACACAGGAGATTGTAAGAAACGGACACTCGACCGTTGCCTGAAGCAATCGGATTTCCGAGGTTGGACGAGATGACTATCTCATCACTTTCTTGAATGGAGCCAAGAAGGGGAATTCCTAAGATGTCCGATATATCTTCCGGTGAGAAAATCTTTTTCTTTCGCAGCAAATCGTTGCGAAGTCGGTTGACAACCAAATGCTTGTCCTTGATTCCGGCTGAATCGAGCAGCCCTACAATGCGATCCGCATCGCGAATGGAGGAAACCTCGGGATTGACTACAACCAATGCCTCGTGAGCGCCGCAAATCGCGTTTTGAAAGCCTTTTTCTATTCCTGCCGGACAATCTAGCAGTATGTAGTCAAAATCCTCTTTTAGAAGCTCTAAAAGCTTATGCATTTGCTCCGGCTCGAGTGCCTCTTTGTCACGCACCTGCTCAGCGGCAAGTACAAAAAGGTTGTTGATTCGCTTGTCCTTAATCAATGCCTGCTTTACTCTGCAGCGACCTTCTAGCACGTCCAAAAGAGTAAAGATAACACGATTCTCAAGGCCCATAACAATATCGAGGTTTCTAAGTCCGAGGTCCATATCAATCAGCAATGTTCGATAGCCTGCCATTGCGATTGCAGTGCCTAAGTTTGCGGTTACGGTTGTCTTGCCGACACCGCCTTTTCCGGATGTAACTACAGTGATCTTACAACTCATACATGAAATCCCTTTCTGTCTCTATTCAATCTGGTTCTCTTTTGTGAATTTCATTAGTATGTCTGTTGTACGTATGGTGTCTTAAAGCAGCTCTTTCAGCGCTTCCTCATCAAATGCCATGCTATCACGCTCGACCGGAAAGATACGAACCTCTCCGTCGGTAATACAGGCAAGCTTGCTGCAGTTCGTAAGCTGCAACTTGTGCTCAAGTCGGTCGGCTTTACGCTGCTCTCGTTTGTTTCGCTCCGGTTCGATATAAATCAGCTTATTGATTTGCAAATGCTCCGGAAGCATATGTGCTGCGAATACGAAAGATTCTTTGTTGGAATTCGTACCGGCAATTGCGGTTCCTTCCAGGGAACCGATGACGACAATGTTGCCGCCGCTAACAATGCGAGCACCTTTCTCTACATTTCCGAGAATCACAATCGAATTCTCGGTTTCGAGTTGGTGTCCGGCTCTCAAAACGCCTTGATAGAACTGTCCTGTCTGATTGGAAAGGCTACTGATAACTTGGTCGATGGAGCGCTTCAGCATTGCATCATTTTCTTCGCTGTTATCAAAAACGCAAATGATCTCAAGGTCAGTTGTCTCGGCGATTACAGAAAGAATCTCTTTTTGTTCGTTCGTATCGAGTGTACGACCGTCAAACGTCAAAGCCATCTTTGCAGAGCCGAGAAATTTGGACGAATCTCGAAACTTGGCTCTTACCTTTTCTAAGAGTAAGTCAAATGGTACTTGGTCGTCAAGCAGTAGAATGATACCATTTTTGTAACCTTTGATTGTTACTGTGTTATCCATAGTTACCTCTTTGTGTTTAGTCAATATACTCTGTATCTTCGATGTTACCTGCAATTACGTTACCGCTAAGCAAAGCATCGCGGTTCTCATCCTCGAAATAAAAACCGTAGACTTCTCTGGCAACATAAGCAGCATTTGCCGAGCCGTATCCGTTGGGAATGACAACGGTTACACAAACCTCGGGGTCGCTGTATGGTGCAAAGGAAATGAACAATGCGTTGTTCGGGTGATTCAAGCTCACCTGTGCGGTACCGGTCTTTCCTGCAATCTTGATACTAAGGTCACTGAAGGTTTCGCGAATGGACGAGCTATCGGCATGTACAACGCGATACATACCGAGCTTTACGGCATCCCAGGACGTCTGAGGTACGTTGTCAATCGTGCTGTGAACGGTAGCGCTGTTCTGTAAAAGCATCTCGCCGTTAGGAGATACTACTCTACTGATCAGCGTTAGATTGTAGCATGTTCCTTCGTTTGTCAGCGTCGTCAAATAGCGGCCGATCTGAACCGGCGAAAAGCTGTGATAGTATCCGATTGCCGTACGAACAGCATCGGTATTTGAGATTGCCGGAGCACTTTCCGAAATCTCTACGCCGGACTTGTCGGCGAGGCCAAATGCGGTAGCATATTTTCGAATCGTATTGATGCCGAGCGAGTCGTCGTATACGTTACGCTCATTGATGGACATTCGATAGCCGACCTCGTAGTAATAATAGTTACAAGAATACTTAATTGCATCTGAAACGTTAATCTCTCCGTGGCTCAGCGGATGTCTCCAGCATCTCGGTGAGGGGTTGATTTCTTCGAATACGATCTTATCTTCAATCAACTCGGTTGTCGTGATGACACCTTCCGTCAAGCCGGCAATCGAAGTGATGGGCTTGAAGGTGGAACCCGTCGTTGTCTTTGATGTCGTCGCACGATTTACCATAGGGTATGATTTGTCGGCGAGAAGGCGATTGTAATATTCGATATCAACCGTATTGGTCAAGTAGTTGTTGTCGTAGCTCGGATAAGAAACCAAAGCATTTGTCTGTCCGGTTACGGGATCCGTCATGACAATGGAACCACTACACGGCTCGAGTGCCAACATAGCAGGCGTCAGCTCCATTGAACGAATCTTTCGCATGATGAACGTATAAGAATCCAAGGTGCCGTTCTTCAATGCGGTATAGCTTTCGGAATCTTCTTTGAGGACACCTTGATCGAACAAAACAAGACAAAGGTCTCTGCCCTTTAACGTATAGTTGAAAATGAGCGTGCGATATATCTTGCTTTGATACTCGGAATCGTTTCTTAGATTCGCAACAATATAATCGTATAGATATTGATACAGCTCTGTTGTATCGTGATACTCCGAACCGATATTCAGTTTGTCGAGGTTAACCCAGTTCTGCGTGATTGCATACTGCAGGAATTTGCTCAGACTAAGCTCTCCGTCCACGTATGCTAAGTATTGAAGGTCATCCTTATCAATCTTGGACGTATCGAGAATGTTCCAGTAGCTCGGACCGAGTCGTTGATACAAGAACGACAGGTAATCTGCCATTGTTTCTCCGGCATCCTTTGCCGTAGTTGTATTGCTCGCATCCAACAGCTTCAACAGACGTGCCCAGATATTCTCCTCTTCGGTATTGTACTGACCGAGTATCTTCTTTTCCGCCTCAGAAGCATCGTCTGATTGGAAATGCGAGGTGTCTATGCTGTGGTTATCAATGAGCGCGTAGTAAACCTCATAAATCGGAATGGTGATATCCGTAGCATCCTCTCCCTTGCTACCGTAATCCATATTGGGAACGATAGCCGAAAGCAAAATACCGGCGATGTTACGCTTTAAAATGTTGTAGCAGGCGGTTTGCAATTCGGAATCGATTGTTAGGTACAGATCATTTCCCGAGATTGGCTCCGTTGTGACAGTCTTTGATACAACCTGTCCGCTGTCATTTACAATGATAGTTGCCGTTCCGTCGATACCGGAAAGATACGTTTCACAAGACTTTTCCACACCGAGCTTACCTACGATGCTTGTCTCGGAATATTTCTTATCGATTGCACTATACTCGCTGAGCTCCTCCGCATTAATCAGACCGATGTAACCGATAATATGAGCAAAGTACTCCGCTTGGTTGTAAACACGCTTCGAGGACTTTGTAATCTCGATTCCCGGAATCTTCGTTGTATTCTCATAGAAGGAAATGCGCGCCTCTTCGCTGATGTCACTGACAATTCTGAACGAAGAATAGCTCGGATAAAGAATGAACAGGTGATAGCGATAAGCCATAATTTCAAGTGCTTCTTCTACCGTGTATTCATCGGAAATCTGAAACATACGAGACGTCTGATTGCCATTGCGAAGGAAGTTGAATACATCCTCTGCGGTAGCATTCAAATGCTCCTCTGTCAGCTTGTCGATGCTCGTAAGTCCGTAAGCATTTTTCTTGAAACGCAACAAGGCTGTGTCGGACACAGTGAAGTACAGCTCTCCTTCTTCGTTCAAATCAATATAAAAATCGAATTCACGCTCGTAGTCAAATTCTTTCAGAAGCTGAATCAAAGAATGAATCGCTGCATTTTTTTCATCATTGGTCGTCAAGTTTGCGGAGTCGTACATCTCCAAATTGTATTGCAAGTCATTGTACGCCAAAAGCACGCCGTTACAATCATAGATGTTACCGCGCGTCGCTTGTACCGGAATCGTCTTTGTGTACGACGTCGTATCGCCTTCTACGTTCGTTTCGGTATTGTCGACCATCTGCATCTGAAACAAACGGACAATAATAATCAAAAACATAACGCAGAGCAATAGGAAGATGTGCACAATACGATTGTGGAGCATATCTCTTAACTTGTCATATAAGGATTCTTCCATGTTGTATCTCCGCTACTGAAATCTCGCTATTGTAGATCGCCATCCGCATTTTTTTCGGAAAGGACCCGTATAAATATATAGTCTAATAGTTTGTACAAAACTATTGCAACGACTACGGTGTAAAGAATGTTGGGAAGCATGATGCGTCCGAGGTAATACAGAACGTTCAGTCGACCCCGTACTAAGAATCGAAATACGTATTCGGCAAAGGAATATACCAGCTGTGCCGAAGCAATCATACCAAGGGGAAGGAACAGATCATTTTCGATGTAATATCGGTTCATAAAGCCGGCACAATATCCGATCAAAAGAAGCACTAACGCATAATAGCCCAAAATTTCTCCGAACGAAATGTCAAGCAGCATGCCTCCGACAAGACCGGTTGCCATGCCCTGCAAATTACCCTTTTGATAACCGACCGCAACGGTAATGATGATCAGCAGGTTCGGCACTACTCCCGCTATCTCGAGGTGTGAAAACACCGTTGTCTGCAAGAGAAAGCCGACCAATAATTCGATTCCGATTATAATCACTGTAAACATAGAATCTCTCCGTTTTGTATCTTAAGGATTATCGTCTTGTTCCGTAGGGGACTTTTTAAGGTCTGTAATAACGAGTACGGTATTCAAATGCTCGAAATCTACTACCGGAGTCAAATATCCCTTTTTGGATAGGCCATCGGTTTCCGCCTGAATGTTAGATACATATCCGATTAAGATGCCGGGCAAGTACTTCTCACTGAGGTCAGACGTGTATACCTTGTAATTGTTTCTGACATCCGAATTGATGGAGATGTCGAGAAGCTCAATAAAGCCACTGTTCAGAAGTGTCAGGTTGCCACACACGATACAATTGTCATTTGTCTTTTGAATGGTTGCGCTCACATAGCTGTTGTCGTCGATAATTGAACGGACGATGGAATAATTCTTGCCAACCTCCGTTATGATTCCGACAAGACCGGTATCCGCAATGACGTTCATATCAACCTGAAGTCCGTCGTCGGAGCCTTTGTCCAATGTGAAGACGGCAAAATAACCGCTCGAGTCCTTGGCGATGACATTAGCACCGACCTTTTTGTATTCGGAATAGGTTTCATCCAGTTCGAGCAGCTGCTTATATCGCTCGAAATCATATAAATCCTGCTGCAAAAGATTGTTTTGGTTCTTAAGCTCCAGTATCTCTTGCTTCAGTTTTTCATTCTCATCCTGAAGTGCCTGCTTGTCTTCGAAGGCATCTGCAATATTGGAAATGCCCTGTCCTACCAGTGTAATTCCTTTCTGCATCGGAACGAGCATGGAATTCAAGCCGGTCTTTATCGGCTCAAAGGTGGCTTTGAATTTGTAGGAAAAGAATATGAGACCGAGACAAATCAAAACACAGAGCATAAGGATATACTTCGGGTCTATGTTGTATTTTGATTGTTTGTTACGTCGCATCGATAGTCTCCCTTCAGTTTTTATCGTAATACGTTTGTTTTAACGGCATAGCCAAAAGCTCAAGCTCTTTGTTCTCGATAATCTGAGCAATGCCTTGAATAACCGTGTTTGCACCTTCCGGTACTACCTGCACCTTTAATCCTGTGCTTTGACTAATCAATTCGCCGATGCCTTGGATTGCAGAGGAACCACCGGTTACGGTCAGACCATTTGCATACACATCTGCCGCGATTTCGGGCGGTGTACGTTCGAGAATGACTCTCACGGTATCGATAATGTTGTTCATCTGCTCAAGGAGAGCCTGGTTGATCAGGTCGGAAGTAATCTCTCGCTCTCTCGGAAGGCCGGTTACGATATCGCGGCCAAATGCCTTGCAAATCCGCACTTCGCTATTGTCAAAGGAAGCAATTGTGCGTTTGATATATTCCGCTGTCTTCTGACCGATGACGAGGTTGTACTTCTTACGAACGTAATTGCTGATGGCTTCGTCAAATTGGTTACCACCTGCAGGTACGAGCTTGCTCAATACAATACCGCCCATCGAAATGATGGAAATCTCAGTCGTGTCGGCACCGATGTTGACAAGCAAGGAGCCTTGACTATTGTTGATGTCGATTCCGGCACCGATCGCATCGGCCAAAGGCTTTTCGACCATACGAAGACGTTTCGGACGAATGATGCTGGCATCTACCAAATCGTGAAATGCTTTCTTCTCAACCTCGGTAATGTCTGTCGGTGTTGCAATATAGAATTCCGCACCACGAAACTTGCCATGGACACGAGAAAGGTCCCAAAAGATACAGTTTAAGAGGGACAGCATGTTTGCAAAGCTTGCAATAACGCCACCCTTCAAAGGAAAGTTCACATTGATGTAGTCCGGAGATTTGCCGTACATCTCATAAGCTTCGTCGCCGATAGCAATGACTGTGTTCTTGCCTTTGATCGCAATTACACTCTTTTGTGAAAATACAATTCCGTCTCCCTTGCGGTAGATCTTTAGTGAATTCGTTCCAAAGTCAATTCCGAATATCTTGGATGACATAATGGTCTCCTTTCATGGCATATACGGCAATCAGCTCATTATATGCCCTTGCTCTTTCATACTCACGTATGTATTATCTCCAATTATCACGTGATCCATAAGCGGAAGCTGCATAATCGTGCCAAGCTCATGGATTGAGTTTGTAATCAGTATGTCGTCTTTGCTTGGTGTCGGATCACCGCTTGGATGATTGTGCACCAATATTATGCCGGCCGCATTGTAATTCAAAGCTTCACAAAACACATCTCGCGGAGAAATCAGCGACGAATTGATTGTCCCCTTTGTGAGTTCTGTCGTATGTGTGAGTCTACAGCGACTATCCAACAATAGCAAATGGACATGCTCCTGCTTTTCGTGTCTTAGTCGCTCCTTAAATACTTCGTATACTTTTGCGGAATCGCTGATAACCATTCCACTTGGTCGACTGGTTTGCCACAAACGCATCGAAAGCTCGGCAATGGCCATTAGCTGCAGCTGCTTCACTTTTCCGATACCGGGGATGCTACGAATATGGTGCATTCTATGGCTACACAGATTGCTGAGTGAGCCAAGCTGGGTTAACAATGCTTGTGCAGTCTCCAGTGCACTGTGACCTGCGGTTCCGTTACGCAATACAATGGCTAACAGCTCGACATCACTTAAGGAATGAGTGCCGTAAATACGAGCCTTTTCATATGGCTGCTGCTCTGTTGGCAACGCCTTCATAGTATGTTCTGATTTGGACATGTGAATTCTTCTCCTATCACTCAAAAAGATTGTCCACAATCCAGCAAAATCATACCATACTTATGTAGGTTTGTATAGAAACAAATCGCCTTTTAGAAAAACCTCATAGAGCCATTTCGACGATATGTGACTTGTATTGCCTTTGAGAATGCTTAAGGAAGAATGGTGCATCCGCTATCGAGTAGCTTCTGCAAAGACATCATAATGCCGAGCTTTGCGTGGTACCAGGTGAGTCCACCTTGGAAATACACAGCGTATGGAGGCTCGATAGGCGCATCTGCCGAAAGTTCGATGGAGGAGCCTTGATAAAATGCTCCTGCCGCCATAATGACGTCCGAATGATAGCCGGGCATACCCCAGGGCTCCGGAGTTACGAAACTGTCAACCGGTGCTGCGGCTTGGATGCCCTTGCAAAATTCAATTACTGCTTCAGGCTTGCCGAGTGTAACCGCCTGAATGATGTCGTATCTGGGCTCGGTTGCATTTGGTACACAAGGAAAACCGAGCTTTTCATATATGTTGGCTGCGAAGATAGCTCCTTTAAGTGCGGAAGCTACTACTGTCGGTGCTAAAAAGAGGCCTTGGTAAAATGCTCTGTTGACACCAAGGGATGCTCCGACTTCTTTGCCTAAGCCCGGCGTAGTCAGTCTGTATGCACACTGCTCGATATATTCCTTCTTTCCGACGATATAGCCCCCAATCGGAGCGATACCGCCACCCGGATTCTTTATCAACGAGCCGACACACATATCCGCACCAACGTCGGTAGGCTCGATTCGTTCGACAAATTCGCCGTAGCAATTGTCTACCATACAGATGACATCGGGTTTGATGGATTTGATAAATGCGATCAATTCGCCGATTCGAGCAACAGACAAGGTCGGTCTAGTTTGATAGCCCTTGCTACGTTGAATCTCGATCAGCTTCGTCTTTTCGTTGATTGCGTTCTTGATTCCTTCGTAATCAAAGCCGCCGTCCGGTAACAAATCGACTTGACGGTAAGTGATACCGAATTCGGCAAGTGAGCCGGGAGCCGGTGTGATACCGATTACTTGTTCCAGCGTGTCGTATGGCTTTCCTACGGGTGATAAAATCTCATCACCGGGGCGAAGATTCGCAGCCATTGCAATGGCAAGTGCGTGGGTTCCGCATGTAATCTGCGCGCGTACCAAAGCGTCCTCCGCATGGAATACGGAAGCATATACGGCCTCTAAGGTGTCACGTCCCAAATCGTTGTAGCCATAGCCGGTTGATGTCTCGAAGCAAGTATCGCTTACGTGATTTTTTTGCATAGCCATCAATACCTTGAGCTGGCAATACTCTGCGACATCATCAATCTCTTGAAATCTTTCCGCAAGGCCTGCTTCTATCTCAGTGCAAAAATCGTACACAGACTCGGCAATACCAAGCTCTTTGTAAATGTCCTGTAGCGTTGACATGTCTATCTCCATTCTGTTGTTTTATATCTAATAAATCATCTGCAAATGCATGAATTCGTCGAAATGGATGCTTGAAATAAGGTTAGGCTCGTCTTATAGCAGACCATTTGCCTTAATATGCTCAAGCATCTTTTCAAGTACTGCATCTTCGTTCGGGAATTCATCTTTGTTCAACCAAATAACCGAGTCTTCCCGACGGAACCAAGTCAGCTGTCGTTTGGCAAAATGACGTGTCTCGAGCTGAATTGCGTATTTGGCTTCTTCGAGCGAGCACTCTCCTTCTAGGTGTTTCAGTAGCTGACGATAACCAAGACCCTGCATGGAAACTTGCCCAATGTGATAGCCCTGTTCTTTCAGCGACGTCACTTCTTCGAGAAGGCCTTGCTCAAACATAATCTCTACTCTTTGGTCGATTGCCGTATACAGCAATTCACGATCGCGTGTCAGTACAAAGTAAAGATAATTGTACGGTGACGGCTTCTGTCGCTGTCTCTCGTTATGAGCAGAAATCGGTTCTTTGTGATAGTGATAATATTCAAGGGCTCGAATAATTCGCTTAACATTTTCCTTCGGAATCGACTCTGCAGAGATTGGGTCGATTTCTTGAAGCTGTTCATAAAGCAAATGTGCATTTCCTTCGGCAGCCATGGTCTCTAACGAGTTGCGATAACCGTCCTCATGAGGCTCTTCCTCGAAATCAAGGTCTTTCACAAGCGCTTGAATATAAAAGCCGGTGCCTCCGACGAGAATCGGAATGTGGTTGTGTTCACGAATCTGTTCGATGGCTTCTTTTGCAAGCTTTACAAAGACGGATACGTTGAATTCTTCATCGGGGTCCAGACAGTCAATCAAATGATGCGGAACCCCCGCCCTGTCCTCGAACGGAAGCTTTGCGGTTCCGATATCCATGCCGCGATAAACCTGCATGGAATCTGCACTGATAATCTCCCCTCCGATAGCCTTTGCAAGGTCGAGAGAAAGTTTGGTCTTGCCGGCCGCCGTAGGGCCCGAAAGAATGACTAATGGTAGCAAATTGACCTCCTAACGAGAATCATAGGATTCGTTTGAATTTCTTTTCGAGTTCGTATTTGGACAACGATACAATGATCGGTCTTCCGTGTGGACAATGATACGGATTTTCGAGCGTTAACAGCTCTTCAATCAGCTTCTTGGCTTCGTCATACGAAATGGACTGATTGCCCTTAATTGCAGCCTTACATGACATGGATGCAATCGACTCGAGTACTTGAATGTTCGGTGTATGTTTCGGCATCTGAAGCATCTCATCGAGTAAGGAATGAAAATAGTCCGTCGATGTCAGTCGATACAGCGTCATCGGTACTGCGTAGATGGCATAGTCTCGATCGCCAAACGGTTGAATGTCAAAGCCGAGCGCCTCAAAGCGTTCGAGATTGTGAAGCAGCGTTTCTTCTTCGCGAATGGATAACGATACTACAGTCGGCGGAGAAATCTGTTGCGAACATACTTCTCGTGTATTCATATCTCGCAGCATACGCTCGTATAAAATCTTCTCGTGAGCTGCGTGCTGATCGATATAAAACAAGCGATTGTCCATCTCGACAATCCAGTAGGTTGAGAATATCTGGCCGACAATGCGATATGCGGCAACTTCATTGCGCATGAAATCGGATTTTACGGAATCGTCGCTTTCTTCATGCTCTTCATTCGCGAAAAGGCTCAATTGTTCGCCGACCGGCCTAGGCAGTTCCGGCTTTGAAGCTTCTGTGGCCGTAGTGATCGTTGCTTCTGACTTTTCGAGTGTGGCCGCTGTCGTATACGACTCATCATGTGATTGGATGCTCGATTCCGTTATGGTCGTCGCATTGATAGTCGTATCGTTCGTTGTCTCGCGTGTTGGCGTTACATTGATGGTAGTCGTCGAGTTCGTCGGCGTGTCGTTCGTAGCCGAGTTGTCCTTCGGTACATTTTGAGATGACTCCCTGTACTGCGAGACGGTATTGTGATCCGATACTTTGACCGATGTTTCGGGAACAGTGTACTTGCCAATCGGAGACTTGCTCTCCGATACTCGATTTGTCATCATTGCAAGTCGATTTGTTTCAAAATGCTCCGGAGGGCGTTCCTGCGTAGCCGGCTTGGTTACTGTAGGCTGCGTCAAACGCATGTCCGGTATCAAAATGGCATGTTTCAGAGCATTTGCTATCACCGTGCGAAGCATAGAATAAAGCCGTTCTCCCTCTGAAAAACGTACGTCCATCTTCGTAGGATGAATGTTGACATCGATTTCGGACGGATTGATTGTCAAAGTCAATGCCGTAAATGGATACTTATGCTGCATCGAATACGAAGCATAGGCTTCTTCAATCGCTTTGGAAATCAACGTGCTCTTGATATATCTTCCGTTGACGAAATAATTCTCGTAGGTGCGGTTTCCTCTTGCAATCTGCGGTTTTCCTATGAAGCCTTGAACCGTGAACAGATCATTTTCTTCCGATACGGGAATGAGATTCATTGCAATCTCGCGACCGTATACCGAATAAATGGCATCCTTTTGATTGCCGTTGCCCGAGGTGTGCAATGCGGTTCGGTTATTGATGATTAAGGAAAATGCTACAGCCGGATGCGATATTGCAAATCGATTCACAAGCTCGCTGATATATCCCGCTTCGGTCGTAGCCGACTTCAAAAACTTGCGCCTTGCCGGAACATTGTAAAACAGGTCATTCACAATGATCGTTGTGCCGGTCGGGCATCCGGCGTCTTCAAAGCAAGTCTCTTGTCCGCCTTCGATGCAATATCTGCTTCCGAGATAGGCGTTCGGTTGCTTCGTGAGCAGCTCAAGCCTGGATACTGCTGCAATACTCGAAAGTGCCTCGCCACGGAAACCGAGACTTTGTATGGACAACAAGTCGCTGCCTTTCGAAATCTTACTTGTTGCATGACGCAAAAACGCCACGGGGATGTCTTCTTTCGCAAAGCCGGAGCCGTTGTCTGTGATACGTATTGAGGATATGCCGCCACCGGTAATGTCTATGGTGACGGTTGTTGCTCCGGAATCGATTGCATTTTCTACCAGCTCCTTTACAATGGATGCAGGACGCTCGATTACTTCACCGGCTGCTATCTGATTTATGGTTTCGCTGTCGAGCAAATGAACAATTCCCATAGCTTACTCCTCTAATTCGAAATGTGCTGTTCAAACTCCTCTGCTGTCATAAGAATCTTTCTCGGCTTCGTTCCCTCCTCGGGTCCTACTACGCCGGCCTCAGCAAGCTGATCCATGATACGTGCTGCGCGGTTAAAGCCGATCTTATAAACTCTTTGAAGCATTCCGATGGATGCCTTGTCCTTCTCTATGATGAAGCGTCCGGCCTCGACAAAATACTCATCGCGGTCGTTGTCGCTCGAGGTGGCGTTCATCTGATTGCTAACGGAGCTAACACCATTTGCAATGTGGTTTGCAACCTCGCTGTTGTATGCATTGTCCGAATTCTTTTCCTTCAGGAAGTCAACTACTGCGCTAACCTCTGTGTCGGAAACGAACGCACCCTGTACACGAATCGGCTTCGGAAGTCCGGACGGGAAAAAGAGCATGTCGCCCTTGCCAAGGAGCTTTTCGGCACCACCCTGATCGAGAATGGTTCTCGAATCGATTGCCGAAGATACGGAAAATGCGATTCTCGAAGGAACATTTGCCTTAATAAGACCGGTAATAACGTTAACCGACGGACGCTGTGTTGCGATTACGAGATGAATTCCCGCAGCACGTGCGAGCTGCGCAAGACGACAAATGGCATCCTCTACTTCTCCGGGGGCTACCATCATAAGGTCGGCAAGCTCGTCTACAATGATTACGATCTGCGGAAGCTTCGTACGAACTTCACCGGTGTTATCAAGCAAAGGCTCCTTTGATGTTGCAAGCTTTTGATTGTAGCTTCCGAGGTCTCGTACTCCGAGTTCCGCAAACTTATTGTATCGATCGGTCATCTCCATTACCGCCCAGTTCAAAGCGCTGCTGGCCTTCTTCGGGTCGGTCACTACCGGGATCAAAAGATGCGGGATGCCGTTGTATACACTTAACTCAACGACCTTCGGATCAATCATAATCAAGCGAACGTCCTTTGGAGCATACTTGTACAAAATGCTCATAATCAAGGTGTTGATACAAACAGACTTACCCGAACCGGTGGCTCCGGCGATCAGCAAATGCGGCATCTTAGCGATATCGGTTACTTTGATATTGCCGGAAATGTCTTTGCCGACTGCAAATGCAATCTTACTGCCGGCACCGGTGAATTCTATTGACTCAAGCAAAGTGCGAAGCATGACAGTGGAATTCTCGTGGTTCGGAACCTCGATACCGACTGCGGCTTTACCCGGAATGGGTGCTTCGATTCGGATGTCTTCCGCTGCTAGATTGAGCTTGATATCGTCCGCCAATGCGGTGATTCTACTAACCTTAACACCCTGCTCAGGCTGAAGCTCATAGCGAGTTACGCTCGGTCCACAGCTAATGTTCGTAATGGTTACGTTAACACCGAAGCTGCGTAGTGTATTCTGAAGTTTAGAAGCAGTCTCTTTGAGCTCTGCATTTGACATGCCCTTAGAGATTCCTTTCGGTCTGGACAACAGTGAAACAGGCGGGAAAACGTATTCCTTTTCAGGCACCTTTTTCTCGATGACCAAAGGGGCAATCGATACGTCGGAGGATTTGTCGGCAACGGACTTCTTTGTTGTCTCGACCGTCGCTTCGGTCTGAGCTTCATTTGCGGCGGACTTAGTATCCTCTATCGTATCGTTATCGAAGACCTCCTCGTTTGAATGCATATTGGTGATGGTAAAGCCGAAATCGTCCTCGTCATAAGCATGCTTTACAACGGAATCGTTCGGAAGCTTAGCATCGGTATTGAACTTGCGTGCAAGCTCGTCCGAATACGTAATTCTCGGAGTGGAATCAACCGGCTTTAATCGTTCGGAATCCGCGGCGTTAAGCGGCTCATAGGATGCCTGACTCGACGGTTCCTGTACATTTGGCTGAGAATAATCGTTCTTCAAGCGATCGAGGAAGGAAGTCTTCTTCTTTTCCTTGCGAGTTGGCTCGCTATAGAACGAGGTGTCCACTTCCTGACTCGGCGGGATTGCATCTACTACTACAAGCTTTCTCTTGCCGTTGGTGGGCTGAATCTCATCCATATGCATCTGGCGATACGGAGACTCCTGCTCTTTGCGAGTGGCAGGTGTCTGAACGGGCACCGGCTCCTCATAATACTCACGTTTACTTTTTGCATTTTGAATTGCCTTATAAATCGTCTTGCCGGTCATCAAAATGATGCACACTATAAACAGCGCTATCAATATCAAGATGGATGCAATTCTTGCGAAGAAATACATGAGCGGCTCAGAAAGACAAGCACCGATCAAGCCGCCTCCCACATGGTCACGTGAACCATAGGAAAATGCTTGAAAGAATGTGAGCTTCTCAGAGTATCCGCTGATAATATGTATCAACGCAGACAAGTCAAACACCAAAATCGTAAAGTACACGGTCTTTCTCGCCGCAATGGGATTTCCGGAGTTGGAACGGATAAAGGCAACCGCAACAAATAGAACAACCGGAAATACGTAAGGCAGATATCCACCGAGAAAACCGAAAATGACAGTGTTAATCGCATCGCCGACAATACTGCACAGACCGAAATAGCTCAGATAGAGAAGGATACAAATCAGACCGGTAATAATCAAAACCACCTCGTCCATGACTTCCTTCTTAGCCTGCTGTTCCTCCAGATAGCGCTCGTGTGCCTTGGCACTCTCTCGCTTGCTCGAAGCGGAAGTTCCTTTTGAGCTGTTCTTCGGAGCGCTTTTGGCGTTGGCACCGGTACTGCGTGTTGTATTGTTCTTTTGATTGGTTCTTGTGTTATTGGTGTTCTTCGTATTCGAAGAACGCGTATTGGAATTCTTATTCGGCATACGAATCTCCTTCTGTCTTTAAAATGAATCTATCCGTAACGTTCGTTATCAAATGATAAAAAAGTATAGCAGCAATATGAGTCCTAATATGATTCGGTACCAGCCGAATATCTGAAAGTCGTGTCTGCTGAGATATCGAAGCAGTGCTCTGATGGACACATAGGAAACCAAAAACGCAACGAGCATTCCGGTAAGCAATATCGCGTATTCCATTCCGCTAAAGGAAAATCGATATTTCGCCAGTTTGATGAAGCTTGCTCCGAAGATGGTCGGTATACCGAGAAAGAATGTGAACTCGGCTGCCATTCTTCTGCTCGTTCCCAACAGCATCGCACCGATAATGGTCGCACCCGATCTTGAAGTGCCGGGGATGAACGCCAGAATCTGAAACATGCCTATGTAAAGCGCCAGCTTGTAAGGCATTGTTTCGAGCTTATAAAAGCGCGGCTCATTGTGATTACCCAATCTCTCAACAACAATGAACACGATTCCATACAAAATCAATGTTACGATAACGGTAATGAGCTCATTGTAGGCTTTGCTTGAGTAAAATGCACGATTGATCAGGTCATCAAACAGCAATCCGACAATTGCCGATGGTATACATGCTATCAAAACCTTTGAGCAAAGCAGCATGCGCGGACGATTCACTACAAGTCGATTGTTATCGATTCGTACCGGCCATAATGCTCGAAAATAAAGCATGACAACAGCAAATGTAGCACCGAGCTGTATTACGACCGTAAACATCTCCTTGAATTCCGCATTGTCTGCAAAGGCCTGCAACGGGAATACACGGTCAAGCAATAAAAGATGTCCGGTACTGCTTATCGGAAGCCATTCGGTGAGACCTTCCACAATACCAAACAGAACGATTTTCAAAAATTCAAACAGTTCCATTTGTGCATTCCTCTCGTTGTACTTACGCTCGAATCAACGTCTACGCATTTGGTTTTATCATATCACAAAACTGCCGAAAAGACAATTGTTTGAGCGAAAAATGTGTTCGGCGATTATTTGATTACCTTTCGGTAATACTATCCTCAGTATAACTGTAAGGAGTGATGGAATGGATTCAAAATGCAATGAAAATGAGAACAAAAAACACGAAGAATCCGGGTTGATCGGAGAACACGGAACTGCTCTTCTCCCGACAGACGAAGGCTATCAAATTCAGCTCATTACTATCATAGGCGAAATCGAAGGTCACGACAATGCGAACTCGAATAGCAAGACGACAAAGTATGAGCATTTGCTTCCTATCTTGGCACTGGCCGAGCAGCGTAACGAAATCGGAGGCGTGCTTCTTTTGTTGAATACGTTGGGTGGTGATGTAGAGGCAGGACTTGCGATTGCCGAGATGATTTCAGGGATGAGTAAGCCGGTCGTATCTCTCGTACTCGGAGGTAGCCATTCTATTGGTGTACCGCTTGCCGTAAGTGCCGATTATAGCTTTATTGCCGAAACGGCTACAATGGTCATTCATCCGGTTCGAATGAACGGCATGATCATCGGAGTTGCGCAATCCTTTGAATATATGGAGCAGATTCAAGAGCGTATTCTCGGCTTTGTAGTCAAGCATACGAATATTGATTATGAGAAGTTGAAGGGATTGATGCTGAACACACAAATGCTCACGAAGGATATCGGGACCATTTTGGTAGGTAAAGAAACCGTAGAGGCCGGCATTATCAATGAAATCGGCGGTGTTTCCGATGCTACAAAGAAATTGATGCAATTGATCGGTGAGTCGAGAAAAGTGAAATGCGGCAATGACTCGAACGACGTGTATTAGAAGGTATATAGATTAAAAGGACAGGCCTCGTAAATCAATACGAAGCCTGTCCGAATTGTTTATTCATTATCAGCGTAAATCTCAAAATGAGCAACCTCACCCTTTTGCATGTCAAGACGGAAGGTTTTATCGAGATAATATACTACCTCGTGATAATCCGCATTTTCCGCAGTTACGGTAAAGGATTGCAGGCGATTTTCACTCCAAATCAAATCGTACTTAGCACCACCGCGTGCATAGATGCCTTTGATACTGCCGCTCTTCCACTCGTCGGGTAGACAAGGGAGCAAAAGAACGCGATCTGCATTGCTCTGGAGAAGCATCTCGCCAAATGCTGCGATGGATCCGAAATTGCCATCAATCTGGAACGGCGGATGGTTGTCAAGGAGATTGTCAAGCGTGGAATGCTTCATGAGCATAAGGATGTTCTCGTACGCAGCAGCATTGTCGTGAAGACGAGCGAACATGTTCATGATCCATGCACGACTCCAACCGGTATGTCCGCCACCGTTCGAAAGTCGTCTTTCCAATGTCACCTTCGCTGCATCACAAAGCTCCGGATTGCCGTCGGTTGTAATCTGGCTGGAAGGATGCAAGGCATACAAGTGTGAAATGTGTCGGTGTCCCGGCTCCTTTTCGTCATAGTCCTCCATCCACTCCATGATCTGACCATGTTTTCCGATGCGAATCGGAGGAATCATAGCGAGGAGCTGCTCGGTACGCTGAACGAAAGTGTCATCATCATCTCCTACAAGCTTTGCAATCGTCAAAAACTGAGTGAAATGATCCCTTAAGATTTCATTGTCCATCGTAGAGCTGAAGCATACGCTTCCCTCGGTTCCGTCAGACATAATATATGTGTTTTCCGGAGAAACGGACGGGCAAATTACTGCATAACCATCGCGCTCTACAAGGAAGTCGTGGAAAAACAGAACGGATTCTTTGATTACGGGATACATACTTTCAAGGAAATCCAAGTCCTTTGTGTACTGATAATGCTCCCAAATGTGTGTACAAAGCCACGGGATACTCATTACCCAATACGTTCCCGGAATCCAGATGTCTTGCGGCGCTGTATCGCCCCACAAATCGGTGTTGTGATGACATACCGTACCACGACATCCGTACATCTCTCGCGCTGTGCGTCTTCCGTTCTCGCACATTCTATGCATATGGTCAAACAAAGGAATATGACACTCGGACAAGCCAAGCATCTCCGCCGGCCAATAGTTCATCTGCGTATTGATGTTAACGGTGAACTTACTTCCCCACGGCGGAACGATATCCTTACACCAAATGCCCTGAAGGTTTGCGGGTAAGGAACCCGGTCTGCTACTGGAAATCAACAAATAACGTCCGAAATCAAAGTAGGTATTGAGCAGTCCGTTGTCAGGATGATCTGCATCAATGCGCTGTAATCTTTCGTCGGTAGGAAGCAAATCCAGTTCCTTGTCGTAATCCAGCTGAAGTCTTGTCGTTGAAAACAGTCTTTGATAATCGTTCACGTGCTCATCATAAAGCTGTGCAAAGGTTAGTGAGCAACCGTAGTTGAGCGTGTTGCGAACGGTTTCCAACGGATCCATGTTGCGATAAGTTGTTGCTGCCGTAAACAGAAGGCAAAGCTTCTTGACATTACGACAGATGAGATACTCGCCCATCGGTTCCACAGTTCCGCCCATGCAAAAGCCGGTGATACCCGCAGCAAAGCGATAATCCTTGCCGACAAGCTGACCAATGGAATAGACGTTGTTTACATCATGAAATACGTTGTCGTAGAAACTCATTCGTGCAAAATTCACGTCGATATCAAACGGTACTTCTTCTGCCGTATGAATCTTAACGACCAGCAAATTGCTCGGAGCATTTACAAAGGTCTCTTCAACATAAGTCACACCGTTGCAGGTCTTAACCATCTTGTGAACGGCACGCTCTAAGTCGAGCTCGCGTGAATACTCGGTCGTCTGTGCCTGAGAATAAATGTTTCTATAATAGATCTGCAGCTCACCGAGCGTTGAGTACGGTCTCTGTCCGGACGGAGTTCCGGTAAATGCATGCACTAACAACGATTCTGCCTCTTGAATCTGACCACTGAAAATCAGTTCACGAACCTTCGGAAGGTTCTCGAGGGCATACTGATTAATACGGTTCATAGGTCCGCCGTACCACAGGGAATCCTCATTTAGCTGCATGATCGTACGATCTTCGGCACCGTAAATCATCGCACCGAGCTTGCCGTTTCCGACAGGCAAAGCCTTGTTCCAGTCATTCTTAGCGGGTTGATTGTAAAATAATCTGCTCATGATAGTCCTCACTATTCAAAGCATCTTTCTATCTGATTGAAAACCAGAAGGAAAAATGGAACTCCTTATCATTTAACTGATAAACCTCATCCAATGCAGGTCCGCAACTGGCCGAGCCGACACCGGACATCATCTTGTCAATACAGAATATCGTATTGCCGCTTTCCTGCAGCTCAAAGTTATGCTTTGCAGTCTCGAGCTGTTCTTGCGTATAGTGTGAAACGTTAACGGAAAGGTCATTTTCCGAGGTTACGAGAAGGTTATGCTTGCCATCGCTTAGGCTTGCGAACTTTACTCCGCAATGCGATGAGTTCTCCTGAGGTCTCAAATAATCCTCATGGTTTCCGGTAACGGTTGTATGGTGCAAATCGATAAACGAAGCCAAATGCTTGTCTACATAGCTCTCGAACGGTCCGTAACCATAATAGGTGAAATCCTCAAACTCCTTCGGAAGGAAGAGGCGAACACCGAATCTCGGAAGATACGGAAGCTCGTTCATTACCTTGACGTTCGTACGAACATTCCACTCTCCGTTCGGATAAAAACTATACTCAAGGAGCATTCTTACCGGTGGCTCGAAAATCGCACGACCAAGCGACAAATCTGCCTTGAAGATAATCTCGTCTCCCGCTTCAATCAAACGAAGGGAATACAGCTTCGGCTTAGGACAATGTAAGAAAAGTTTTCTCCACATCGGTGCCACATTTCGATCATTATCAATCGGAGCGCGGTAGAGATTCCACGAAATCGGTTGCGTAAGAAGCTCTGCTTCCTCTGCCTTGATAGAAGTAACGCTTGCATCTGCCTTGCGAACAACATATGTCGTAGTCTTAGTGTGAACCGTATATTCAAATTCGGATTCCTCTACGTGCAAATGCTTTCTGTTGACGCTACGATCGGGCTGGAATCGATTCGTTCCCTCGCGCAAGCAAATCTGCTCAAAGCAAGCGATAGTACCCTTCTCACAGAAAGGCTGATTGTCTTTCCAGCGTGTAATGAATCGCACTTGAAGATCATCGCCATGAAGCATCCACAGCTTGGGTATCTCGAGGGTAACGGTTTCATTTGCCGGAATCGTAAGCGGAAGTTCTTCTTCGAATAAGAATCTTCCGTTGTCTTTCACTTCAAAGGTCATTGTAAAATGCTCTTCAAAGCTTGCGAAATTCATTCGGTTTGTAAAAGAATATACATTGGAATTCTCTTCAGCCAGAGAAACGTATACAGGACGATAACACTGTTTCAGTTCATAAAGGCCTGTGTGAGGTGCACGGTCCGGATACACAAGTCCGTCCATGCAGAAGTTGCCGTCGTGATGAAGCTCATGAAAATCTCCGCCGTACAGATAGCGAGGCTTTCCGGATTCGTCCGTACCATCGTACACGGCATGGTCACACCATTCCCAAACGCAACCACCCATGAAGCAGTCGTTGGATTCAATTACGCGCCAATAATCTGCGAGATCTCCCGGTCCATTGCCCATTGCGTGACTGTACTCGCAAAGGAAATAAGGGCGCTTGTTTTC
>JAZRJF010000040.1:0-18335 GCA_045645665.1 Lachnospiraceae bacterium | reverse complement strand
TGATAGTAATCCGCCAGCTTCTCGATAATCTCATAATAATCGCTGCCACGATGCTTCGAGGTGTCCGTCTTCGGCGTTCTCAGCGGTGCGAAGAGCCAAATGGCTCCGATGATCAAGCAACAAACACACGCCGCCAGCGCCCCGTACTTCACCGACTTCTTACCGAGCCACTTGGTCAACTTCGGCTTCTTCGTCGGATCCGCTTCTTCAATGTATTTCTCATCCACAAGCTGCATTGCTTCTAAAAGCTTCTTTTCCTTCATATCCTTTTCGTCCTTCCTATGCTCCCTCCGTCTACAGGGCGATTCCTTCGCTCTCCAGATACTCCTTGAAACGATTTCGCGTACGCATCAGAGTGACCTTCACGTTGCTTTCGGACATGTCCATGCTCTTCGCAATCTCCTTTACGCTGCACATGTACCAATACCGCCGTAAGAACACGATGCGAGCATTTTCCGAAAGACTCTCCAGGAAGCCGTTGATCGCATTTCTCAGAGCTTCCTCCTCCGACGCATCCGCCGAACTGCTCGGAATGCACTCCTGCAGCTCTTCGAGACACACTACCATGCGGCTGTCTCTTTTCTGCGCCGTATTGTAGCTGTAGCGGTCCAGAGCCAAGCGTCTTACAATCTTGCCGAGAAAGGTTCTCAGGCTCTCCGGTCGATGAGGCGGCATGGCTTGCCACGCTTTCATATACGCATCATTTTCACATTCCTCTGCGTCCTGCTCGATTTCGAGAATTCGCTTCGCTATGTAGCGGCAGTACTTACCGTACTTGCTGCGCGTTTCGCTGATGGCATCCTCCGAGCGTTGCCAATAGAGATCAACAATCTGACTATCTTCCACGTTCCGTCCCCTCCTTCTCCTTTGAATACGTGCTTCGCGGAAACCGAAATTTCCGTAAGTCAAAAGGCCTTTCATCCTTATACACGACAAAAGGCCCTGTTAGGTTACATATGAAAAAACTTTATCTGATTTCTTCGGACATTTTGTCCGATACACCTGATCTTACGACTAGATATCCTTATACAGCGCATAGTACTCCGAATCGATATCGTCTTGCATTTTGCGATACCATGCCTTAGCATCGTCCAATGCCTTATTATAAATGACCGGCGCTGCCGACTCCATGAACCAATCCATCAGCTGATCTCTCTCGATTATCCCAAGAGGCTCCTCGCGCACATCCTCATAATAGTTCGCCAAGTCCTCCGCAAGAGCTTTTCTCTCTTCCGGTGACAACGATACCTTGCCTATATTTCTACTTGCCATAGCACCCTCCTATATCGTCAATGAAAGCAAAACGGACAGCGAAATACCGTAAATATTCCGCTGTCCGCACGATGTTCTACACACGTAGAACTTACATATTCCTAATAATCTGCGCCCATCTTAAGAGCCTTGATGTTCAGCTCCTTCAAATCCTGATGTCTTGCGCTTACGATCTTCTCTACGATCTTTGCGATATTCTCTTCGTTGATAACTCCGGTTTCCTTAATCATCTTGCCGAGAAGAATCATGTTCGCGAGCGTAGGCATGCCGTTGTCTGCTGCCAGCTTCGTAGCGGGAACGCCAAATGCCTCAACGTCCGTTCTCTCAACCTCTCTGCTAATCAAGGTGGAGTCGTAGAAAATCTTACCGCCGGGAACAACTGCGCCCTCGTACTTATCCAAGGACGGAAGGTTCATAACAACCAAAATGTCCGGCTTCTCAACGATCGGAGAACCGATTACTTCATCACTGAATACAACGCTACAGCTTGCGGTACCGCCACGCATCTCGGGACCGTAGGACGGAAGCCAGCTCACCTGCTTGTCGGAAATCAAGCCATCGTACGCAAGGAACTTACCGGAGAACAGAATACCCTGTCCACCGAAGCCTGCAATCAAAATCTGCGTCTGTGCCATTTATTTGTCCTCCTTCTTCTCTGCGTACTTATCCTTGTATACACCAAGAGGATAGTAAGGAAGCATATTCTCTTCAAGCCACTCCAGCGACTTCTCGGGAGTCTTACCCCAGTTCGTAGGACAGGTGGACACAACCTCTACAAGAGAGAAGCCCTTGCCTTCGATCTGGTTCTGGAACGCCTTCTTGATTGCCTTCTTAGCAGCCTTTACGTTCTTTACATTGTTCACGGCAACTCTCTCAAGGTAAGAAGCGCCGTCCAGCTCGCTGAGCATCTCGCAGATGCGAACCGGGAAACCAACGGTATTTACATCACGTCCGTAAGGAGACGTCTGCGTCACCTGACCGGGAAGAGAGGTCGGTGCCATCTGACCACCGGTCATACCGTAGATTGCGTTGTTAACGAAGATAACAGTAATGTTCTCGTTTCTTGCAGCTGCGTGCACGGTCTCTGCCGTACCGATGGAAGCAAGGTCACCATCACCCTGATACGTAAATACAATGTTCTCGGGATCGCTTCTCTTAACGCCGGTAGCAACTGCCGGAGCACGTCCGTGAGCAGCCTGAACCATATCCACGTTAAAATAGTTGTATGTAAATACGGAGCAACCAACGCTGGCAACACCAATGGTCTTGCCCATGATGCCAAGCTCGTCAATCGCCTCAGCTACGAGACGATGAATAATACCATGCGTACAACCGGGACAGTAATGAAACTGATTGTCGGTTAAAGCCTGCGGCTTCTGGAATACTACTTCACCCATTACTGCTCACCTCCTAATTTGTTAGCTTCTACAACCTGCGCAAGCACCTGCTCGGGAGTAGGAATACAGCCACCCACACGGTTAGCCATAAGTACCGGCTTCTTGCAACGGATTGCAAGCTCAACGTCCTCAACCATCTGGCCCATATTGAGCTCAACGGTTACAAATGCCTTTACCTTGTCAGCTGCCTTGCAAAGCACTTCCTTCGGGAACGGCCAAAGCGTAATCGGACGAATCATACCGACCTTGATGCCCTGTGCACGTGCAGCCTTGATTGCGTTACGGGATACACGAGAAGCGATACCGAAGGCTACGATACATACCTCTGCATCGTCCATCATGTACTCTTCGTACATTACTTCGTTCTCTTCGATCTTCGCATATCTTTCATAGCGCTCCAGGTTCCACTGCTCAAGCTCCTCGGGAAGCAAGGACAGGGAGTTTACGATGTTGCGCTTTCTCTCGCCCTTCGTACCGGTCAGTGCCCAAGACTTGTCGTGCTCCTGAACCTCAACGCTTGCAAGCTCAACGGGCTCCATCATCTGACCGAGCGTACCGTCCGCAAGAAGCATAGCCGGAATACGATACTTCTCAGCTACGTCAAATGCATGTGCCGTAAGACTTACCATCTCCTGAACGCTTGCAGGTGCTACTACGAACAGACGATAATCACCGTGTCCGCCACCCTTCGTTGCCTGGAAATAGTCTGCCTGAGAGGGCTGGATACCACCGAGACCCGGGCCACCTCTCTGTACATTTACAATGAGAGCCGGAAGATCGCAGCCTGCCATGTAGCTGATACCCTCAGCCTTCAGGGAAATTCCCGGGCTACTACTACTCGTCATAACTCTCTTACCGGTAGCGGCAACACCGATACACATGTTGATTGCAGCTACCTCGCTCTCTGCCTGAAGAAAGGTTCCGCCGATCTTAGGCATACGCTTTGCCATGTATGCAGCTACCTCAGTCTGAGGCGTAATCGGATAACCGAAATAGTGGCGGCAACCTGCCATAATGGCTGCTTCCGCAATGGCTTCGTTACCTTTCATTAATACCTTATCTGCCATAATACCTTCCTACCTTTCCACCGTAATGACACAGTCCGGACACATCGTTGCGCAAAATGCACAGCCGATACATGCAGCCTGATCTGTAATCTCTGCGGGATGATGTCCCTTCTTGTTAATCGTATCTACGGACATCCGCAGAAGCTTCTTCGGGCACGCGCCGACACACAGTCCGCAGCCCTTGCAAAGGTCGGTGTTAAATGTAACTTTGCTCATAGTCTCCTCCTGATTTTTTTGTTCTGCCACAGCACACCTCTGCGCATGGAACAAAAGCTATTAGTTCTTATTATACAATCTTGCCGTCTGGAGTCGCAGGGGAAATACATTCGGCAACTTCTCCGAAACCTCGCCGTACAACGATTCAACTGTTGTAGTCATACGAAGTGGAAGTCCGGTCTGCTTTGCAACCTCACGCGCATATGCGTCGGTGGCCAGCACATCCTCTGCCGTTGTCTCCACGCCCAGATTGGAATTGTTAATGATGCCGGTGAAGGGAAGTCCTCCTGCCAGCTCTATCTCACGCATCACGTCGATAGTGCTTTCCACATCTCGCGTGAGCGGACGATACTGATTTACAACGAACAGCATGTCATAGCTGTTCTCTTCAAGCAGGGCCGGTGCATAGCGTCCGAGTGCGAGCGCACCACGGTCGTCTCCGCCGATATCCATCACCGCGCGCATGCCCTTGTTGTCCACAATCGAATACATCTCCTGCGGAAGTGCCGGTACGTCAACGTTCGTATTGGCGTATTCCGAGCTGATCAGGCGAATGCCCGCTTCTCTCAGCTCTGCCTCGCTGTCCTTCGTGCGATAGTAGGGATTTACGATATCCAGGTCCGCAATCACGACCTCCTCGCCCTGCTCTCGCAAGCTAAGCGCAATATTGACCGCTATGTTCGTCTTGCCGCTGCCGTAATGTCCGGCCAGCAATATAACCCGCTTGTCTTTCATAAGCTCGTCGTTCATAAGCTCCTCTTTCATTGTATTCGGCACATCAGCTCGAATACCGTGCGAATCAGCGAAAAATGACCGAAATCGGACATCCCCTCGCAACATTTCGCACTATCCTATAATCATATAACATTTCTCGCGAAAATGCAACTACAGCTTATTTCTCTGAATCTTTCCGCTGATAGTCTTCGGCAGCTCATCCATGAAGACAATGATTCTCGGATACTTGTAAGGAGCGGTATGCTTCTTTACGTATTCCTGAATCTCCTTCTTGAGCTCATCCGTTCCCACGGTGCCCTTCGTAAGCACGATGCTCGCCTTTACCACCTGACCGCGAACCGGGTCGGGAGCTGCGCTGACACCACACTCCAATACGTACGGAAGCTCCATCAAAACGCTCTCGATTTCGAACGGTCCGATACGATAGCCGGAGGACTTGATAACGTCATCCTTACGTCCTACGTACCAGTAGAAGCCGTCCTCATCCTTCCATGCCACATCACCGGTATGGTAGATGCCGTCATGCCATGCTTCCTTCGTCAGCTCCTCGGAACGATAATAGCCGCGGAACAAACCACACGGTACCTTTCCGTCCGTATAAATACAGATCTCGCCGTTCTCACCAACCGGTACGGGCTTTCCGTCCGGATCGAGAATGTCCACGCGATACTGCGGTGACGGCTTACCCATCGAACCGAGCTTGTGCTCCTCGCCGTACAGGTTACCGATAACAAGTGTCGTCTCGGTCTGACCGAAGCCCTCCATAATACGAAGACCGGTATTCTCCTTGAACACCTTGTATACCTCGGGATTCAGTGCCTCGCCGGCCGTCGTAGCATGCGTGATGCTGCTCAAATCGTACTGACTGATATCCTGCTTAATGAGCATTCGATACATCGTAGGCGGTGCACAGAAGGTCGTAATCTTGTATTTTGCAAAGAGCGGTAAGATGTCCTCTGCATGGAAACGATCGAAATCGTATGTAAATACAGGTCCCTCGCAAAGCCACTGTCCGTAGAGCTTGCCCCAAAGCGCCTTACCCCAACCGGTATCGGAGATGGTAAAATGCAATCCATCGGGATCCACCTGATGCCAGTACTTTGCGGTAACAAAATGTCCGAGCGCATACTTGTAGCTGTGGCATGCAATCTTCGGATAGCCCGTCGTTCCCGACGTAAAGAACATAATCATACGATCCGAGCCCTTCGGTGCATCTGCCGGACGCTCGTATTCCGTGCTATACATCGTAAATTCTTCATCGAAGTTTCTCCAACCCTCTTTGGATTCTCCGACGATGATGCGATGCTGCACGGACGGGCATTTGTCCATAGCACGCTCTGCGTGGTCTGCGGTATCGCCGTCGCTCGTACACAAAATGGCCTTCACATCGGCCGCATTGAAACGGTACTCGAAGTCATGCTCAAGCAGCTGGTTGGTTGCCGGAATGGCAATCGCACCGAGCTTGTGAAGTGCCGTCATCGCAATCCAGAACTGATAATGACGCTTCAATACAAGCATAACACGGTCACCGCGCTCGATGCCGAGTGCTCTAAAGTAGTTCGCGCACTGCGAGCTAAGCAGGCTGATGTCCTGGAAGGTAAAGCGACGCTCTACTTTATTCTTATCGAGGTGAAGCATTGCCAGCTTCTCCGGATTCTTCTTTGCAATCGCGTCTACCACGTCAAATGCAAAGTTGAACTCCTCCTCATTTACAAAATCAATATGCTTCAGACGACCCTTCTCATCCTCAGTCGTCTTGATAAACTTCTCGCTGACAAAGCTTCTCTTCGCCGTACGACCCGTTACCAACGTCTCGACAACGTCCTCCTGTGCTTCATCGTCCGGGAGAACGACTGCGAGGAACGTACAATCCTGCTCGTTGATGGCGATCATACCGTGAGGCGTAGAGCTCTTATAAAAGATGCTGTCGCCCTCCTGAAGGATCTCCACGTGGTCGCCGATCTGCACCTTAAGACAGCCCTGCAGCACGAGGTCAAATTCCTGTCCGCTGTGCTTCGTCAGATGAATCGGTCTACGCTGCTGCTCAGCAGAATATTCGTAGCGCACCCAATAAGGCTCAGCCAGCTTGTTCTTAAACATCGGAGCGAGGTTCTTAATCAAGATTCCCTCTTCCTCTGCCGTCACCTGGCCCTTGCCCTTTCTCGTCACGTTGTAAGAGCTCAGCTTTGCGGTACGTCCCTCCAAAAGCGCGGACATCTCCACATTCAATGCAAGCGAGCACTTATGTATAAAGGTGAACGGGAAGTCTTCTCTTCCGTCCTCGAAATTAGCGTACTCTGTCACCGTCAAATCCGTGCGGGTCGCCATCTCCTCAATACTCAGATTCGAAATCAGACGCATCTCACGGATACGCTGTGCAACCTCCAATAGTTTCGGATCAACCGTTTGATTCTTCATCGTTTTTACCTCCAAATAATCATATTGGATGGACTATTCGTGGACTCGAGTGTGTATCGTCCGGACGTCCCGACCGCTCGCGACTTTCGGAAAATGCTCCGTAAAAACAAAAAAGCCGCCTCAAAGTTATTCTTTGAGACGAGCAATCATTACCCGCGGTACCACTCAAATTGTGCCTTCGCACCACTCACAGACTCCATCAAGTCCTTTGCCTTCACGCGGCAACTACGGAAGCTCCTACTTATCATCAATGTTCAGATCTTCAGCTCGGAAGGGATAGGCTCTCTCGCACTCTCTTATCGGTTCACACCAGCCACCGACTCTCTGAAAAGTTCATACGAAACCGTCTTCGTCACAGCCTTTAATTGCGGTTATTGTACTATCCTTTTTTTTCGTTGTCAATAGGAAATTTCAAAAAAATCGCGCCGGTGAGGCATTTTACCGCATGTCCCCGCCGGCGCGCCGTATGTACAATAAAAATGCTCTGCCAAAGCACCTCGTTCGGCTACTGACGAATACCGAGAA
This sequence comes from Lachnospiraceae bacterium, assembly GCA_045645665.1. Classification (GTDB taxonomy): domain Bacteria; phylum Bacillota; class Clostridia; order Lachnospirales; family Lachnospiraceae; genus ISDg. The sequence goes on along the minus strand of JAZRJF010000040.1, from coordinate 10,705 downwards.
TGCGCTCTGCATTTGCATGAAGAATCAGTTCGCGTTCCTCTTCCGTCAAGTCTACATCCAGGAAGCGCTCCAGCTCCGACTTCGGGTTCCACATCGGATAGTCCGAACCGAACAGCATACGCTCCGCGCCGTAGATACGCATCAGCTCCTGCGAGCGCTTACGGCCGAGATACATCATGGCACTGCTGCAGTCAAAGTAGCAATTCGTATCCTTCAAGTATTCCACCGCCAAATCGTAAACCGACCAGCCACCGAAATGCGCTGCTACGAAAGTCAGCTTCGGGAATTCCTTCAACACGCGAAGTACACGCTCCGGGTTGTCGAAATCGTATCGATAATCGCCGCAGTGCACAAGCAACGGCAGGCGTCCCTGAATCGCATCGTACACCTCGAACATTCTCGGGTCATCCACGCAGAAGCGCTGCGAATCCGGGTGAATCTTCACGCCGCGAAGTCCGATGGACTGCATACGCTCGATCTCCGCGCATTTGTCTTCGAAATCGGCGTGCATCGTGCCGAAGCCGATGAGCTTGTCGGGATGCTCCTTTACCGCCGCTGCGATAAAGTCGTTCACGCTCGTCACCTGCTTAGCACCGGTCGCTACGGAATGCACGACAAAATGTCCGATTCCGGCCTCCTCTCCGATGGTCAGCAAGCGGTCTACCGTTCCCGTCTCATCCATTGCGATATTATAAAAATTGCCCACGCCCTCTACGGCTCTCTGTGCGATCTTTTCCGGATACACGTGTGCATGAAAATCATAAATCTCCATCTTCTCTTCCTTGCCTTTCTTGGGCTCTGTCACCCACCTCGCCTAGTATAACCCTTTGCGGCGGCATTGTAAAGCTATATTGTGTCAAGCCTCTTGTGCGGCGGCGCGCTCCATCATTTCCTTCAAGGTCACCGGCTCGTAGTCCCAGAACATGCAACCGGCATTGTACGCGTAGAAACGAATGCCCCGCTCCTTGCACAGCTTCGCGTACTCAAGAAACAACTCCTCGTCCTCGCCCGCGTGCGTGTGGCCGTATATCAGTACATTTCCATAGCGCTGGCCCTTCCAATGCGCAATCGGGTAGTGGCTCACAACGACCTTGCGTCCCTCGACCTGCAGCTCGGCGTAGTTCTCGACCCAAGTAAAATGCGCGTCGAACTCAGGACCACCGCAATGGTCGTGGTTGCCGCGGATGAAATATTTCTTTCCGTTCAGCTGCTCCAAGAGCGTAATCGTACGCTCCGTGGAGTAGGCGCTCAGGTCGCCGAGAATGTAGATGCGGTCATTTGCCTTCACCTTTGCGTTCCAGCGACGAACCAGTTCTCTGTCCATCTCCTCCACGCTCTCAAACGGCCGCTTGTCCAGCTCAAGCACGCGCTTATCACCAAAATGCATATCCGCAATAAAATACGTATTTGACATCGATATCTCCTCTTCGCCTTACGGCAGCTTATAACCCGCCTTTTCCACCGCGCCGCGCACCTTCGGCGCAACGTAGCAAAGCAGCAGAGCTTTCAAAATGTCCCCGGGTAGGAACGGCAGGACGCACGCCAGCAGCGCCGCCGACACTCCGGTTCCCGTGACATAACAAAACCAAAGCGTTCCGATGAGATAATCCGCCGCCATTCCGAGCAGCAGTCCGAGCAGTCGCACGCCCCACCGCGCACGATTTCCACGCACGATGCAGCCCGCCAGCAGCACCATCGGCACGTAGCCGAGCAGATAACCGCCCGTCGGTCCCAATAGCTTTCCGAGGCCTGCGCCGAAGCCGGCAAACACGGGGACGCCCACCAAGCCGAGCAGCAAATACAGCACCGCGCAGACCGTTCCCAGTCGTCCGCCGAGCAAGCAAACCGCCAGCAACAGCATCAGATTGGCAAGCGACAGCGGCACCTCCCCCGGCAAGGGCACGGAAAATGGTGCAATCACGCACACAAGCGCCGTCATCAGCGCAGTAAATGTTATGGCTTGCAGCTTTGTAGTCTTCGGCATGTGCGTCCTTCCGGACTCCGCTACGGGCTTCTTCTCATTCGCCATCGCACCTTCTCCTTCCGCATCGTTTCTCATCCATAGCAATATACCACAATCCGCCCGTTCCTTGCAACACGGGGAGGTACATTTTTCTGCGAAAATGCCCTGGCGGCGCCGCCGAGCAACGGTACGTTTCCCGCAACAATGCTCTGCGGGCGTCTCGGGGCGCAGGTACATTTTTCTTGGGCGGAACGCAAATTCGCCCTTGATTTCGAACAAATGTTCGTGTATAATGTACGTACTACCACAGCTTGAAGGGAGGGAATCCGCGTGGAACGCCTGATATTTCATATTGATGTGAACAGTGCATTTTTGAGCTGGGAGGCGACGTATCGTCTTCACCATCTCGGCGGAACGCTCGACCTGCGTGAGATTCCGTCCGCAATCGGAGGGGACGTGGCTGCCAGACACGGCATTATCCTTGCGAAGTCCATTTCGGCCGGACGCATGGGCATCAAGACCGGTATGCCGGTTGTACAGGCGAAGCAGATTTGCCCGGAGCTCTATCTGGCGCCGCCCAATTATGAGCTGTACAGCCAGTGCTCGGAGGCATTTATCGAGATTCTCCGTCGCTATTGCCCGCATGTCGAGCAGTATTCGATAGACGAGGCATTTATGGATATGAGTGAGATGCAGAGGCTCTACCCCGATCCGGTAGCGCTTGCCGAGGAGATTCGCGAATGCGTACATCGTGAGCTCGGCTTTACGGTCAACGTCGGCGTATCCACGAACAAGCTGCTGGCCAAGATGGCTTCGGATTTTCGAAAGCCCAATTTGGTGCACACCCTATTTCCCTCGGAGATCGAGTCTAAGATGTGGCCGCTTCCCGTGAAGGAGCTGTTCTTTATCGGACGCGCAACGGCGAAGAAGCTGAGTGACATGGGTATTCGCACGATTGGTGAGCTGGCGAGAACGTCACCCGCGATTTTGAGAGGTGCTTTGAAGAAGCAGGGAGATACGGTATGGGCATTTGCCAATGGAATCGACCAATCGCCCGTGCTGGAGACTCCCCCGCCGAACAAGGGCTACGGCAATTCCACGACCGTCCCGTTCGACATTACCGATGTAGCGACCGCCAAGCTCGTGCTACTCGGTTTGGCAGAGACCGTGGCTGCCCGCCTGCGCGAGAACCACGTGAAAGCCGGTGTGCTTTCCGTCGGAATCAAGACATTTGACCTGCAATACCACAGTCATCAGATGGTATTGGACAATCCGACCAACATCACCTCGGAGCTGCACCGCTACGCCTCGAAGCTGTTCGAGGAATCCTGGGACGGCACTCCGATTCGCCACCTCGGACTGCATAGCAGCCAGGTGCTTGACGAGAGCTGCTCCCGTCAGCTAAGCCTGTTCGAAACCTCCAACCACGACAAGCTGGAGCGCTTCGACCAGACAATCGATGAGATCCGGAGGCGCTACGGCAAGGATTCCGTAAAGCGCGCCTCTTTCTTAGAGTCCCCCATAGACCACCTAAGCGGGGGCATTTCCCGCGAAAAGCGGACTGTTGACTATACGAAACTGGATATTGAATAAGCTTCTTGCAACGACTCCTGTTCGGGCACTCATCACCGGCGCCCATGACGTAGGCAGATGTTGCAGGCTTATTTGCATTTGCCTTAGTTCAGAAAGGAGGGCCCCACCATGCTGATGGGGATCGGCACGAATACAGCCAAGCCCGATGCCGGCGCACTCGGCGGCACGCAGACTCCCATTGCGTGCGACGCATGGTTCACAAGCACGGGCCGCATCATTCCGCGAAGCTTTCAGCTAAAGGACGAGGACGGCACCCTGCACACGTACCGCGGAATCCAAGTCCTCACCACCGAAGAAACACGTTACTGCGGTATCCCCGCAGTCCACTTTGAATGTCAGATGGAGCATTGCGGCGTAATGCTCCATTTTGGACTCGTGTATTATATGCAGCGGAAGGAGTGGAAGCTGTTGGCGGCCGGAGGCCGCAGTGATAGCCGCCAAGAGCGGCAGTGATAGCAGCGCATAGCGCTGCGGTGATAGCGCAGCGGGGCTGCGCGGTGTTAGACGAGCAGAGCTCGTCGGTGATGGCTCCGCGAAGGTGTACGGTGTTAGCCGGCAGAGCTGGGCGGAGCACTGCGTTTTTTACTCCACATTTTTCAACGCAAGGTCAAGTGGGATTTTCTTTACACGTCGGAACTGCATATAGGCAATCAACGCATAAGCTATGATTCCCGACGCAATGATGATTACGAACACCGACAACGGAACATCATAAGGTATCCACCCCGAGAATCCCGAGAACATTATCTCGCATACCGATTCCATGATCCTGTTTACAAGAATCATGGTCAACAGGAACGAGAGTATTACCACAATGCCTGTTGATATAATATAGAGCCCACCGATTTCGACATTACTGTACCCGAGAATCTTGGTCATTGAGATCGACTGCGTATTCTTTTCGATAATAATCTTCGAAAGCAAGTAGATGATTAGCATAAACATAATCAATCCAAACCAATAGAACAAATCCAAAATCGAGCCGAGGGAATGGTTGAGCTGACGTGCTACCTTGTTCATATCGTCCTCGGTAATGGTTGACGAGATATACGTCTCATCAATGTCCTCAAGCTTCTCGTCAGAAAGATATCCGTTGAAATAATCCTCGGCATAATCAAACGTTCTGTTAAAATGCCCTCTGTCCATATAGACCGCGAGCGACGTAGGATTGTTGTAAATGCCGACAATCTCAAAACGATATTCCTTTGTACCGAATTCTTCTTTTAGAGTAATCGTATCCCCGTTCTCAAGCCGAAATTTCTGTGAATAGGCTTTAGAGATGTACACGCCCTTCCCCGCATCCACATCAACATACTTACTTTCCGCTTCCAAACCATAGATTGCAACGCTTTCACTTTTCAGTCTGCCCTCAATCGTAGAAAGACTACCGGCACAGTACTTTTCCGCTTGCGCATTTTCCGTTTCCACGGGCGCCTTTAGGATGTATTGATACTCACAGATCATATTTTCCGAGATGAGCTGCTGAGTCTTGTCAAGCAACCGCGGAAAGCCCATGCCAAGCAGCAAGATGATATTGGCGAAGAATACTCCGAATACAATCATGATGTAATTGGGCACATTTTGAAGGATGATTCGCAGTCTGAAGCGATGCATAATACCGATTTTTGAGTTCAGCTTTATTGCCTTCCTCTTCTGCTTTGTCTTCAAATCGCGACGAATCAGTTTAAGCGGTGACAATCTCAGCTTGTACGCAACAATTGCAAAGTTGATTACAAACATCAGGATTACCGGAATAACCGTGGTGCTTACAAATGCATCGGCATTCCAGCATGTCACGTACGTAGGCAGACTGTAGCTAGCGTAATAAAGGTTTTCTGCCGCATCTTCAAACACCGTGTAGCCCAAGATGTTTCCGACACATGCGGACACAAGCACAACCAACATCGGCATCGCAAGATAGTGCCGAATGATTTCACCCCTTGTGTAGCCGGACGCCCGAAGTGTTCCGATGACATTCGCTTCCTTTGTGATCATGCTGTTCGTGGTGATGGCCATTATAAATGCAAGGATTATCACAACTATGTACAGGAACACGGCGAACATCGTCTTGTCCTTGCCGGTATCGCCCCCTACAAACTGAATGGCTTGATTTGAATACATCGGGATGTAGCCTTTGACAATCGCATTTTCCGCAATGACTTCAAGCAATTCCTCCGACATCTCCTTAGCCTCAATGTCATCAGCCGGAGCGGTATTGTATTTCCACGAGTAATTAAAATGCAACCCCAGCTCACCCATTGCGTCAAAGCCTTCCTCAGCCATAACCGCAACTCCGAATTTGATTGCGTCAAACATCATATCAGAGGGGCTTGCATAGAGTGCGCTGTAATCAGAAAGTGCCACAAGTCCCGACACCGTCAGCTCCTTGCCGCCGACAGTAAGTGTGCTACCGACATCAAGCGAATTGTTGTCGGCATACATTCTATCAATGGCAATCTCACGTTCGCCTGTAGGAAGCGCGCCCTTCATAAGGCAGACTCTGTCTATCTCCTCGCGGTTCTTATAAATTCGCAACTTACTGTCGAACGCTTCCGTCTCACGCTCCATGTAGAAGTTCTCATAGACTCTAACGTTGCCATCTTGTTCAATCGTTTCCAACGTCAAAGCATTTGCCTCGGCGTTCAGTTCAAAGTTGCCGTCTTCAATATTGTATTTTTCAAAGCTTTCATCGTAAATCTTAATAATGCTTCCCGCAGCAACCAAAAAGCCGGAAACAAAGCCGATTACGATAATCATAAAAGCGAAAATTACGATGTATTTTCCAAGCTCGCTTTTAAACTCACGGGGAAGTCTTTTCATAAGCGGATTTTTCATTGTTGTTCCCCCTTTTCAATTACCAGTCAAGCTCTGCTGCCGGTGTCTTCGTTTCGTTCACATAATTCTTGCGAATCATACCATCACGTAACGTTACCACTCTATCAGCCATATTTTTAATTGCGTCGTTGTGGGTAACCATTATGACCGTATTCCCGTATTTTTTATTCACTTCTTCAATCAGCTTTAGGATTTCCTTTGAGGTATTATAATCGAGCGCGCCTGTAGGCTCGTCGCAGAGAAGAATGTCAGGATTTTTGACGATTGCTCTTCCGATTGCAGTACGCTGCTGCTGACCACCGGAAAGCTGGTTCGGAAGCTTGTGTCGGTGCTCATAAAGCCCGAGTGTGCGTAAGATGTCGTCGACATCAAGAGGATTGTCACTGAGATAAGCTCCGACTTCAATGTTCTCCTTAATGTTCAGATTCGGAATGAGATTGTACATTTGAAAGATATAACCGAGATGCTTTCTGCGGTAAATGGTGAGTTCCTTCTCATCCATATCGGCAGTTTTTTCGCCGTTGATGGAGATGTAGCCGCTGTCTGCACTATCGATACCTCCGATAATGTTAAGCAATGTGGATTTTCCCGAACCGGACGGACCGAGAAGCACGCAGATCTCGCCTTTTTCGATTTCTGCGTCAATCCCCTTCAGCACCTCTACTCTGCTTTCGCCTTCGCCAAAGCTCTTTTTGATTTTGTTGATTTTCAGAAACATGAATTCTACCTTCCTTTTCTTTATTCAACAAAAAAACCGAGCATTGCATCAGCAAGCTCGGTTAGTATACTAAAATGCAGCGACACCACGTACAGCCTAACCAAAAATGATAATGCAATACATGAGTCTCGTTGATTAAGACAAGCCAGGTCAAAGACCAATGTGTTGACTTGCCGCGCTTTCGCGCCACTACTCCCCCATCGGAATATTCTGTTGTGCTTAGATTATAGCCCTCCAAGCACGGTCTGTCAACAGCTTTTTGAAAAATGCCGTCGGCTTTGCGGAGCCCATCACCGCCAGCTCTGCTGGCTAACACCGCGCAGCTCCGCTGCGCTATCACCGCAGCGCCACGCGCTGCTATCACTGCCGGCTTCGCCGGCTCTGCGCTACCACCAATCGAAAAAATAAAGCAACCCCCAACTCCCGCACGGGAAGTTGGGGGTTGGTTTGTTTTTCGATTCATCCCTCGTTGGGGGTCTGTTTTATTTTTCGATCAATATCTCCTTCAAGAACTCTTCAATCGCTCCGCTGACGCCTGTGCTGTCCAGATAAGCATTTTCGATATAGATGGTCGTAGCTCCGTCGGAATACAGGTAGATGTCTACGCCAATCAAATCGCTGAGAAGATTGTCGGTGCCGTAGGAGTAGACGCTCCACTTCATCGGCTCAAGAGAGAACATCGAGCTGTTGCCTTCGTACTCCACTACGTATTCGGACTTCTCGTAAGCGCTTCCGTACACCTCTGTGAATTTGGCTTCGTAAGCGGCCTTCATCACCGCTGCCGAGTAGGCGGTTTCATTTTGCACGAAGAACGAAATGTTCTCATCCGTGCTGTCGCCGTAGGTGTACAAAATGGTACCCGATATGTCGCTGTGATACTTCCAGTCAGTACCCGGATTGTACCACACATTGTTCATGTTCGTGTACGTTCTGGCCAGAGTGATCTCGCTCGGGGTCTCCACCTCCGGCTCCACAGGCGGAGTCGTATTCTCGGGCTGCTCCGGCGTGGGAGTCAGGTCTTCCTCGGGCGGATTCGCAGAGGGCTCCTCAGTCGGTGTCGGCGTAGGTTCCTCGGTCGGTGTCGCAGACGGCGTCTCGTCATCCTGCTCCGGTGTTATCGTGCCGGTCACTTCGCCTTCCTCACCCTCGGGTATATCGTCGCTGCAGCCGATCAAAAACAGGCACAGCATCAACAATAGCATCATCAAGCTTTTCTTAATTGTCTTCATAATCGTACATTCACCTCGCACATCATACTGCGTGACTTTGTCTCATCACACCTGTATTATAGCATAGGCTTCGGAAAATGCAACTCTTTTGCTCCCGGCACGCTTTCGCCGGCGGCTAACAGGTGCCACCGGCACGGCGGTTACCCGCCGGCGTGGCCGGGCGACAGGCGCTACTGTCCACCACCGGCCAGGTCACTCAGCGGGCGGAACGTGTAGCCCATCTCCTCCCACATCGTCAGCAGCTCGTCGAGAATCGCCGCATTTGTCGAAGAGGTGTTGTGCAGCAGCACGACGGCTCCCGGGTGAATGCGCTCGGTCAGCTTCTCCATCGCCGTCGCTACACTAGGCTGGTTGTTCTGGTCCCAATCCGCGTACGCGAGGCTCCAAAAGAACGTCTTGTAGCCGAGGGCATTTGCCATCTCGAGATTGCTCGTCGTGAATTTGCCCTGCGGCGGGCGGTAATAGTAGCACATTTCCTCGCCGATCAGCTCCTTGTATTTTTCGCGCACGAGCCGCAGCTCCTCCTCGAACGCCGTCTGTGTCGAGATGCCGCTCATGTGGGGATGATGGTACGTGTGATTGCCGACGACGTGGCCCTCCGCAACCATCCGCTTCACGAGGTCCGGCGCCGACTCGAGATAGTGACCCACCACGAAAAATGTCGCCGTCGCCCCGTGCTTCTTCAGCGCGTCCAGCATCGCCTCGGTGTTGCCATTTTCGTAGCCGCAGTCAAATGTCAGATAGATTACCTTCTCCTCCTTGCCGCCCATGTAATAGGCGTTGTACTGCTTCATCTCGTCCACACCCGCGTTTCCCGTCGGTTGCTCGCCGCTTTGGCCAAATGCGAGACCCCAGTCCTGCGACTGCTGCGTCAGACGCCCGCTGCTTTCCTTTCCTTCCTCCCAAGCGGTTTGCGAGACATTTGGCGTATTTAGCTCGCGCTCCTTCCAGTAGCGCATGCCCTGCCCGATGCAAAGCACCACCCCGCACATCAATAATACCAGCATAATCTTTCGCCAACGAACCTTCACTGCTTCGTCCTCCCTCTTTGCAGCTCACGCCTGCATTGCTTCTGTCGTAAGCATATTCGCGCGGGGTGGGCGCTATGACTGAGGACAAACTGCGCAGTGCGGGCGCCCGACCTCACCTTCGAACCGCCGGCACCTGCTGCGGCGCACAAAAAAGGCGTTCGAAGCAATCCTGCTCCAAACGCCTGTCGCACACTCTATTCAATTACGGTGTCTGACTCTCCAGCATACTCAAAAAGGTCGGATCGTTCAGCATCACCTTCATAGTCATCACCATGACTACAACAAAAACCAAGAGAAACAAAAGCATTCCCCTGGACATCTCCTTGCGCTCTCCGGTCGAGTTCGTGCCAAATGCATTGAGACACAGAACAACGAGCATAGCAAGCCATCCGTACACCGGCAAAAAGAACAGCATAAATGTCGCAAACCAGCGCCACATCGACATCGGCTTCTGTGCCGCGCGTGTCGTCGTCTCCTGCTCCGGCTGTACATCCACCGGCTGCTCAGCGGTCATGCCCTCGCGCAACGAGCTACCGCAGTAAAAGCAGAAGTTCGCTTCCGCAATCGGATTCGCTCTTCCGCACACCTTACATTCTTCCATCGTATCCTCCTCTGAACCCCCGTTCTCGGTTCTTCTCTTCGCAATGATTGTAGGTATTATAGCACAAAAAATCGCATAATAGAAGCACGAACGTCACATTTTACGAACTTTTCATTATGAAAAAGGAAATGCCCTGCCCACGCACCATACGGGCCATCGTCATTTCCTTTCCCACATGCTTCAATTCTGTCGACTGAGATACTTCTCCTTCGTGGCCAAACCCCCACGGATATGGCGCTCCGATTTGTTTCTGTCCAGCACCATCCGCACCTGCTCTGCAAGCGTCGGACTCAGCTGCAGAATTCGTTGCGAGACATCCTTATGTACGGTGGATTTCGAAATGCCGAACTGCTTGGCGGTCTGTCTCACCGTAGCATTTCTCTCGACGATATAATGCGCGATTTCTAAGGTTCGCTCTTCGATATAATTCTTCAAGTCCTACCCTTCCGTAAAATTGTTGTTATAGTTTATGTGCAATTTACGTAGGTAGTACAGGAAAATGCGCGACGTTACTTCAACAAATCCTTAATGTCCACAAGCGACTTCACGCAGGCGTAGAGCATGTGCTCCACCTCCGGCTCAGACTCCTGCTGATCCGGCACGAGAATGACCTTGCAGCCGGCACCGTAGGCACTTCTCACACCATTCGGCGCATCCTCCACGGCGATGCAATCCTGCGGGTCTCTGTCCATCTGCTCGCACGCGTAACGGTAAATGTCCGGAGCGGGCTTGCCC
>JAZRJF010000039.1:0-3484 GCA_045645665.1 Lachnospiraceae bacterium | reverse complement strand
CAACAGCAAAATCGCGAGGGCGGCTACGGCTATTTCGTGTGGAAGTATCGAAACGGCTTCAGCATCAACGGCAAATGGAAGCAAAAATGCTACATTCTGCCAGAGGAGAAGCGGATGGTAACGTATTTGGCGCACATCGAAGAGGAGTGTTCGATCAAAGAAAGCATGGAAAAGCACATTTTGGGCTTGTAGGAGGCGTATATGATCATACTAATCGGAGGGGCATCCCACACCGGCAAGACGTTTTTGGCGCAGCGACTGTTGGAGCAATGCCACTACCCGTACTTGTCCATCGACCATCTGAAGATGGGCCTCATCCGCTCGGGACAGACGACGTTGACGCCCGAGGATGACGACGAGTTGACGGACTACCTGTGGCCGATTGTGCGGGAGATGATAAAGACCGCAATCGAAAATGACCAAAATCTCATCGTAGAGGGCTGCTACATTCCGTACGACTGGGCAAAGGACTTCGACGAGGAGTATGCTTCGCAGATACGCTACATTTGCCTCGTGATGAGCGAGCGGTACATACGGACGCATTTTGCGGAGATACGCGAGCATGCAAATGCAATTGAAACGCGACTCGACGACGAGGGCTGCACGCTCGAACATGTACTTTGGGAAAATGCGCGGGTGTTGCAAGGCTGCTTGGAGCATCAGGCGGAGTATGTGCTGATTGAGGAGGACTGGCGAGCGGAGCTCGCAGTGATAGCAGCGCAAGCGCTGCAGTGATATTCGGCGCAATGCGCCGAAAGTGATAGGCGGCAGAGCCGCCGGTGTTATCGCGCGTGGCGCGAAGTGATAGCTCGTAGAGCTGGCGGTGAGAGCGCTGCAAGCTGCGCAGGTGTTAGTCGGCCGACGGCCGACGGTGGGGCTCCGCGGAGCAGCGTGAATATTTTTATTGAAACTGAATAGGCCTGTGGCTTTGTGATATACGCTTTTCTGAGAGGAGAGCTTGTAAATCTGAGGCCACAGGTTTTTTGTTGCGTTTAATAAGAGGGGGGGACATCGTCGCCCGCAGTGAGGTTTCTTACCACCGCGGGCTCCTCCCGCCAAAACTTTTTCTTGACAACCCCCATTCCCATGCATATAATAACCTTAAAATATTTACCTAAAATAATTTAGATAAATATTTAGAACGAAAATAAGTCATTGTATAAGGTAGCGTCGAAAGACGCGGAAAGTGAGGTATGTTATGAATTTTGAAAAGGTGAGAGACATTATTGACGAGACGATTCATTGTGGTGCGGAGTTGATTACGCCCGATGCGAAGCTGAAGGATACGCTCGGCATCGATTCTTTGGATGCGGTTGAGCTGAACTTGGCGCTTGAGGAGGCATTTGGCTCTAGCATTGACGATGAGACGTTGATGGGCTTTGTGACCGTGCAGGATATCGTTGATTACATCGACGCTATGTAATTCCGAAGGGAGAAAGGAGAAACGCACATGACACTAAAGGATATAGAAGCGTTGTGGGAGCGTTTGGAGCATTCGTCCGTGTCGGAGCTTCAGCTTGAGATGGAAGGCGTGTCGCTTTCGTTGCGCAAATGCGCGTCGGGCGGCCAAAGCACGGCTCAGGTTGGTAGCCCCGCTGCGGCGTATGTGCCGGTGAATGCGGTGGCTCCTGCGGTAAGCTCGGCCGAGACTACGGCGGAAGCGCCGAAGGGAGAATCGGTTAATTCACCGATTGTCGGAACATTTTACGCGGCACCCGCACCCGGGGAGAAGCCGTTTGTTTCGGTTGGAGATTGTGTGTCGGCGGGAGACGTTGTCGGCATCGTTGAGGCGATGAAGCTGATGAATGAGATTACGACGCCGCATGACGGTGTGGTTGTAGCTGTGGAAGCAGAGGATGGCAAAATGGTGCAGTACGGCCAGGTGCTCGTGCGCATCGCACCGAAGAATTGAGTGGATTGAGAGAGTTATGTTTAAGAGGATTCTAATTGCAAACCGAGGGGAAATCGCGATGCGAATTGTACGCTGCTGCCGTGAGCTGGACATTGAGACGGTTGCGGTGTATTCCGAGGCGGACGCATCGTCGTTGCCCGTGATTTTGGCGACGCAGTGCGTATGTATCGGACCGGCGAAGGCGTCGGAGAGCTATTTGCGCGAGGACGTGTTGATTGAGACGGCGCGTTTGATGGAGTGCGACGCGATTCATCCGGGCTACGGATTCTTGTCGGAGAGTCCTTCCTTTGCGCGAAAATGCGAGGAGGCGGGCATTGCATTTATCGGACCGAGCGCAGACATTATGGAGCGCATGGGCAATAAGCAAGCGGCGCGCGAGCGCATGATCGCAGCCGGAGTTCCGGTTGTGCCCGGTTCTGAGGGTGTGGTGGCAAATGCCGAGGAGGCGGTAGCCGTTGCGAGAAAAATCGGCTTTCCGGTGCTGTTAAAGGCGTCGGCCGGCGGTGGCGGCAAGGGCATGCGAAGAGCGTATTCCGAGGATGAGGTGCGAAGTGCATTTGACACGGCCAGCAAAGAGGCGAAGGAAGCGTTCGGCAACGGCGAGATGTATCTCGAGAAATTGATTGCATCGCCGAGGCATATCGAATTTCAGATTCTCGGAGACCGCTATGGTACGGTTGTACAGCTTGGCGAGCGAGACTGTTCCTTGCAAAGGAGGAATCAAAAGCTTCTCGAGGAATCGCCGTCGCATTCTTTGAGCAACGAGCTGCGTATGGAAATGGGCCAAATGGCGGTGCGCGCGGCGAAGGCCGTGGGCTATTACAACGCCGGTACCGTGGAATTCATCGTGGATGGCGAAGGCAAATACTATTTCATTGAGATGAACACGCGAATTCAGGTGGAGCATCCGGTGACGGAGCTGTTGACCGGCGTGGATTTGATCAAGGAGCAGCTACGAATCGCATCGGGCGCGCGCATTTCGGAGACACTCGGCGAGAACGCAGGAGGTCACGCAATCGAGTGTCGTATCAATGCGCAGACTCCGGGAGTGGTGTCGTTTGTGCATTTTCCCGCGGGCTATGGCGTGCGCGTAGACAGTCACCTATACAACGGCTGCGAGGTCAGCCCGTACTATGATTCGATGCTTGCGAAGATCATTGTGCGCGGAGCGACGCGGTTGGAGGCAATCCGCCGAATGCGCCGGGCCTTAGAGGAGCTGGTCATCGAGGGTGTTGAGACAAATGCGCAGTTCATGCACCTTCTCGTATACCATCCCGAGTTCATTAAGGGAAATTATACGACGGAGTTTTGGGAGAAAAACCATAAGGAGATTGAAGCGCTCGCGGAGCGCGCGGCTCAGTGATTGGCGCAGCTAAAGCAACGCCGGTGTTAGCTCGCTGCGCGAGCGGTGAGCTCCGCGCTGGTATTGTGTTGTTAGGAGGGAGTTATGGAGGCGAGTGCGAGCCTGTGGAGAAAGAAGGAGCTGTTGACGTCGCTTCTTAGAATGCGTAAGCCCGAAGTACGGCCGGGGAGGGCCGTATGCGGTGGTTGCAAGGAAGAGATGTCGATGGA
>JAZRJF010000038.1:0-19081 GCA_045645665.1 Lachnospiraceae bacterium | reverse complement strand
GGCATGGTCACACCATTCCCAAACGCAACCACCCATGAAGCAGTCGTTGGATTCAATTACGCGCCAATAATCTGCGAGATCTCCCGGTCCATTGCCCATTGCGTGACTGTACTCGCAAAGGAAATAAGGGCGCTTGTTTTCCGAGGTTCCGGATGCGTACTTGTACATCTCGGTAATCGGAGAATACATGCGTGAAACAACATCTAATGCGGAATCGTCCGTTCCATCCAAAGTATGCTGAGCACTTTCGTAGTGAATCGGACGTGTGATGTCCGTAGCCTTCAGAAGCTTTGCGGCCGCTTCTACTGCCTTGCTATAGCCTGACTCGTTACCCAGAGACCACATAATAACACAAGGACGATTGATATCTCGATATACAAGCTTAAGAATTCGGTCATTAATCGCATTTGCAAAGATGGGATTCGTGGCAACCTGTGCAATTCCGGAATAGCCCTTGTCCCATTTGATCGGATTGTACGCATCTACAGAGCCATGTGCTTCGAAATCCGCCTCATCAACTACGTAGAAGCCAAGCTCATCACAGAGCTGATAAAATACCGGAGCATTTGGATAATGTGACGTACGAATGCAGTTGATGTTGTTTCGTTTCATCAAATGCAAATCCTTTGTCATCTGTTCAACGGAAGCCACCGAACCGGTTCTGGGATAGCTATCGTGACGATTTACGCCCTTGAGTTTCACAGGTACGGAATTGATACAGAAGACGCCATTCTCGGTCGAGATGTTGCGAACGCCGACTCTCTCACCGATAATCTCATCCTCTGTAATCAACTCAAGCTTGTACAAGTACGGATTCTCTGCATTCCAAAGGATCGGTTGCTTAATCGCAATGTCTGCGTAGCCGTCCTCGTCGGATTCTGTTTCAAAAAGCAACTCTCCCGCAGCGTTTTTCAGCAAGACTTTTGCCTGATTCACGCCTGAAATCTCAATATGCAGATTTGCTTCGGAATAATCCTCTGCGCAGAAGGTAGTCACACGATAATTCGTAATGTGCTGCTTCGGTCTGGACAACAAATAGACATCGCGAATGATTCCGGTGAATCTCAGCTTGTCCTGATCCTCCAAATACGTACCGTCGCACCATTTCAGCACAGCAACCGTAATAGTGTTCTCGCCGGGCTTCAAAGCGCTTGTAATACAAAACTCAGACGTAGCATGAGTTACTTGAGAGTAGCCGAAAAATTGGTTGTTTATAAAGAGGTAAAAGCAGCTGTCTACACCTTCAAAGACAAGGTATCGCTCTTTACCGTCATTTTCATAATCAAAGGTTCTGGAGTATACCGCTACCGGATTGTCGTTCGGAACATAGGGCGGATCATACGGAATCGGATACGCCGTGTTGGTATACTGAAGATAGTCATATCCTTGAAGCTGAATGCAAGAAGGTACCGAAATCGTAGCGCTTCCTGCGGTTTCATAAAAGGAATTGGGCATCATTTGAAAGCTTTCATAGAACGAGAAAGACCACGTTCCGTTCAGCAAGGAAAATGCTTCGGAGCTCTCTCTTGCCATGAAAGGATCTTGGTTATTGGCAAATGGAATGAAATAATTATGATCCGGTTCTGTATTCACATGAAGTATCTCCGGATTTTCATGAAAGGTCATATAAGTCTTCATAATATTCCTTTCTTCCGTCTTGACAACAGAATGAATGATTCAAAAACAGGTGTCACAAAATGAAAAGCTACATTCTATGACACCTGTTGAAAATGCTATTACTTAACGTCCTTAATGGAGAAGCTGATGCGACCCATCTTGTCCTTGCCGAGGCAAACTACCTTAACAACATCGCCAAGGGTAAGCACGTCTTCTACGTGGTTGATTCTTTCCTTTGCAATCTTGGAGATATGAACCATACCTTCTTTTCCGGGAGCGAACTCAAGGAATGCGCCGAAATCCTTAATGCTAACTACCTTACCTTCCAGAATCATACCTTCTTCGAACTCGGTAACGATAGTCTGAATCATCTTAACGGCCTTATCCATTGCATCCGGATCGGTTCCACATACAGAAACTGCACCATCATCAGTAATGTCAATCTTAACGCCGGTCTGCTCAATGATTGCATTGATTGTCTTACCGCGCTGACCAACAACGTCGCCGATCTTAGTAGGATCGATCATAATCTGAACAATCTTAGGAGCGAAACGATTTACAGTAGCTCTGGGCTCTGCAATTGCTGCCTTCATAACACCGTTCATAATCTCAAGTCTTGCTTCGTGTGTACGACGGATAGCGCCCTCTACGATTTCTCTGGTCAAACCGTGAATCTTAATATCCATCTGGATTGCGGTAATGCCCTTCTCGGTACCTGCCACCTTGAAGTCCATGTCGCCGAAGAAGTCCTCAAGACCCTGAATGTCGGTAAGAAGAATGTAATCATCGTCCGTATCACCGGTAACGAGACCACAGCTGATACCTGCTACGGGAGCCTTAATCGGAACACCGGCAGCCATAAGAGACATCGTAGATGCACATACGGAAGCCTGGGAAGTAGAACCGTTAGACTCAAATGTCTCGGATACGGTACGGATTGCATAAGGGAAATCTTCCTCGCTCGGAAGTACAGGAAGAAGTGCACGCTCTGCAAGAGCACCATGTCCGATCTCACGACGTCCCGGACCTCTGGAAACCTTCGTCTCACCTACAGAGTAGGACGGGAAATTGTAGTGATGCATATATCTCTTGCTAACTTCAGTTGCGTCAAGACCATCGAGCTTCTGAGCTTCGGAAAGCGGAGCAAGCGTTGTAATCGTACAAATCTGAGTCTGTCCTCTCGTAAACATTGCGGAGCCGTGAACACGAGGAATCAAGTCAACCTCAGCAGCAAGAGGACGAATCTGATTGATTGCACGTCCATCCGGTCTCTTCTGATCCTTAAGAATCATCTTACGAACCGTCTTCTTCTGGTACTGGTAAAGAGCCTCACCGATCAAAGGCAACCACTCTTCGTTCTCGGCAAATGCCTCTTCCAATCTCTCGCGGATTACACGAAGATTTTCTTCGCGAACCTGCTTAACATCGGTAAATACGGCCTCTTCCATCTCTGCCGGAGGAACGATCTCCTTCATAGCTGCAAAAAGCTCTTCGGGAATTGCACAGCTCGTATAGGTGTGCTTAGCCTTGCCGCACTCAGCAACGATCGTATCGATAAATGCAATAACCTTCTGGTTGATCTCGTGTGCCTTGTAGATGGCATCGATCATAACCTCATCGGAGATTTCTTTAGCGCCGGCCTCAATCATGATAACCTTATCTCTTGTAGATGCAACGGTCAACGCAAGGTCGGACTTGTTCTTCTGATCCGTAGTCGGGTTGAATACGAACTCACCGTCGATCATACCAACCTGAGTCGTTGCGCAAGGACCGTCAAACGGAATATCGGAAATTGCTACTGCAATTGCGGAACCGAGCATAGCGGTAAGCTCAGGTGCGCACTCGGGATCAACAGACAATACGAGGTTGTTGAGCGTAACGTCATTGCGATAATCCTTCGGGAACAAAGGACGCATCGGACGGTCAATTACACGAGAGGTCAATACGGCATTTTCACTTGCCTTACCCTCACGCTTGTTAAAGCCTCCGGGAATCTTACCTGCTGCGTACTGCTTCTCTTCGTATTCTACACTGAGAGGGAAGAAATCGATTCCGTCTCTCGGCTTCTCGGATGCGGTTGCGGTAGAAAGTACAACCGTATCACCATAGTGCATCAATGCTGCACCATTTGCCTGAGCAGCAACGCGGTTTACATCAACCGTAAGCGTTCTGCCGGCGAGTTCCATAGTAAAACTCTTGTACATAATGTATCCTCTTTCTGCGCTGTACATTGAATTATTGTGAACCAGGTCCGTATTGACAGCGCAAATACAGCTCCTGCGGTATAATACCAGGAGCCTCCGTAACAACTGATGAAATCACTACTCTAAGGCAATGGGTTCATCAGAAGTCACGGTAGAAAAGCTCCTTATACATATTTGTACATACTATACCATCCGATAGTATAACATAACCGATTCAAAATATCTAGCCATATTTTGAATTAATACAAGAAAGTCCATGGCCTCGGTAGTATTTTAGCTTAACATTTGGCCCAAAACAAATGAGCCGCACCACAATTCGTGATGCAGCTCAGCTTTTGTTTCGATTATTGTTGTTTTTGATAATCCTCTAATGCGATATGGAACCGCACGCAAGGATCCGGAGTCTCGGGAACAAAGCCTGTCTTCTTATAGATGGACTGTGCGCGCAGATTCTGTTCGCGAGTCGACAGATACAGATACTTGGTGCCGAACACTTCAAATGCGAGTTTCTGAACAAGATAAAGAGCTTCTTTGCCATAGCCCTTACCTTTGTCGAGAATGGCGATTCGCTTTAACTGAACTCGTTCCTCAATAAATCGCATATCACAGAAAATGATGATGCCGATCGGCGTACCATCCTCTCTTTCCACAATCGTCTGGAGAAAATCCGGGTCTCCGAATTTCGCGATGCGCCAGCCGAGCGGCCAATGAGCAACCCACTCGGAATTATCGGGATGAAGCTCTACCGAACGCATGAAATCCACATCTTCAAGTGTGGCCTTTCGTATTGTAAGACGTTCACCGCTAATGAGCACCTCTCGCCCCTTCGGAGGATTTTTAATTCCACTAAGAAATCGTTCAGCATAATGCTCATCAAATACCTTGCGTTCTTCCGGAGTAGCGTTTTTGCCGTGATTTTCATAATGTGTTTTTAAGAAATCATCAAAAGCCTCTTTGTAACGGGGCTCTTGCTCAAAGATTTGAAGCAATTCGTTGTTCATAGTACTCTCCTATGTATTTATTCGTAGGTCAATGTTGCACTAAGAATCTTCAGCTCAGAATTTCCGCTGAGATTCATTCCGATATCGCCGACGCTTGCACCGACTGAAATGACGGAATTCCAGCTTTCAGGCGTGATAGTCATCGTCTTTCCGGACACCTTTACGGTTGAACACCAAAAGTCACTCGTGGATACAGAATCGTTAAACGTAATTGTCAACTTCCAATCTCGAATATCCTTCTTAGACGGATTGGAAATGCTTAAGCTCAGACCGTAATAAGGCTTTCCTTCGGAAATCCACGTGTTTCCCGAATAAATCTGAATGGTATAGTTATCGTCCTTCTTTGTGAATTGAATCGGATCCGGTACAGCTTGCGGTGTACCTCCGCCTCCGGATTGCACGGAATCCTGTATGACTTCATCAATATCTACATCACCCAAACCGTCTAAGGTGCCTTTAAGGAGTTTAACAAGCCATTTTCCTTGTGCGGACAAATCATTTTCCGTAAAGCCGTAGAGCTTGTTACAGCTTGGTAAAAACAGCGACGAGGCTTCGTTTTTATTGGCCAAATTCCAGCAAACATAGCTGATATCGTAATGGTCGAGAAGTGCAATCCATTTGTTCGCCTCTTCTTCGTTCACCATGCCGTTACCGTCAGCACTTCCGATGCCGAATTCGGATACGAACAAAGGCAGACCGGCTTCCGCAGCCTTCGTAAGTGTGCCGCGCAAATCGTTTTTGTGTGTATTCGCGTAAAAATGCAATGCGTACATGACATTCTTGCCAAGATCGCCGGTGAGCGGTGAAGCTGCGGCCTGATCTACGTATTGCGACCAATTCGGCGTTCCGACGATGATGATAGCGTCCTTATCGTACTGACGGATTGTCTTAATAACATCGGTTGCGTAGGTCTTGATCTGAGACCACGTTACTCCGCCATTCGGTTCGTTGCAGATTTCATAGATTACATTGTCATAATCCTTGTACTTCTGCGCCATCTCCTTGAAGAAGTCAATTGCTTGGTCTTTATAGAGATTCGGATCGCGGTCATTCAGCACATGCCAATCAATGATTACGTACAAACCGAGCTCTGTCGCATAGGAAACTCCGTCGGTTACAACCTTCTTCAGCTGGTTCTTCTTCGTATCATTGGATACACAATAGCCGTCTTCCGAAGTGTACATTGCAAGTCGTACTACATTTGCTCCCCAATCGTCACGAAGTGTTTGGAACGTTGCCTTGTTTACGTACTGAGGGAACCACTGGATTCCATGGGTACTTACGCCTTTGAGCTGAAGCACCTTTCCTTTGGAATCATACAGCTTTGCACTCTTTACGGAAAGCGAGCCGTGCTTGGACACCGGTGTTCCGGATGTTGGTTTCGTCGGTGCTTTCGTCGGTGCCTTCGTCGGTGAAACTGTTGGCGTATTTGCGGGTTCGTTCGTTGGAGTGTTCGTTGGAATCACACTAGGCAGTGGTGTCGGTTCGTCTAACGGATTATCACTCGGCGCTCCGGTTGGAGTATTCGGCGGATTTTCGTGATCGTCGTCTTCAGAAGGATTTTCATTCTCAGGGGTATTGTCATCTTCGGGAGTGTCAGAAACCGAGGGGGTAACTTCCGAAGAAATGTCGGGTGTCGGCGATGCATTATCGCCCATCTCTCCCGCTTCATTATCCTTCTTGCCGGAAAGCAAAAGGCAGCAAAGCACAATCATACCGACAATTAAAAGTACTCCTATGCCGATAAAGATGACTTTTTTTGATTTGCTAATACCCTTGCTCATACTGCATCTCCTTTGTTAACGAAACATACTTCGTATCTCATCGACCATATAGAGCGAACCGATGCACAAGATGACATCGTCGCTGTTTATAGTCTCGAGAAGGTAGCAAAGTGTGTCCTTTATGTTATATGTCGTCTGAAGACCGTAACGTTCCTCGAGAGGCTGATACTCCTCGTCGGTCAGCGCTCTTGGATTTTCAAATCGATAAAAATACAAGCGACTGCTCAATTCCGAGAGCATCTTAAGCATTTGCTTATAATCCTTGTCGGAAACGATTCCGGTTACGATATGTAGCTTTCCTTTGTCGTGTACTCTCGTACGAATGAAGTCCGAAACCGCAGCAATGCATTGCGGATTGTGTCCGCCGTCCAAGTACACATCGGGCTTACGATGAAGAAGCTCCAATCTTCCGGGCCAAGTAACCGTTCTCAAGGCGGTATCTACGTCGGCACTACTGATAAAGTAATTTCGTGAATTCAGCAATCGAATGACTTCAAGCACCAACGAACAATTGCGGACCTGGTGCTCGCCCAGCAGATTCAATACCACTTCGGTATCTTTATAAACAAAATGCTCATATCCGTCTATCGGCGTCTTCTTTGATATTTCATCGTCATCTACATAGTGAATTCGAGCATCCTGCTTCAGTGCATAGCTTGTAATCACCTCTCGCGCCGCATGTTCAATCGGATAAATGACAACATCGCAGTTCTTCTTAATGATTCCCGCCTTTGACACGGCAATCTTTTCAATGGTATCTCCGAGAATTTTGCAATGATCGAGTCCGATGTTCGTAATGACGCTTGCGATTGGCGAAGGAATGATGTTCGTAGGGTCATATGTTCCGCCGAGTCCGGTTTCTAAGATCACTATATCGCAATGCTGCTCTTCAAAGTACAGCAAAGCCATAATCGTCAACAACTCAAACTGATTCGTCGGCTCATACAGTTTGTCGCAATAATCCATTACACGATTTCCGATACGAGCAAAGTCCGTTTCGGAAATCATCTCGGAATTGATTTGAATCCGCTCGCGTATGCAATGCAAATAAGGGGAAGTAAACAGACCCACCTTATATCCGGCTTCCTTCAATATTGCGTGGAGCATAGAGCAGACGGAGCCCTTTCCATTCGTTCCCGCAACGTGAATGCAGGAAAGTCGCTCTTCGGGATTACCGAAGTACTCCATCGTCTTCTTCATGCGGTACAGTCCCGCAAAGGAAGAAAAGAAGCTTGTTGAGGTAAGTTTGTTGACAATCTCAGAATACGTCATAGTTCATCTCTCACTTAGTAAGTATTTCATTTATCGCTTGATCGATATCGTGCATCATATAGAGGCTTCCGCAAATCAATACGTCTTCACCGGCAGAATGCCACATTACCGCTTGTTCTGCGACTTGTCTCATGTCGTTCACAACGAGAATCGGCACCTCGTATTGTTGCAAATGCTCTGCAAGCTCGAAAGCCGGCAATGCACGTGAATTGTTCGGTGTCACAACACAAAAGCTTTTTGCATGTTCTGAAAGCATTCGATACATTGTAGGATAATCTTTGTCTCGCATCACACCGGTAATGATGTGATATCTTCTTTCGCTGTCCAAAGCATTTAACGCTTGGCACAAGGAAAGAATACAATCCGGGTTATGTCCGCCATCCATAATCAAATACGGGTCTCTGCTTCGTATATCGAAGCGATACGGTAAATACGAATCGCAAATAGCCTTAATCACGTTCGGATTCCTACAAAGGTCATACTCCGAAATGATGCGTTCCATTGTCAGTGCATCGAGGGCAGTCAAAACCGTTGCAATATTCTTTTTCTGATAGAGCGCTGACAAACGAAGCTCGTGCTCTGCCAATCGATTGGACAAGGTACTGTCTTCAAGGCATAACTGACAATAGTACTCTTCCGAGGTATACAGCGTTTGTCCATGCTGTTCACAATGGTTTTCTGCGAATTTGCGCATCTCCACAACATTAGGTCCGAGAACAATCGGCTCACCTTCATCGGCAATGCCGAGCTTTTCTTCTGCAATCTCAGCGAGGGTTGAACCGAGAAATTGTTGATGATCGATACCGAGCTGTGTTACTACGGTCATTACAGAAGATGCATTCAGATTAGTGGCATCCTTACGTCCACCCATTCCTGCCTCCAGAATGACAAAATCGCATTTTGCCGATTCGAAGATCAATATACCGACAGCTACCGCCAGCTCGAATTCCGTCGGTCTGCAATCGGTGTCAGCAAGCGTTGCCTGAAGTCGTTCCACAGCTGTAACAAACTGCTCTTCCGCTACAAACTGACCGTCAATGCGAAAATGATCGAGAAGCGTATCCAGATACGGAGAAGTCATCATACCAACACGATAGCCAAGAGCCGTAAGCGACGCCGATAGCATCGTGGTAACGGAGCCCTTACCATTGGTTCCGACAACATGAATCAGCTTAAGTTCTCGCTCAGGAGAACCAAGCAGCTCCATACAAGCATGAATGCGCTCCAACCCGGGTTTAGATACTCGTGTTTCATCGTTGCTGATATATTGAAATGCATCCGATAACGTCATGCGTCCTCTCCCTCTTTTGTCTTAGTCAGCACGTGATTTTGATACAGCATCTTTTTCAAATGCGGCAACAAATAACTTCCGATCATAGACATAATCACAAGCTCAATTGCAAACAAAATGGCTGCTTCTCCAAAGCGTCCGATCAAATAGGTTTTGTTCGCGGGCATTCCGGAAAACAAGAACAAGGAAGTCGTCGTAATGACAAAGCCACATACGAACTGGTCCAAAAATGCTGCGATAGCCAGTCTTGAAAAAGACCATTTTTTATGTAAAATCGCACCGTAGACGACGCCGCGAACAACGGCAGCAAATGTAATACCGAGATTGATCGATCCATAGATAAGCGTTGCACCTAAGATGTCGGCAATTGCGCCCACCAGTACACCGGGTACAATGCCGAGCAAGGCACCGGTAATCGACTCGATGATAAATGCCAGGTTAATGCGAACAAAGGGTGTTTGAATGCCTATGTAGTATTTGAAAACGTACAATAAAGCAACCAAAAGTCCGCACAACGTAACTATAAGTAAGTGGTTTTTCTTCATAAAAAAATCTCCTTTCTGTCCCGTATTGTATCCCGATCGCCCCCATACGACGACGGAATCAAAAAAACGCTACATAAGGAGTTTGATGTCCAAGTGTAGCAGCGGGATGCAAATTATGTACCGCAAGATTACCTTTTCGTCCAGAAGACAACTCCCCGTTCTCCTGACACTTAACGCACATAATTTTACTCTGCTTATTTTAGAGAAGCATAACACACAGCGCATCGAAAAGCAAGCGCTAATCTAATGTTTTGCCCTTGATATACACAAAAGTGTTATCATAAACGAAGAAAAGCTACTGCACGTATGCAGTAGCTTTTTGTTCTTACTTACGAATACCAAGCTTCTCGATCAATGCACGATAGCCTTCGATATCCTTCTTCTTGAGGTAGTCAAGGAGACCACGTCTCTGACCAACCATCTTGTAAAGACCACGTCTGGAATGATTGTCACCGTGATTCTGCTTCAAGTGAGTAGTAAGCTCCTCAATTCTTGCGCTAAGAATCGCGATCTGTACCTCGGTAGAACCGGTGTCTTCAGGGGTCTTTCCATACGCTGCGATAATAGCAGCCTTCTTCTCTTTACTAATCATATTAGTAAGTCCTCCATTCAATTAATTTATACCAAACTCCAAGTCAGGGTCGGAGACTCCGCAGACTGAGAGTTGGTCAGCAATAGTTAATATAGCACATCCGTTACGGCTTGTAAACTATTATTTTTGCATTTGAAAGAAATTTGTCCGACAATCAATTGTTCCGCGAGAATTACTGCTTGTCTGTCAACTCACCGAGGTCGTAGCTCATTTCCCTGCGGCGGTTTTTATCAGACAGAAGCTGCTCCTTCAACGCCTCCAGAGAGGAAAAAGCTCTTTGCTCTCGCATCTTCTCAAGAAAGTACACAACACACGATTTGTCGTAAGCATCTCCTTCAAAATCAAGTACATGCGTCTCTATCGTAATATCGTGAACCATTCCGTCTCTTACCGTCGGATTATCGCCTACATTCGTGATACTCAGGTAGGACAATCCGTCCATAACGGTAACAGTCGAATACACACCCGGCGGCGGAAGCTGTTTGTCATCCGTTGCGTGTAAATTCAAAGTCGGAAATCCTATAGTATTGCCGATTCGTTTGCCATGCGCTACCTTGCCAAGCATAAAATACGGATATCCGAGCAGAGCTTTCACAGCAAAAACATCTCCGTCCATTAGCATAGATCGAATCTTCGTACTGGATATCTTATCTTGCTCATAGCAAAGCATCGGAAGCACTTGAAGGTCAATTCCATACTGCTTGCAAAATGCGCAAAGCAATGAAACATCCCCTCTTCTGTCTTTTCCGAATCGAAAATTCTCACCGACACAGATAGCCTTAGCATGACACTGTTGTACCAAGATGCTTTCGATAAAAGCTTCGGAGGACATGTTTCTCAATTCCTCGCCAAACGGAAGAATCAACAGATAATCTACACCGAAGTGTCGAGCCAAATGCACGCGCTCCTCGTAAGTAAACAGCTGTTTCTCATTCGTTGCTTCAAAACCCTTCGCGTAGGAAAAATCAAATGTCAGCATTACGAGCGGAAGCGCTTTATCTCCTACGGACATATTGTCAAGCAATTGCTTATGGCCGAGATGTATTCCATCAAATTTGCCGATTACAACACGACAGGGAGGAAGGTTCACTGAGGACAGTTCATGAAATATCTTCATTGTTGCATTCCCCCTTCCGGCAAAAACATTTGCTGAGGATAATACAATCCATTTTGCTTGCGCTGATACAATGCACAAAATGTGTCTTGATCGTATACTCGGATTGAATCGCTCGGTTTCTCTTCGCACGTCAAATCGCATGGAAGCAAATGCGATTTTCGAAGCGGATTACCGTTCCATAAGAGCTTTCGTCCCTCTTCGTTTACGGTAAAAGCGTTATACTCAGGGAAGAGACTATCGACTTGAAGGAACAGCTCGTCAAGCGAGCCATCGTCTGCCGCAGACTGTACTTTTTCTAAAGATACCGACTGTTCCAGTGTGAATCCGCCGGTTGCCGTACGAACCAACGACGTCATACATGCTCCACAACCGAGAAATTCACCGATGTCATTGCAAATAGTTCGGATATAAGTACCCTTTTCGCATCGCACCTTGATGTGAAAGGTGTATTCGTTAGAATCAAAATCCAAAAGCTCGATATCGAATATCGTCACTTCCTTTTTCGGTCGCTCCACGGTAAGACCTTTTCTGGCAAGGTCGTAAAGCTTCTGCCCATTTACCTTACGCGCCGAATACATCGGTGTCAATTGCGAAATACGACCGATAAACTGCCTTGTAGCATTTAATAGCTCGGCTTCCGTTACAGACACCGCATTTTCCGAAAGAACGGTTCCAAAGCAGTCCTGCGTATCGGTAGTGATGCCGAGCTTGCAGCCTGCAATGTACTCCTTTGTCTGATCCATCAAGTAGTCACAAACCTTCGTAGCATTTCCTACGCAGACAGGAAGAACACCCTCTGCTTCCGGATCCAAGGTGCCGGTATGGCCGATTCTTTTTTGTTTTAAAATGCCCCGAAGCTTCGCGACAACATCGTGTGATGTAAAGCCTCGGGGTTTGTTTATGATTATTATTCCATTCATCTTATAATTGCATCATTATCATAGCGGATAATTGAACTAAGATATCTTCATACGTGCCAACGGCAGTAAAGCCTGCAGCCATACGATGACCGCCACCGGAAAATGTGGAAGCAATCGTTGCTACATCAACCTTTCCGTTAGAACGAAGACTGAACTTAAAGGTATTCGGTTCATCCTCTCTTGCAAATGCCGCAACCTCAACACCCTTAATGATACGAAGCTGCTCAACGATTCCATCGGTATCAGCCGGCGTAGCACCAAAGCTGTCCATGTCATCTTTGTAGAGAACCGTCGTTGCGAATTGGTCTTCAAGAGACAATGTCGCACGATAGGTGGCGAGACCCATCAGTTTGTTCTGCAAGAATGACTTGCGATAAAATGTGTCATCGATCATGGCCGCGGTGTTGATTCCCATGGACATCAATCGACCTGCAATCTGCATCGTGCTTTCCTTTGTCGAGCTGTATTTGAACACTCCGGTATCGTGAACAATTCCGAGATACAATGCTTCGGCAATCGGCAAATCGACCTTGTCAGGCTCCAAAAGACCATAAAGCACCTCACAAGTCGAGCTGGCTTCTGCCTCTACAATCGTTTCCTGCGTGTAAAAGGTGTTGGTCACATGGTGGTCCACTGCAAAGGTCTTTACGGCATTTTTCATAATCAGAGCAGCATCACCAAGTCGATCCTCACTACTGCAATCCAGTGCCACAAACAAATCGTAAGGCACGGAGGGCATGGCAAAATCGGAATCGATACGATCGGTTCCCTGAAGAACCTTAAGATTTGAAGGTACCGGCTGCAAATACACATGAACATCCTTATCGGGATAATTCTTGCTCAAATACAAAGAAAGTGCAACACATGAACCGACACAATCTCCGTCAGGACGAACATGACCTGAAATCGCAATGGTATTTGCCTGTTCTATGGCATTCAACAGTTGTCTATTCATCTTTATTGCCTTCCTCATCAGAAGATATTCTCAAAGAATCAATCAAATGATTCATACGAACACCATACTCAATCGAATCATCCAATATAAACTGGAGCTCGGGCGTGTTTCTGAGATTCAAGGAACGCGCGAGTGACGAGCGAAGAAACGGCGCCGCGCTGCGCAAGCCCTTAATCGTGTCATTCTTTACGTTGTCTTCTCCGAGAACACTAATATAGATCTTCGCCGACTTAAGGTCGGGAGCAACGTAGACATCGGAAACGGTTGTCATCGGTGCAATGCGAGGATCTTTTACCTCACGAAGAATCAGGGAGCTCAGCTCTCGCTGAACCTCCTGATTGATACGTGTATTTTTAATACTATTCTTTCTCACTACTTTCTGGGAACCTCCTGCATGATATATACCTCAATAGCATCACCCTCTTGAAGGTCGTTAAACTTCTCGAATACAATACCGCACTCGTATCCGGCATTTACCTCCTTAACGTCATCCTTCATACGCTTAAGAGATGCCAAATTGCCTTCAAAGATCTGCTCACCATTACGTGTGATTCTTGCCTTGCTGTTACGTACAATCTTACCGTCCAATACATAGGAACCGGCAATGGTACCGAGACCGCTGGCCTTAAATGTCTGACGAACTTCCGCATGACCGGTGATGACTTCTTCGTAAATCGGATCAAGCATTCCCTTCATAGCAGCTTCAATATCGTCAATTGCATTGTAAATGACAGAGTACAGACGAACATCTACCTGTTCTCTCTCAGCCGTATCCTTAGCAACGTTATCAGGCTTTACATTGAAGCCGACAATGATCGCACTGGATGCACTTGCGAGAATGACATCGGACTCATTGATGTTACCTACACCACCGTGGATGCAGCGAACAGCGATTTCGTCGTTGGAAAGCTTCAAAAGACTCTGCTTAACTGCCTCAACGGAACCTGCAACGTCAGCCTTAACAATGATATTAAGCTCCTTCACGTTGCCTGCCTTAATCTGATCGAACAAACCGTCAAGCGACAGCTTAGCCTTCGTTTCTGCAATGAGCTTCTCCTTGCTCTGTGCAACAAATGCCTCGGAAATATTTCTTGCTTCCTTCTCGCTATCGGTCGATACGAGAATATCACCTGCACTCGGAACGCTATTCAAACCGAGAATCTCAACCGGAGTAGACGGCGTTGCGACATCAACCTTTCTACCCTGATCATTGATCATAGCACGAATCTTACCATAGGATGCACCGATTGCAACCGTATCACCGACACGAAGAGTACCCTTCTGCACAAGTACCGTAGCAACAGGTCCACGACCCTTATCAAGCTTAGCCTCGATAACAATACCACGAGCCTTACGATTCGGGTTGGACTTAAGCTCCAATACCTCTGCCGTAAGAAGAATCATCTCAAGCAACTGATCGATTCCCTCGCCGGTCTTAGCCGATACAGGTACTGTTACGATATCACCGCCCCAAGACTCAGAAATCAAACCGTGCTCGGAAAGCTCAGTCAATACTCTATCCGGATTAGCAGCTTCCTTATCCATCTTATTGATGGCAACTACGATGGAAACTCCTGCAGCCTTCGCATGATTAATAGCTTCAATCGTCTGAGGCATTACACCGTCATCTGCAGCGACAACAAGTACCGCAATATCGGTTGCCATAGCACCACGCATACGCATAGCGGTAAATGCTTCATGTCCGGGAGTATCAAGGAACGTAATCTGCTGACCGTTCTTTTCTACCATATAAGCACCGATGTGCTGTGTAATACCACCCGCCTCACGCTGAGTAACATGAGTAGAACGAATGGCATCCAAGATGGACGTCTTACCGTGGTCAACGTGACCCATTACGCAGACAACCGGAGGTCTATCCATAAGAGTCTCTTCGGAATCCTCAGTGTCACGCATAAGCTCTTCTACTACATCAACAACAACTTCCTTCTCAACGATGCAGTTGTACTCAAGTGCGATTTCCTCGGCCTCTTCAAAGGTAATCTCGGTGTTAACATTAACAAGCTTACCTGCCAAGAAAAGCTTCTTAACGATTGCTGCGGCATTTTGCTTCATCTTATCCGCAAGCTCTTTGATCGTAATCATCTCGGGAACTACAATCGTCTTGATTTCGTTCGGATCCTCTTCCTTTACGACAACAGGCTTCGGCATGATAAATGCACCCTTACGATTCGGATCCTTCTTCTTGCTTGCACCCTTCTTGCCATCGCGAGACATCTCATTGTCTCTATCGAAGTTACGGCTGTTGCGATTCTTGTCACGATTTCTGTCATTGTAAGCGCTTGCGCGTTGTTCCTTTGTGATCTCATTGCTGAAATCAGCCTTGATGGAACTAGAGCTGCTACGCTGATCGTTCTTCTTGGAAAATACCTTGCGATCGTTATCGCGATCCTTGTCAAAGCCGCCCTTATCGAAACCGCCCTTGTCAAAGCCACGGTTGTTATTATAGCCATTTCCTGCGCCGGTAGCGCTTGCAGGTCTACGGAAGCCACCCTGCTGTGCACCTTCGCGAGGTCTTCTATCACCGAAATTGCCCTGTGCACCTTCACGAGGTCTTCTGTCACCGAAGTTACCCTGTGCGCCTTCACGAGGTCTTCTGTCGCCATAGCCACCCTGTGCGCCTTCACGAGGTCTTCTATCGCCGTAGTTACCCTGTGCACCTTCGCGAGGTCTTCTGTCACCGTAGTTGCCCTGGCCACCCTCACGAGGTCTGCGAGGAGCGTTATCAGTTGTTTCACGCGGCTTACGCTCAACACTAGCCTCTCTGGGCTTGCGCTCCATTGTCGGTGCCTTCTCTACAGGCTTTTCAACCGGCTTGTCAACAGTCTTTTCAACGGACTTCTCAGGTGCCTTCTCCGCCGGCTTCTGAACAAGCTCTTCGGGCTGAGAAACAACCGGAGCTGCTGCTTCAGGCGCCTTCTCAACCTTTGCTTCGGACTCTTTTTTCGTCTCAACTGCAGGAGCTTCTTGAGCTTCTGCCTTTTCTACCGGCTTTTTAGCCTTTGTCTCAGCAGAATCCTTTCCTGCATCGGACGAACGCTTCTTCAACTGAACAAGATTTCCGTCTGCATCGTATACAGGACCCGTAATCGGGAGCGGATTGCCATCTGCATCATACTTTCTCTTAATCGGATTTCCGTCTGCATCGTACAGCTGCTTACGCATCTGAACAGGCTTACCGTCAGCATCAAAGACGGGGCCCGTGATCGGCAACGGCTTTCCGTTTTCGTCAAACTTACGCTTGATCGGGTTGCCGGAGGCATCAAAAAGTGCTCGTCTCTTCGGTTCCGCAGGCTTCTTTTCCTTTCTGGGACCATAAAAAGCTTCAGCGATCTTAATTCCTTCCTCGTCAACCATACTGCTAAATGACTTGACATCAACGCCCTTCTCACGCAAATATGACATGACATCCTTTGCGGGTGCGCCAATCTCCTTAGCCAAATCAGCAACTTTAATTTTCGCCATTCTGTTTACCTCCAACGTTAAGATAGTCTGCAATCTTTTTGGCAATACCGGTATCGTTTACGGATACAACTGCACGAAATTCCTGTCCGATTGCATGACCGATTTCCTCTTTAGTTCCATACATAACGCACGGAACCTCGTAATATGTGCTCATGTTTGTAAACTTCTTTTTTGTATTCTGAGAAGCATCTTCACAAATGATAACCAATGAAGAAATGCCACTCTTTATACTTTCTTCCGTCTTATACTCACCGCTTGCTACCTTTCCGGCCTTCTTGCCGATACCAAGCATAGAATATATGCGCTGCTTATTCATGCTGATTGATCATCTCCTCTTCCAACCGACGCCACACATCGTCAGGAATTGCAGTGCTGAGAGAACGCTCAATTGCTCTTTGTTTCTTCGCAAGAGTAAGACACTCTGCGGAGTTACATAGATATGCACCGCGACCATTCTTCTTTCCGGTAAGATCAATCTCAATCGTATTCTCCGGAGTATGAATGACACGAATCAATTCTCTCTTTGATTTCATCTCTCCACAGCCGGTACATTTGCGCAGAGGAATCTTTCTAGTCGTCATTTACTCACCTTCTTACTCACCATATGCCTGAGATTCGCTCTTGATATCAATCTTGTAGCCGGTAAGACGAGCGGCAAGTCTTGCATTCTGACCCTCTCTACCGATTGCAAGAGACAACTGATAATCGGGAACGATAACTCTTGCGCTCTTTTCCTCGTAGTCAACCTCAACGGACTCAACCTTTGCAGGAGAAAGCGCATTTTCGATCAACGTCTCGGGATCCTCGCTCCAGTTGATGATATCGATCTTCTCACCGCGAAGCTCATTAACAATCGCATTTACACGAGAACCGTTCACTCCTACACAAGAACCGACTGCATCAACATTCACATTGTTGGACCATACAGCCATCTTCGTACGAGCACCGGGCTCACGGCTAATGCTCTTAATCTCAACAGTACCGTCAGCCACCTCGGAAACCTCGCTCTCAAACAATCTCTTAACGAGATCCGGATGTGTACGAGATACCGTGATACGAGGACCCTTCGTGGTGTCCTTAACTTCAAGTACGTATACCTTTACGCGCTCGCCGGGACGGAAGGACTCACCGCGGATCTGCTCACTTTCCGTAAGTGTAGCATCCAGCTTGCCGAGGTTGATGATGATATTCTTCTTGATGTATCGCTGAACTACACCGGTTACAACCTCTTTTTCCTTGTCACAGTACTGGCCGTAAAGAACCTTACGCTCTTCCTCACGAAGCTTCTGAACGACTACCTGCTTAGCCTTACCTGCAGCAATACGTCCGAAATCCTTCGGGGTTACCTCAATATCCACAACATCGCCGATAGCAAGTGCCTTCTTCGGGAACTTAGCCTGCGCTGCGGGCAGAGAAATCTCAAGAGCATTGTCTTCAACCTCTTCTACAATCGTCATCTCCTGGAACACGTGAAATGCTCCGTTCTCACGATTGATCGTCACCTTAATGTTGTCGGACTTTCCGTACTCATCCTTACATGCAGCCAAAAGAGAATTTTCAATCGTCTCAATCAAAATCTCCTTGCTAATCTCTCTTTCCTTTTCAATAAGGTCCAATGCTTCGATCAAATCCTTATTTCCTTTTTCCATGTCTGTATCCTCCTTGTATATATCGTATTCTACATGATAAAAGCCTGACGTATCAGGGCCAAATTGCTCTTCAAAATCGTGTGCTGTGTACCGTCACAGTCAATCGTCACATCTGAATCCGTATAGGAAACCAAGATGCCGGTCAGCTCCTTTTCCTTAGAACCGTCGAGAGAAGCAAACAAGCGAACTTCAATCGGCTTTCCGATGTTACGAATGTAATCCTTCTCTTTTTTCAGTGGTCTCGTAAGTCCGGGGGAGCTCACTTCAAACACGTAATTATCTACATTCACATAATCCTTTTCGTCCAAAATTACGTTAAATGCTCTGCTAATCAGCTCACAGTCGTCGATGGTGATTCCTCCGGGCTTATCAATGTAAGCACGAAGATACCAAGTTCCGACCTCCTTAACAAACTCAACATCCACCAATTCAAATTGATGCTCTTGAATCAAAGGCGCAATGAGCTGCTCGGTCTTTTGTTCTATCTGTTCACGTTGCGTCATATGCTACTCTCCTAATCAAATAGATGTCCTAAGCGTTAAGAAAGAGTGGATTTTTCAACCCACTCTTTCGAAAACCAACTACGTTACTACTCGATAATAGCACGGTCAGAATCAAAATGCAATAGCAAAATCAAAAAAACTTCACTAT
>JAZRJF010000037.1:0-17722 GCA_045645665.1 Lachnospiraceae bacterium | reverse complement strand
CATGTTCTTCTTGTTCTTCATAACTTTGTTCTCCTTTTTCATATAATATTAATTAGTTATGTTACGTGCCGCTGTGAGCCGCGGCGGGCTATATCTTAAACAGCTTCCGTCCCTATTCCGGTTGCCGTCTAATTCGATTGTCGTGGACTAGATGTTATCAAGTCCGCTGTACATTGCACCCATAGGTGCGATTACTGCGCCGATGATGACGCCGGCAATACCTGCCATGAAGATGATGATAACCGGCTCCATCGCGGAGAGGAGTGCCTGAGTTGCCATCTCAACCTCTTCATCGTAGTAGTCTGCCATCTTGTTGAGCATGGACTCCATATCACCGGTTTCTTCGCCGATCTTCGTCATATGGATAACCATCGGAGGGAACAATCCGCAACGCTTCAGCGGTTCGGAAAGCGGTACACCCTTCTTAACTTCCTCCTTGGCTTCAACCAATGCCATCTTAAAGAGGTAATTGCTCATCGTCTTCGAGGTAATGTCCAGTGCATCAATCATCGAGATACCGGAGGACGTCAACGTACTCAGCGTACGTGCCAATCTGGAAGACGAAGACTTTACTGTGAAGTTCTTGAATGCCGGAATCGTAATCATCAGCTTCGCGAGGAATACCGTTCCGGTATGGGATGCGGCAAATGCTTTGATGCCGATTACAGCTACGACGATGATGGCCAGAAGTACGTACCAGTAAGCCTTCATCCAGTCGCTGGCTGCCATAACCGCCAATGTAATTCCGGGCATCTTGATGTCCATATCTGCGAACATCTCCATGAATGTCGGTACTACGTAAGTAAGAAGTACGACACATACAACAAGTGCTACGACAAGTACGACAATCGGGTAAACCATTGCCTTCTTAACAAGGCCGGTAAGCTTCGCGTCCTTCTCGAACTGCGTTGCCATACGCTCGAGCGATACGTCGATACTACCGGATGCTTCACCGGCGTCGACCATGTTGATCATCATCGACGGGAAGATGTCCGTTCTCGCACGCATCGAGTTGCCGAGTGTCTCGCCCTTTGCTACGCTTGTCTTGACCTCGCCGATTGCCTTGGCGAAGTTCTTGTTCTCCGTCTGCTCCTCCATCATGCCCAAGGCATCGATGATCGGAACACCGGCATTGATAATACTTACGACCTGTCGGCAGAAGATTGCCATGTCTCGATTGCTGACTCTCGAGCCGCCCAGGTTAATATCCTTGCTGAAGATGTTCTGCTCTGTAACCTTGACAGGGATCAGGCCCTCTGCCTTCAGCATCGATTGTGCGCGGTCCGGAGTCGTGGCGTCGATTGCGCCTTTCTTCTCCTTGCCGAGTCGGTCAACCGCAACATAATTATATGTAGCCATGTAAGCCTCCCCTTCCTAAGTTCTAGAACGTTACCTTCTTGCTCATCGCGATAGCGTCCTGTGCGAATGTCAAGCAGTTCTCTGCACTGATCAATCCGCCGATATACAAGTTATACAATGCATCGTCCATAGACTGCATGCCCTGCTTCTTGCTTGTCTGAATCATGGAAGGAATCTGGAATGCCTTGCCCTCTCGAATCAGGTTACGCACAGCACTCGTTCCCATCATGACCTCAAATGCGGCAACTCGTCCGCTTCCGGTCTGAATCGGCAACAGCTGCTGGGAGATAACGCACTCGATAACGCTTGCGAGCTGTACACGTACCTGCTGCTGCTGATGCGGCGGGAATACGTCGATAACACGGTTGATCGTGTCGGCTGCGCTGTTCGTATGGAGTGTGGAGAATACGAGGTGTCCGGTCTCAGCTGCGGTAATCGCGGTCTGGATCGTATCGAGGTCTCGCATCTCACCTACGAGAATAACGTCCGGATCCTCACGAAGTGCTGCTCTGAGGGCTCCTGCGTAGCTCTCGGTATCGCCACCGATCTCTCTCTGGTTTACGATGGACTTCTCATGACGGTGAAGGTACTCAATCGGGTCCTCCAACGTAATGATGTGCTTAGCGGATGTCTTGTTGATCGTATTGATCAAGGAAGCAAGCGTTGTGGACTTTCCGGAACCGGTTGCACCGGTTACGAGTACGAGTCCTCTCTTACGCTGACACAGCTCCTGAACGACTGCCGGAAGTCCAAGCTCTCTCGGAGCCGGAATCTTGAACGGCAAGAGTCGCATTACCATGGCCAGCGTGCCTCTCTGCTTAAACACGTTCACACGGAAACGGCCTCTTCCATACAAGGAGTAAGCGAAGTCGATCTCGCCCTGCTTCTCCATGTTCTCTACCAAGCGGTCGTTGTCAGCGAAAAGCGGTACTACCAACTCTTCGATCTGCTCGGGCAACAGCTTGTTGTCGTCCATCTGGCGAAGCTCTCCGTCGATACGGAAGATTACCGGTCTGCCGGCTGTGATGTGCACGTCGGATGCGTGTCTGTCCACGGCCTCTCGTAGAATGTCGTCTAATTCTTTCATATCATTGCTCCTATCGTTTCTCCCCTGTATTCTTCTTGCTCCTTATCGGATTACTCCTCGAAGGATACTCGAAGCATCTCAGGGTAGGAAGTGATTCCTTGCATTACGCAGCGCGCTGCACTCATACGCAGTGTGCTCATGCCCTCTTCCAGGGCTGCGGCTTTCAAAATCTCGGAGTCTTCTCTGTTCGAGATGATCTTCTTCAATCTCGGAGAAATCTCCATGATCTCGTATACACCGATTCGTCCCTTATAGCCCTTGTTACAGGACGGGCAGCCAACCGGCTCGAAGATCTTAACTTCGCCTGCGCTGTCCGGAACGTGCATCTCGCGTCGCTCCTCTGCATTCGCCAATCGCTCTCTCTTGCACTTCGGACAAAGTCTTCGTACAAGTCGCTGTGCGATAACTCCTACTACAGAGTCTGCGATCAAGTAGCTCTCGATTCCCATGTCGAGCAGTCGGGCGATGGTTGCTGCCGAGCTGTTCGTATGGAGTGTGCTTACTACCAAGTGTCCTGTGATGGACGCCTGTACGGCGATTGATGCGGTCTCGCCGTCTCGAATCTCACCGATCATGATGATGTCCGGGTCCTGACGAAGGATGGAACGAAGTGCGGAAGCGAAGGTCAAACCTGCTTTCACGTTAACGTGTACCTGATTGATACCGTTGATGTTCGCCTCTACCGGATCCTCTACGGTGATAATATTAACGTCTTCCTTGTTCAGCTCACTGAGCGCCGTGTAAAGCGTTGTGGACTTACCGGAACCGGTCGGTCCGGTTACAAGGATGATTCCGTGCGGGTTAGAAAGGATGTGGTCGAATACCTTCATCTCGCCATCCGAGAAACCGAGGTCCTTCTTGTTACGTGTAAGCGCTGTCTTCATGGCAAGTCGCATTACACATTTCTCTCCGTAGTATGTAGGGAGGATAGAAACTCGGATATCGTATTCGACACGGTCTACTACGATACTGATACGACCGTCCTGCGGCTTTCTCTTCTCGGAAATGTCCATGCCGCCGATAATCTTCAATCGAGCGATGATTGCGGGCATCAAAGAGATGTCGTAGGTAATCTGTTCATATAATGCACCGTCGATACGGTACCTTACGCGAACCTTCGTCTCAAGTGCTTCTACGTGAATATCGGAAGCTCTCTGACGGGCTGCGGATTCAATCATGTTTCTTACGAGCACTACGATCGGGGAGTCGCCGACTTCATCGACCTCTTCCTCCTCGCCGGCCATCATCTTGGCCTCGCGCTCCTTCGTATATGCTTCAGCCGCATCGAGTGCCTCGGCGTTACCGAAGTATCGGTCGATGCAGACCATAACATCGTGTGCTGTTGCAATGAACGGTTCGATCTCAAGGTTCGTAACCATTGCAAGGTCGTCAAGTGCGACCATATCCATCGGGTCGGCCATTGCCACTCGAAGGATGTTCGGGTTGTTCGGAGCGTAGGCAAATGGCATTACCATGTACTTACGAAGCATCTGCGGATTCACCAGGTCAACGATGCCCTCTGGAATCGTCATCGTGGCTACGTTAACCATCTCGACTCCGAGCTGTCTTGTAAGAGCTCTTGTAATCTGCTCTTCTGTTGTGAAGTTCAGCTCTACGAGAACCTCACCCAGTCGCTTATTGCTTGTCTTCTTAGCTTCCAGTGCCTGCTGCAGCTGTTCCTCTGTAACAACTCGCTCCTGCACCAGCATATCGCCCAGACGTTTCTTTCTCCGGAACACTTCACCCGCCATGGGAAAAACCCCTCCAATCTCACAATCGCATACACCAAATGCATCACCCTTGAGCGGATGAATCTGTACATTGTTTGTACACATCTTCTCTCTTCACAACCTCATAATATCACTTTTCAATAAAGAATGCAAGGTTTTCAAGCGCCTTTTCGCTGTTTTGCCTAAGTTTTTTTCCTTTTTAGTGCAAAAACGCGCCAAAACCACAACATATAGTGGTTTTAGCGCTATTTTCGTGCATTTTCAATTGTGAACATATGAACAAAATTTGAACAAACCCAAAACGCAGGGTTAATTTTTCGCATTTTGCGACGTGTTTTACGTCAAGTCCTGTTAACAAAGTGTAAACGCCTATTTGTGTCCAGGTGCTTCATTTCGAGCAAAACGAACATAAGCACTACCAAAAACTCATATGGCATCGGGCAAAACTCGCCGGGGTTAAAACAGGACATCAGGAAGATTCCGAAGTACGATACGCCGAACACGAGGCTCAGGGCATCGACGCGCTTGATTGCAAGCAAGATCATCTTTCCTCTTTGCCAGAACAGGTAGGCGTACGTTACGACTCCGAGCAGTCCCATGCTGCCGATAATCTGAAACGGCATGGAATGATACCAGCACAACGCGCCCTTTTTCGGCGAGTAGATGTCGGTGTTGCCTTGGTAACCGATGCCGGAACCGAACAGAGGATTTTCCTTCAGATATTCAAATGCTCTCTTCGCCATCGGAATTCGTCCGCCGAGGTCGTTGAAGAAATCGCCGTCATGACTGCGGGATTCGTAAAATGCCAGAATAATCGGATGACCGATCACCGCCAGCAGCACAAGTCCTGCGAGCATGCCGATTGTGAAGCGTCTTCCATCCTTGTCTACATACGCGAGGTAGACAAAGCATGCCGCCAGCTCCACCGCACCGCACAAAAGTCCGCCGCGCGAGCCGGTCAGTACGATACAGCCGTACATAAACAGCGCCGCGAGGATGTGATGCCGTTTCTTCGTTGCGTAATAGAAGGGGAACGGCAACGCGAACATGAGAAATGTCGCGTAGTTGTTTCGCGAGGGGAGCTCAAGTGCTTCGAGCGTCTCGAGGAACACGTCCATTTTCTTAGTATATAGGAAGAGCACGACGAAGCCCGCAAAGAAGCCTACCATATATAACGCATACGCGACGTACTCTAACTGATCGTAATCTCTCGGCGCGGAATATCTTGCGCGCAGCAGCAGGTACACCGCCACCATGCCGACTCCGAGACCCAAGCTGTAATACAGGCTAATGCCGTTGAAGTACTGGCCGAGCGGAATCATACCGACTCCACCGAGTATGAGTGCCACGGAGATTGCGAGCAAGCCGTATATCATCGGTCCGTAGCTGAACTCTCGCTTGTAACGAATAAAATGATACACAACGGCCGCAATAGCCGGGAGCGCAAGCCACCAAATCTTTATAAACGTGTTATAAGAATCGTACATCGTCGATAAAAATACACACGCCAATAAGAACGGCAGCAGCGTTGGCATAACGTCATCGCTAATTATGAGCATTGCCGAAATCATATACAAGAACACTACCGCCCCTGCGACCTGCGCATCCAGCGCAACAACAAGGACAGCAAGCAAAAATACGCCGTACATAAAGTTTCGTCCGACAATCTGCTTACGCAAATACTCCAAGACGACTTCCGTCCTCTTTCCGTTCATAATGAATTCCTTATCCTCTTCATTGATACATAAGCCACTTTTTCC
The DNA here is from genome assembly GCA_045645665.1 of Lachnospiraceae bacterium. Classification (GTDB taxonomy): domain Bacteria; phylum Bacillota; class Clostridia; order Lachnospirales; family Lachnospiraceae; genus ISDg. Next base: position 11,786 of record JAZRJF010000037.1, on the reverse strand, counting down.
ACAAACGGTTCACTGTCGAGCCGCTGCTCATTTATACCACGCACGCCATGGAATGTCAAGCAAGAAAAAATGCGGGAGAACCGGCGTGCTTAGTATTATCATTTCCACAGTAACCGTTTCAATACCTATGTATAAAGATACGTCAGAAAAATGTGAAGACCGACCCCGGCGTTCTTACTCTCGGCCCCGGCGTTCTTCGTGTCGGCGGCGCAGTGTTGCATAGATGACTGCAACGAGGGTGCTGCAGGCTGTCGTCACAAGCGAGAAGCCGATGATGGCAGCAGGGCTTACGCTTCCGTACTGACTGCGGTACGCGATGATGTTAACCGGAATGAGCTGAAGCGAGGATACATTTATAATAAGAAACGTGCACATCGCCGTTGAGGCGCGAGCGGGCTCCTCTTGCTCTCCCTGCAGGAGACGCAGCTCTCGCATGGCACGTAGTCCTGCGGGTGTTGCTGCCCAGCCGAGCCCGAGAATGTTCGCAACAAGATTTGTGGCGATTGCCTCCTCTGCGGGATGTCCGGCGGGAACCTCGGGAAAGAGAAAGCGGAGCGGCTTCCTTAATAGATGAAGCATTTGCTCAAGCAGACCACTCGCACTCGCCACCTCCATAAGGCCGGACCACAGTGCCATCGCGCCCGCCATTGAAATGCCGAGACTGACCGCCTCCTTTGCCGATTCCAGTGCCTGATTGCCGAGCGCGGCGGCCGTTCCCGAGATGCAGCCGTACACGATTCCGAGCAAAATCATGCCGGCCCAAAGATAATGAAGCATGGCAGCTCCTTCGTTTTTGTCTATCGTATGCGCCAAATGCATTGCTTAAAACCGACGAAGCGGGGAAATCTTATGTCCTCGTGTCGCATTTTCCGTCTTTTATGTGACCAAATCACCTCAATTGCCTCGTTCGAGCCGCACAAGTGTCAAAAAATCTTCAATATAGCATATTTTTTGACAACAAACCATTGACACAGCTTACATGATATGCTAAAATCATAATCGAAGCAACCAATAGTATACGAAGCGACGCCTTGTTGCTCTTATACGTGACAGAACGTCGTTTGGGTAAAGCTATATGAATAATATTAGGAGGGTACTGTTATGAAGAACACAGGAATCGTTAGAAGACTTGACGAGCTTGGAAGAATTACGTTGCCGATCGAGTTGCGCAGAACTCTTGATTGCGCAGAGAGAGATCAGCTTGAAATCTATGTAGAGGATGAGAAGATTATCCTTAGAAAGTATGAGCCCGCTGACCTTTTCACCGGTAGCCGCGAGAATCTTATTAAGTATAGAGATCGTTTGGTTTCCAGAGATACCATTCGTGAGATGGCTATCCTTGCAGGCATCATCGAGGAGTAATCCAATCGTCGTATTGCGTTATTAATGCTTATTATCTAGTTTCGCATACACACAATCGCATCAAAGTAAGAAGGCACCGATTTCGGTGCCTTTTTGCTTTGTATTTTTAACATGTTCACTCTGTTCAGGCGATTGTTGCTTGCTGTGGCACGTTACTCGTCGGCCTTTCGGCTCTTGCGCTCTGTGACACAATGCTCGCCTGCATTTCGTCGCCTGCTGCCACGCACTATTCGCTCTATTCCTCCAAAAGCGCCTGATACACGTCGCGCTTACTGATTCCTCTATCCTTTGCGACGAGCTTCATCGCTTCCTTGCGATCAACGCCTTCGCGGAGATATCTCTCCATATGCTCGGAAAGGCTCAGCTCCTCAAAGCGACTGCGCTCCTGCGCCGCCAGCTCCTCCGGGTCAATTCCCTCAAGCACAAGGACGCACTCACCCTTCGGCGCATGCTCCGTATAATACCGAACCGCCTCGGCAATCGTTCCCGCATAACGGGCCTCGTGCTTCTTTGTCAGCTCACGAAGCACTCGAATCTGCCGTTCACCGCCCAATGCCGATGCCAACTCATCCAGCGTCTTTACCAATCGATGCGGCGCCTCGTACAATACGACCGTCCGTTGCTCCTGCTTCAGCTGCTCGAGCACCTCTGCGCGTTTCTTCTTGTCCGTCGGTAAAAATGCTTCAAATGCGAAGCGTCTCGTCGAAAGCCCCGACAATACAAGCGCCGTCACGCACGCACACGCACCGGGAACAACCGTCACCTCGACGCCCGCCTCGTATGCCATGCGCACCAGCTCCTCACCCGGGTCGCTGATTCCCGGCATTCCGGCGTCGGTTATCAACGCAATGTCCATACCGGACAGTAGCTTATCCACAAGCTCGCGTCCCTTTTCGTATTTGTTGTGCTCGTGGTAGCTCGTCATCGGCGTATGAATATCAAAATGGTTCAACAGCTTGATGCTGTTGCGCGTATCCTCTGCGGCAATCAAATCGACCTCCTTCAGAGTTCGCACCGCGCGATACGTCATGTCCTCCAGATTCCCAATGGGAGTTGCACATAAGATCAGCATTTGCCTTCTCCTTCCCGGTAATGTCCGACACTCGACCGGCACTCATTCAGCGTTCGTCCTCGCCGCCCACGCGCACAAACTCACTTAAAAGCCGTACAGCTCCTGCACCTCTGCCGTATATACGTCGGGCGCGTCCCATACGATCAACGGCTTTTCCACCGTAATACGACGCTTGCCTCCGCGAACGCACTCCAAAAGCACCATATTCGGCTCGCGATCCACATACGGATGCACCATCCGCAGTCTCTTCGGCTCCAGCCCATAGCGCGTCAGCGTCACCATCAGCTCAACCAGGCGAAATGGTCGATGCACCATGTACAGCCTTCCGCCGGGCTTCAGACAGGCCGCTGCCTCTCTCGCCACGTCCTCAAACGTACACAGCACCTCATGTCTCGCAATCGCCTTTGCGTCCGTGGGGTTCTCCACCCCGTGACCGTCCGTCATATAAGGCGGGTTGCACGTGATCACGTCGAAGCGGCTACGGCCGAACAGCTTCGATGCCTCGCACAGGTCACCCTCCACGATGCGAATGCGGTCCGTCAAAGCATTTAGCTCCACGCTGCGCGCCGCCATCTCCGCGCTTTCCTTCTGAATCTCAAGTCCCGTAAGCGACGCTGCCTCCGTCTTTGCCGACATAAGCAGCGGAAGAATGCCCGTTCCCGTTCCGAGGTCGAGCACGCTCTCTCCTGCCCGTGCATGGGCAAATGCACTGAGCAGCACCGCGTCCATGCCAAAGCAAAATCTCTGCGGATGCTGAATGAGCCACAGCCCGCTTCGCTCCAGGTCTACCAGCCGCTCGCCTTCTCGCAGAAAGCTTTCGCGGTATTGTTCGTTATTCAAGGTGTTGTCCCTCTTTCTTCTCCAAAAGCTCCAATGCACGCAGGTCTGCATCCATCTCGCCACGCTCCTTGCGGCGCTTCTGGCGGAACTGCAGCTGCTCCACGGGGTATTCGCGTACTTCCTTTTCCTCGCCGTCGGAGCCGTCCACGTGAACGATTACCTTTACAAGCTGCTTGAGCACATTGACGCTCGACACCTCGCCGGAAAATCCGTCCGCCGTCTTTACGCGGTCACCGATGCCCGGAAGTCGGCTGTTCAGATACTCGTACGCCTCCTCCTCGTGCTTCAGACAGCACATCAATCGACCGCAATTTCCGCTGATCTTCGAAGGATTGAGCGACAGGTTCTGCTCCTTTGCCATCTTTACGGACACGGGCACGAACTCGGACAAATGCGCATGGCAGCACACCTCTCTGCCGCACACGCCGATTCCTCCGCGAATCTTCGTCTCATCGCGCACGCCGATCTGGCGCAGCTCGATTCTCGTACGGAACACCTGAGCGAGATCCTTTACGAGCTCACGGAAATCCACTCTTCCGTCCGAGGTGAAGTAGAAAAGCACCTTGCTATTGTCAAAGGTGTACTCGCAATCGATGAGCTTCATATCGAGGCCGTGCTTTGCCACCTTCTCCGCGCAAATCGCAAGCGCTTCCTTTTCCTTATCGCGATTCTTTGCCGCGATATCGTCATCCTCCGGCGTCGCAATTCGCATTACCGGACGCAACGGCTGAACAACCTTCTCGTCCTCGATCTCACGGCAGCCGAGCACAACATAGCCGTACTCTACGCCTCTTGCCGTCTCCACGATAACGTGGTCGCCCTGATGAATATCCAATCCCTGCGGTGCAAAGTAATATACCTTTCCCGCAGTACGAAATCTAACTCCTATAATTGATGTCATATTGACCTCCTTGTTGCTCTATTCTACGGCGTTACCGTCCCTGTCGCAGGGCCTCGCCCATCTGCATCAACAAAATCCAAAATGCCGTGGTCATATTTACATTTGCCCGACGCTTTGCACTCAGCTCGTCCAGCTGCTGTTGCATCTTCAGTAATCCCTCATACGTCACATGGCGTGACTGCTCCATAATCTGATCGGCGTCCTCCGCATACATCAGTCGCGAGGTCTGTCCCGTCGATTTGGCCATCATCAAATCTCTCACCCAAAACAAAATGAGCTCCAGCTTCGTCGTCTGTCCTTCCTTGTCGGCGGCAAATTGCTCGGCCAGCTCCGCCATACGGTCCTCTGTCATGTCCGGAAGCCCCTTCATCAGCGCGGACACATAGTCCTTTCTCTTCTGAAACTCCTCGGAATGCGCGTACTGCATTGCAACGCCCGGGCATCCTCCGGAAAATGAGGCCACAAGTCTCGCTCGGTAATCCGGCAGCTCCTCCGTCTCCATCAAATAGCGCATCAGCTCACCCTCGCCGACCGGCAAGAACGGAAGCGTCACCGCTCTGGACACGATCGTCTGCAGCAGCGTCTCTCTGTTGTTCGTCAGAAGCAAGATCACACCGTACTCCGGCGGCTCCTCGAGCGTCTTCAGCAGAGCATTTTGCGACTGCTCATTGAGTCGCTCGGCTTCGTCCACGATGAAGATGCGGTACGGTCCGGCAAATGGCTTAATCGGCATCTGGTCACACAGCTGCTCGCGCATCTCCTGCACGCGGTACTGCTCCTTTTCCCTCGTCAGGTAGCTCACGTCCGGCTGGTTGCCGCTCATCATCTGACGACACGACATGCAGCGCCCGCACGGCTCCACGCCGCCCTCGAGACACTGCAGCGTCGCCGCAAAGCGCTCTGCCACCATTCTCTTGCCGACGCCGTCCGGCCCGTCGAAGATGTACGCATGCGACACCTGACGGTTGCGGATTGCCTTTTGCAAATGCTCGATTATCCTGCCCTGTCCTATTACGTCACGAAAGCTTAGCATCTTCACCCTCATATCTCATAATCTCGTCTATGACCTCCTGCACGCAGTCGTCATACACTATATTGACAAATCGCTTGTGAATTCCGAGCTCGGCAAGCACCTCCTCGGAGAAATCCGCGCAATCCGCAAGAAAACGTCTGCACATCTCCGCATATTTCGGCTGTAGCTGCTTTCTCTCGCGCTTCAACGCACGTGCCAAACGCTCGCCATCGTCTACCTCAATATACAGCGGTACAATGTTCTCCTCCCCGAAGTGCTCCCGAATCTGTCGGTATGCCTCCGGCGTTACGATTACGATGCTGCTATGGTCCTCAAGCTGAATCTGCCCGTCGTCTGCCGTAAAGTAATACCACGGTCCGTACACCGTGTCATAGCAGCGACACTCCAGGATACGTCCCTGCGCCTCCATCTCGTGCATGAGCTCCTCGCTGACAAAATGGTACTCCACGCCCTCTGTCTCATTGACACGGCGCGGTCTCGTAGTATACGGCACCACCGTTCTCAGCTTTGCCGGACAACCGGCCACAACATCTTTGAAAATGTGGTCCTTGCCCGTCGCACTCTTTCCCATTACGAGATACAACTTACCCATAGCTCTTCTCCTATATTACCAACTCGTACTTCTCTATTCAGTCGCGAAAGCACCTCTTTCACTCGCTCACCCGGTGCAATCAACGGAATTCCCGGCGGATACGCTCCGACCCATTCCGCGGACACCTCATCCCCCGTAAGCGAAGCAATCGGCACACGCCGTCTCGGTGCCGTCAACGCCTCCATCATCGGGCATACGGCCACCGCATGGGGAAATGCATCGTCTAACTCTCCCTCTCCTGCCTGTCGGTCGGCTGTCGGTTCCGCTTCGTCCGGCAACTCGTCCTTCTCGAAAGCGTCTGTCGGCTCGTCGTCCATCGTTCGAAGTGCGTCAAGCACTCGTCGGAACTGCTCCTCGCCGTCGCAAATCGACGTCATCAAAAGACAATAGTCCTCCGTCGCCATCTCCGGCTGGACGCCAAACCTGTTCCTTAGTATATCATATATTTGTCTGCCTGTCATCCTGCATTTTGCTGACAGAAGCACCTTCCCGGGGTCTCGTCCCTCCGCGGAAAGCACCTGCAAATTCCGCAATTCGCGCGCTTCCTCGTAAAATGCTCCGAGGCATTTTCGATACGCCTCCGCCGCGGCTTCGCCCTCGGTCTCGAGCCACTCCATACACAGATCGATGCCCGCCATCAACGGGTACGACGGACTGCTCGTCTCAAACACCGCCAAATACTGCTCGACCGTCTCCATCGCCACACGCTCGCCCATTACATGCAGTAGCGCCGTCTGTGTCGGTGCCGGCAACGTCTTATGCACGCTCTGTACGACAACATCCGCTCCAAGCGAAAGCGCACTACTCGGAAAATGCACCTCGGACTGCTCTACTTTGTCTCGCTGCTCCAATCCATCGGACTGCTTCGCTTCGCCGGACTGCTCCGTCACTCCTGCCGGGTCCTGCAAAAGCGGCAAATGCGCTCCGTGCGCTTCGTCGACAATGAGCACCGCGCCCCTCTCGTGACAGGCATTTGCCATCGCATGAATGTCCGAAACAACGCCCTCGTAGGTCGGCGAAGTGATAATGCACGCATTTGCACCGGTCTGCGCCAGCGCCTCACGTACCTCCTCCGGCGAGGTCGCTCCGGCATAGCCGCCGTCCGTTCGTTTCGGATAGAGATAGATCGGCTTCAAACCGCGCAGCGCAAGCGCATGGTACACCGCCTTGTGGCAATTTCGCGCCACAAGCACCGTATCGCCCGGCTTCGTTGCTGCGAAAATGCCCGCCAGCAAGCCACATGTGCTACCATTTACGAGAAACCAAGTCCGATCCGCTCCGAACAGTCGCGCCGCACGCTCCTGCGCGTCCTTCAGAATCCCCCGCGCATCGTGGAGGTTATCAAAGCCGTCGATCTCCGTTATGTCGATTCCGTACAGCTCCGGCATCAACGGACTCAAGCGCTTGTGCCCCGGCATATGCATCGCGCAAATGTCGCTGTCTCTGTACTGCTGCAGTCGTTCCAACAATGTCATCGGGTGTTCTCCTTTCTGCGGATGGTAGGTCGGCAAGATGCCCTTCTTTCATCATAACAAATCTTGCGCAAATGTGCAACGAGCGGATTTGTTCTATGCATTTTCGCGGAACTGTGATATACTTGATTGAACGATGTGTCGAACGCACATCGGATAGAATTTGTGAGGTGAATTTATGGCAGGAGGAAGCAACAATCGAAGCAGACAGAGCAGCGGTTCGAGTAGTCGCAGTCGCTCAAGCTCGGGCGGTAGCGGCAGTCGCTCCGGCAGTCGCAGCTCTTCGGGCAACCGTAGCAGCTCCGGCTCGCGTAGTGGTTCGGGTAGTCGCAGCGCAAGCTCAGGTCCCCGTAGCAACTCGGGCAACCGCAGTAACTCGGGCAACCGCAGTAGCTCCGGCTCGCGCAGCGGTTCGAAGGCTTCTCCGGCAAGGCGCTACCGCAAACGCGACACCCGCGACTACTGGTATTGCGTAGGCATTCTTGTCGCCGTGCTTCTTGCCCTCAATATACTGGCTTGGTGCAGTCCCGCTTGGTGTGACTGGTACAGCCGATACGTCTTTCCGATTTGGCTCAACATTTACGGGCGCATCACTTCCCTTTTCCCGTTTTCCGTGGGCGAGGTGCTACTTGTCATCGCGTGCATTCTCGTAGGCGTGGCGCTCATCCTGTGGATTCCGATGGTGCTTGTCAAGCGCAAGCGCAAAGCGCCGGGAGTGTACTTCGGAATTCGATCATTTTACCGCTTCTTCCTCGCGGCCGTGCTCGATGTGGCCATTGTGATGACGCTCAATTGCTTCGTCCTTTACCACTGCACTCCGCTGGACCCGAATCCGGAGGTCGAGGCGCGCGAATATACCGGCGAGGACCTGGTTGCGGTGTACAATTACGTCGTGCAACAGGCAAATGCTCTGTCCACCACCTTCGAACGTGACGAGCACGACCTTCTCCTAATCGATATGGAGAAGACCGAGGACGCTTGCATCAAGGCGATGCAAAAGCTCGGCAGACGTTACCCGAAGCTGGACGGCTGGTATCCGCAGGTTAAGACGATTCGCGCATCGGAGCTGATGAGTCAGTCGTACACGGCGGGCGTGTATTTTCCGTTCTCGCTCGAGGCAAATGTCAACGGCTTGATGTACGCCGCCAACTACCCCGAGGTGATGTGCCACGAGCTGTCGCATGTTCGCGGCTTTATCTTAGAAAATGAGGCCAACTTCCTCGCATACGTCGCTTGTATCGAGAGCGATGATGCATTTTTGCAATATAGCGCTTGTCTGGGCGTGCTCGGCTATCTGTCGACAGACGTTCAAGAGGCGCTCGACGCAGGTGGCGACTATGCTCCGCTTTCTCCGAACGAGCTCGTGCTTTCGGACAGCGTATTTCTCACTCCCGAGACGTGGGAGGAGGTCGAGGAGGATGCTGTGATTTCGACGGATGTTGTGGACAAGATTTCGGACTCCTTTACCGATACAACACTGCAGGCAAATGGCGTGGCGTCCGGCAAGCTCAGCTACTCTGAGGTGGTCGGCTTGCTGCTACAGTACTACGACGGAACACTGTATTAAACGGAACATTTTCCGGGAGGATAATTTATGAGACTTAGAAATATACCGGGCGCAAGAGAGGAAATGCTCGTGAATCCGCACGTTGTGCAGGAGCCCGAGAAGAAAAAGGGTCAGTGGGCTGCCGTCTTTGGCAACACGAACCCGATTCACATCGAAATCGGCATGGGTAAGGGTCAGTTTATCACCGGCCTTGCAATCGCCAATCCGGACATCAACTATGTCGGTATTGAAAAATACTCGAGCGTTCTTTTGCGTGCACTGGAAAAGCAGGAGGAGCTTCAGCTTCCGAACCTGAGATTTCTGCGTTTTGACGCCGAGGACATCTGCGACATCTTCGCGGAGGATGAGGTCGCTCGCATCTATCTTAACTTTTCCGACCCTTGGCCGAAGGAGCGTCATGCCAAACGACGCCTTACCTCGGAGCGCTTTTTGAAGCGTTACCGCCAATTCCTCGAGCCGACGAAGGGCTATGTCGCTTTTAAGACGGACAACGTGGATTTGTTTGAATTTTCTTTGGAGCAAGTAATGGAGGCCGGCTGGACGCTGTCCGATGTGACGCGCGACCTGCATAACAGCATGTTCAACGAAGGCAATATCATGACCGAGTACGAAGAGCGCTTCTCGTCTATGGGCAATCCGATTTGCCGCCTCGTCGCATTTCCGCCGCAGCGGTCTTAGCTCCGCCGGGGTTCTAAGCTCCGCGCAGTTCAACGCCGTAGCGGTCTAAGCTCCGCGCGATTTTGAAGCATGTAATTGAGGGCTTCTGTAGCAGAACATTCCCCCGCTGTCACGGCGCAGGATGCGGTCACTGTTTTTGACGGAGCATTTTTGCAAACTCGTCGCACCCACAAGAGGGGTGCTCCTCAAACAGTGCAAAATGCTCCTAAAACCGTTGCATCCCACGCACGTGCCTTGTCGCGAAGGGCCTGTTCTATCTACAGAAGCCCTCAACTATCATACAGTTCAAGAATCGGTGCGCGGAGCTAACACAGCAAGGAATGCAAAACTGCGCGAAGCCATACACCACTGCCGGCAAACCTAACGACCGGCAACGGAGTCACGTGCCAAGGCTGCCAAGCTAAAACCGAGGCGCGTTCCCTCACCTTCTCGTGCCCCCGCGCATAGAATGGGACAGAGGGGGTGATGTGATGCGAATGTGCGACCGCTTTCGTTGTTTTTTAGCTACGAAGAATTCGCTGAATCGGTGTTCTTTGCAGCTGCTGCGTGGTTTTCGCGAGGTGGATTCGATTTTGTGCGATCATTGCGCGCAGCATCCGAGGCAAAAGGATCTTATCCGCGCATTTTTGCGGCGCGGACGATAATATTACGAAGGAGAATGAACTATGAGTACGACATTTCCCGAAGAACCGACCAACGAAAAGACTCGGACCGGTGGCAAGCTGCGCCTCGGAATGATGATTGGCGGCATTTGCGCGCTGATTGCCATTGTCGCAATCGTCTTAGTGCTCGCCCTCGGGGGTCGTGGCGACTCGAATAAGGAAGCGAGCGTGTCACCGACCGTAACGGCGACCGAGGCTCCAACCGCGACGCCTTCTCCAACCGCCTCTCCGACACCGACGATTCCTCCGCTGACGGCGCTTGGCCAAGGCAACCCTCTCGGAATCGAGGGCTATGAGTATTATCCCGGCGGAAATGACGTGACCGAGGCGGGTGACCTCAAGCTGTTCGCGCACATTCCCGCAAATGCAAAGGTGGATTCCGCTTATCTGCTAAATCTCGAGCTGTTCATTTGCGACGAGGAGGGCGTATTGCTTCAATATTCCACGTCTACGGATCCGATGACGGAGGATACGTACTTCGAGGAGGACACCGACTCAGAGCTCCGAACGATTTTGGCCTCATTTTCCTCCGACGGAACGCTTCGTACGAAAGAATATGGGCAATTTGACACGTTTCATTCGTTCGGCGACGGTGTTCAATTGGCTTCCTACGGGGACAACGAGCTGCGGCATTTCGCTTTGATTTCTCGCGACCTTGAGGAAAGCAACCGCTACAGCTTCGGCGATTCTGTACACACGGTGCTCTATACGGAGGACGGGAAGCGCTGCTATTTCATCAACGAGGATCCCGTTCCCACACTGCATCGCTACAACGAGGCCGGCGAGGAAGAGATACTAACCATTTCGAAGTTTCGTCTCTCCACACTTGACGGCGTCATTACGGATGCCGACGGCAACGACTTTTTGCTTGTGCACGCAATGGCCGGCGATTTGGAAACCTATTCTCTCGTGGTAAATGCTCAGACAATGGAGGTCCTCTACATTGCTCCTCCTTACGATTCCTTCGCCGAGGTTCGCAACGGTACGTATCTCGAGGCCAATTTCGACCCCGAGCTGTTGCTGACGACGCGCTGGATTGCAAGTCGCGACGGGCATTTGGCGCAATTTGATTTTACGGATGCCACTTCCCTCGTCGGAGACGCACTCTATCCCAGTCCTTATATTTTAAAGGACAATCGGATTTTGTTTGTTCACTATTTTGAAGATCATATGGCGTTGTCGCTGTTTGATATCGCGACCACGTCGCTGATAGGCTCCGTTCGTGTCCCCACCGAGTCCGCGGGAGAGACGTATTATATCGATTGCCTTCCCCTTTCTGACTCACGCTATCTTCTGATGCTTGGTAGTCTCGACGCTCAAAGCTTCTACGTGTGGGAGCCCGACAGCGCGTCTACGGCAGACACGAGCATTTTGATCAGCATGTACGAGGAGGGCACGCGCCCGTCACTTGAGGTGTCGCACGAGGTCGACCTCAACTTCTTCTCGCCCGGCACGCTGAGTGCTGCGCTGCAGCCGCTTAAGGACCGCGCGCAAATGCTGACCGACCGCTACGGCATCGAGATTTTGCTCGGCGAGGAATGTGCGAATTACATCAATGGCTATTGCATTTACCCATTCACGGATTATGCCTTGATTGAGGAGGCGTT
>JAZRJF010000036.1:0-65376 GCA_045645665.1 Lachnospiraceae bacterium | reverse complement strand
GACCTGTTCTCAGGTGCTATTCAAGCGTACGTATTCTGTATGCTGACGATGGTATTTATCTCGAATACATTCGAGGAATAGAGATAACAACACAATGAAACATTTTTAGGAGGATCACATCTATGGAAATCTTTAATGACGCATTTATCGCTGGTTGTTCCGCACTCGGTGCAGGAATCGCAATGATCGCAGGTATGGGCCCCGGTATCGGTCAGGGTTATGCCGCAGGACAGGGTGCTGCAGCAGTTGGTCGTAATCCCGGTGCAAGAGGTACCGTTATGGGTACGATGCTTCTCGGTCAGGCCGTAGCAGAGACGACCGGTTTGTACTCCCTCGTTGTAGCCATTCTTTTGCTCTTCGTAAATCCGTTGATCTAATCGGGCGGTATAAAAGAGAATTTAGGATGGAGGAAGTAACGTGAAAGCTTTATTGACAGCACAACTAATGGTTTTGGAAACCGGTGCTTCCGAAAAGAGTCTGCTAAACAGAATCTTTGGATTGGATCCGCAGACCCTCTTTGATGCTGTGATCACAGGCTGTGCCATGTTCTTTCTGTTCTTTTTGGTATCGTATCTGGTCTTTGAGCCCGCAAGAAATCTGTTGCAGAAGCGACGTGAGAGAATAGAGGGTGATTTGGCTGCCGCTGCAAAGGAAAAAGAAGAAGCCATGGAATTCAAGGCTGAGTACGATGCACGCTTGAAGCAGGCAGACAGAGACGTTGATTTGATTTTGAGCGAGGGCAAGAAGAAGGCTTTGCGCCGCGAGGAGGCTATCGTGAACGAGGCACACGCGGAGGCAGCAAGAATCAAAGAGCGCACGGAGCGCGAGATTGCCCTTGAGAAGAACAAGGTAAAGGACGAGATCAAGGCAGAGATGGTTGCCGTAGCCAAAGAGATGGCAGGCAGATTCGTGTCCGGTGAGATGGACGATACGAAGCAGGCGGCAATCGTGGATGACGTGCTAAAGGAAATGGGTGAACATACATGGCAGGAGTAGTTAGCAGTACTTACGGCCATGCGCTGTTTGAATTGGCATTGGAAAAGGGACAGCTGGAGGCGATGTTGGAGGAGGCCACAGTAGTACGTAAGGTACTTGAGGACACTCCCGAGCTTCTTAGCTTGTACAATCATCCGAAGATCGCTATGGAAGAGAAGGAAGCATTTACAGAAGAGTGCTTCCGTGGAAGAGTCAGTGACGACATGACCGGCTTTTTGATTCTTACCGTAAGAAACGGAAGACAAAATGATATTGCGGCAATCCTGGATGCCTACGAGGCAGAGGTGAAGGAGTACAAGCGAATCGGTATCGCATACATTACGACTCCGCGCCCGATGCCCGAGGAGCAGAAGGAGCGTTTGCTGCAGCGTTTGATTGAGACAACTCGCTATGAGAGCTTCGAGATGCACTACAGCATCGACGAGTCCTTGATCGGCGGAATCGTTGTTCGCATCGGCGACCGTGTTATGGACAGCAGCATTCGGACGCAGCTTGCAAGCATGCAAAAGGATCTTTTGCAGCTTCAGGTATAGAGGCCGACAGAACGTCATATAGAATTCGAAAAAGGAAGGTACAAGGCTTTGAATTTGAAACCGGAAGAAATCAGTTCCGTTATTAAAGAGCAGATTAAAAGATATAGTGCAAGGCTTGTTGTATCCGACGTTGGAACAGTTATTCAGGTAGCTGACGGTATCGCACGTATTCATGGCTTGGAAAATGCGATGCAGGGTGAGCTCCTTGAGTTCCCCGGCGAGGTTTATGGTATGGTCATGAACCTTGAGCAGGACAACGTAGGTGCAGTATTGCTCGGTGATTCCTCGGCGATTCGCGAGGGTGACACCGTAAAGACGACCGGTCGTGTAGTAGAGGTTCCCGTCGGCGATGTAATGCTCGGTCGAGTAGTAAACGCACTGGGACAGCCTATCGACGGCAAGGGTCCTATTCAGGCAGATTCGTTCCGCCAGATTGAGCGTGTAGCAAGCGGCGTTATCGCAAGAAAGAGCGTAGACACGCCTTTGCAGACAGGTATTAAGGCAATTGACTCGATGATTCCGATCGGAAGAGGTCAGCGTGAGTTGATTATCGGTGACAGACAGACCGGTAAGACGGCAATTGCAATCGATACAATTATTAACCAGAAGGGTCAGAACGTGAAGTGTATCTACGTAGCCATCGGCCAGAAGGCATCGACGGTTGCGAACATCGTTAAGACCTTGGAAGAGTACGGTGCTATGGATTATACGACGGTCGTTGCGGCGACCGCAAGTGAGCTTGCACCGCTTCAGTACATTGCGCCGTATGCAGGCTGTGCAATCGGCGAGGAGTGGATGGAGAACGGACAGGACGTACTCGTTATTTACGACGATTTGAGTAAGCATGCTACGGCATATCGTACGCTTTCCTTGCTGCTCAAGAGACCTCCGGGACGTGAGGCTTATCCGGGTGACGTATTCTACCTCCACAGTCGTCTTTTGGAGCGTGCGGCTAGATTGTCCGACAAGCTGGGCGGCGGTTCTCTTACCGCACTTCCCATCATTGAGACGCAGGCCGGTGACGTTTCGGCGTACATTCCGACGAACGTAATCTCCATCACGGACGGACAGATTTACCTTGAGACCGAGATGTTCAACTCCGGTTTCCGCCCTGCGGTAAATGCAGGTTTGTCTGTATCGCGAGTAGGTGGTGCGGCACAGATTAAGGCTATGAAGAAGATTGCAGGTCCGATTCGTATCGAGTTGGCACAGTACCGCGAGCTTGCAGCATTTTCACAGTTCGGTTCCGACTTGGATGCGGACACGAAGGAAAAGCTTGCACAGGGTGAGCGTATTCGCGAGATTTTGAAGCAGCCTCAGTATCAGCCGATGCCCGTAGAGAATCAGGTTATTATCATCTACGCGGCTACGAAGAAGTATCTTTTGGACATTCCGGTAGATCAGATTCAGGAGTTCGAGAAGGAGCTGTTCGAGTATGTAGCTTCTAAGTATCCCGAAGTACCCGCATCGATCCGTGAGAAGCGTGAAATCGACGCTGAGTGCGAGGAGGCCCTGACGAAGGCAATCCGTGAGTGCAAGGCTTCGTTTCTTAAGTAATTAGGTAAGAGAGGAATCATTCTATGGCCTCAATGAGAGATATAAAGAGACGTAGAAGCAGTATCCAAAGCACCGGTCAGATTACGAAGGCTATGAAGCTGGTTTCCACCGTAAAGCTACAGAAGGCTAAGGGCAGAGCGGAGGAAGCAAAGCCGTACTTCAATCATCTGTACCAGACGATTTCCACTATTTTTGCAAAGGCAACTCCCGAGGTGCGCGAGAAGTACACAGCGGACAAGCCGAATGCGAAGAAAGCCATCATTGTTCTTACCTCGAACAGAGGCTTGGCCGGCGGCTACAATGCCAACGTGGTCAAGATGGTTTTGAATTGTGGAATTCCGCAGGATCAGCTGCTGATCTATTCCGTCGGACGCAAAGGACGAGACGCGCTGCGCAGACGTGGCTACGAGATTGTGAAGGATTATTCCGAAGCAATGAACAGCCCGCTCTATAGCGATGCATCCGATATTGCGCAAGACGTAATGGACGCGTTCGAAGAAGGCACGATTGGTGAGATTTATATTGCATTTACCGTGTTCCGCAACACCGTAAGTCAGATTCCTACGATGATTAAGCTGCTGCCGACCGACGACAAACTCGGTGAAGCGGCAATTCACGAGGAGGCTGCAGCACTTATGAACTTCGAGCCTGACGCAGAGGAGACACTTCGCGTGATTATTCCGAAGTACGTCAGCGGAGAGATCTACGGAGCTATCGTAGAGTCTTTGGCAAGTGAAAACGGTGCACGTATGCAGGCAATGGACAATGCAACGAACAACGCAGAGGAGATGATTTCGAATCTGTCCCTACAGTATAACAGAGCAAGACAGAGCTCCATCACGCAAGAATTGACTGAGATTATTGCCGGAGCAAATGCTCTAGATGATTAGCGAAGAAGGAGAAGAGAGCCGTGGAGAATAAGACCGCAGGAAAGATAATACAGATTATCGGCGCCGTTCTGGATATTAAGTTCGGTGAAGGCAATCTTCCTGAGATTTATGATGCAATTCGCATCAAGAGAACGAATGGCGAGGAGCTTACCGTGGAGGTTGCACAGCATTTGGGCGACGACACCGTACGTTGTATCGCTATGGGACCGACAGACGGATTGGTACGTGGCATGGAAGCCATTGCAACCGGTGCGCCGATTACGGTTCCGGTAGGTGAGAACACCTTGGGACGTATGTTTAACGTACTCGGACAGCCGATCGATGAGAAGCCGGCACCGGAGGGCGTTGAGTACTACCCGATTCATAGAGATGCACCGGAGTTTGCGGAGCAGTCTACCGAGACAGAGATTCTGGAGACCGGTATTAAGGTCGTAGACCTTCTGTGTCCTTACCAGAAGGGTGGTAAGATCGGTTTGTTCGGTGGTGCCGGTGTAGGTAAGACCGTACTCATTCAGGAGTTGATCACGAATATCGCAACCGAGCACGGTGGATATTCCGTATTTACCGGCGTAGGCGAGCGTACTCGTGAGGGTAACGACTTGTACTACGAGATGATTGAGTCCGGCGTTATCAACAAGACAACGATGATTTTCGGACAGATGAATGAGCCGCCGGGAGCACGTATGCGTGTAGGTCTTACGGGACTTACGATGGCAGAGTATTTCCGTGACAAGGGCGGAAAGGACGTTCTTCTGTTCATCGATAACATTTTCCGATTCACTCAGGCAGGTTCTGAGGTGTCTGCTTTGCTTGGTCGTATGCCGAGTGCCGTAGGTTACCAGCCTACCTTGCAGACGGAGATGGGTGCTCTTCAGGAGCGTATCACATCTACCAAGAACGGTTCCATCACTTCCGTACAGGCTGTATACGTGCCTGCGGACGACTTGACGGACCCCGCTCCGGCAACGACATTTGCCCACCTCGATGCAACGACCGTACTTTCTCGTTCCATCGTAGAGCTTGGTATTTACCCTGCAGTAGATCCGCTTGAGTCCACCTCGCGTATCTTGGATCCTCGCGTAGTTGGTGAGGAGCATTACAAGGTTGCTCGTGGCGTTCAGGAGATTTTGCAGCGTTATAAGGAGCTTCAGGATATCATTGCGATTCTCGGTATGGACGAGTTGTCCGAGGAAGAGAAGACGTTGGTAGCACGTGCGAGAAAGATTCAGCGTTTCTTGTCTCAGCCGTTCCATGTTGCAGAGCAGTTTACCGGTTTGCCGGGACGTTATGTACCGCTTAGCGACACGATTCAGGGCTTCAAAGAGATTCTGGAAGGCAAGCACGATGAGATTCCGGAGAGTTACTTCCTCAATGCCGGCGGTATCGAGGACGTAGTTGCGAGAGTATCCGGCGAGAGCAAGTAGGAGTGAAGAACGCATATGGCAGAGAGCAGTAAGTATCTAAAGCTGATGGTATACTCTCCGACCCGTATCTTTTTCGAGGGAGAGGCCGACCTCGTAGAGTTTGTGACTACCGAGGGTGAGATTGGTGTGTACAAAAAGCACATTCCGATCACTACCATCGTTGCACCGGGCATTTTGCGCATTACGAAGGACGGCGAGACGAAGGAAGCTTCCCTTTTGGAAGGCTTTGCGACCATTCTCGAGGATGAAATTGTGATTCTTTCCGAGGCGTGTGAGTGGCCGGACGAGATCGATTATCACCGTGCGGAAGAAGCGCGCATTCGTGCAGAGCGTCGCTTGAGCGCAGAAGGAGAAACCAACCATGTACGCGCTGAATTGGCACTTCGCCGTGCCCTGGTTCGTATGCAGTTGGCTCAGAAATATCAATAAAGAACAAAAGGAAAGACTTTAGGAGAACACTCTTAAAGTTTTTCTTTACATGGAGGGAAAATGCATGGCACTTATCATTGTGACCGGAATGTCCGGAGCCGGAAAATCCGTGGCTATACACGCGCTGGAAGACATGGGCTATTACTGTGTCGATAATCTGCCTGCGCGTTTTCTCGTGAGCTTCGCTGATATCTACGGCATGACGGACAACATGCAGGAGACAAAGCTTGCTACCGTTGTCGATGTCCGAGGCAAAGACAATTTCGACGATTATTACGAAGCGATGCAAGAGCTGAATCGGAAGAAGTACCCGTACCGACTGCTCTTTTTGGAGGCGGACGATCAGACCTTGATCAATCGTTTTAAGTTTACAAGACGTAGACACCCGCTCATGGAGGGTGAGCTGATTTCGATGGAGGATGCAATCGCACGCGAGCGAGAATTCCTTAAGGAGACGAAGAGTCGTACCGATTTTGAAGTCGACACCTCGTCCATGACTGCGGAGCAGCTTAGAACACAGATTCTGAACCTCTTGTCTGAGGAGCCGAAACGTGATACGATGCTAGTGCGCGCGATGTCCTTTGGCTTCCGAGAAGGAATTCCGTCGGATGCGGATCTTGTGTTTGACGTACGATGCTTGCCTAACCCGTATTACGTGGAGGAGCTTCGTGCACACACCGGCAAGGAAGAGTGTATTCAGGAATTTGTGATGTCGCACGAGGAGAGCACTGCGTTGTTCGAGAAGGTAGTCGACATGGTAGAATATTTGTTGCCGTTGTACCGTAAGGAAGGAAAGCGCGAGCTCGTTGTAGCATTTGGCTGTACCGGCGGAAAGCATCGTTCGGTGTGTTTTGCCGAACTGTTTGCAAAGCGGGTACAGAGTGTGGACGCAAGAGTGATTCTCTATCATAGAGAGCTCGGGAATTAGTGTGAAGTTGCCCGGGGAGTGCCGGGGAGCTAACGTAAAAATGCTCGGGGAGAGCTTGGAATTCGCGGCGCGAGCACGCGAGGCAAGGAGGATTTTATGGCAGTATTGTTGACAGGCGGTGCCGGTTACATAGGTACTCACACGGCAGTGGAGCTGATCGGTGCCGGTTACGAGGTAATAATCGCGGACAATTTTTATAACAGTAAGCCGGAGGCGGTTCGTCGCGTGTGCGAGATTACGGGTAAGGAGATTCCCGTGTACGCGGTGGATGTGAAGGATGTTGACGCTTTGCGAAGCATTTTCGCGAAGCACGAGATCGATACGGTCGTGCATTTTGCCGGAATGAAGGCTGTCGGTGAGTCGGTTGCCGAGCCGCTTATGTATTACCGCAACAATTTGGACACGACGCTGTCGCTTCTTGAGGTGATGAAGGAGGCGGGCTGCCACAATTTCGTATTCAGCTCGTCCGCGACGGTGTATGGCTCGGATGAGGCGGCACCGTTTGTGGAGGATATGAAGCCGGGCGTATGCACAAATCCGTATGGATGGACGAAGTGGATGAACGAGCAGATTTTGCGCGATGCCTGCGTGGCGGATAAGGAGCTTTCCGTAGTGCTGCTGAGATATTTTAATCCGATCGGAGCGCACGAGAGCGGCCGCATCGGCGAGGATCCGCAGGGCATTCCGAACAACCTGTTCCCGTACATTGCGCAGGTAGCAGTCGGAAAGCGTGAGCAGCTTTCCGTATTCGGGGCGGACTATCCGACGAAGGACGGCACTTGTATTCGCGACTACATCCACGTGGTGGATTTGGCAAAGGGCCATGTGGCTGCCGTAGCTTATGCAAATGAGCACACCGGAGCCGAGACAATCAACCTCGGTACAGGCGTTGGCTATAGCGTGCTTGACATGGTGAAGGCATTTGAAAGCGTAAACAGCATCGCGGTGCCTTACGTAATCACGGAGCGCCGCGCCGGAGATATTGCCGAGGTATTCTCGGATGCCACAAAGGCAAAGAGACTGCTTCAGTGGGAAGCAACGAAGACGCTCGAGGACATGTGCCGCGATACGTATCGCTGGCAGGTCATGAATCCGCAGGGATATCCGGAGGATTAAGAATACCCGAAACACCGCCGGCCGAAAATGCTCGGCAAGTTGCACACGTCAAGATGCATAAGTTTCACCGTGACTCTCTAAGTCGATCACGCGGTGCGTTGTGCACATAGATGAAAATGCACTTATGATTTCGGCAACATGCTACCGCCGATTCTGCTATGCTCTTTTTACATTGGAAAAGAGCAAAAGAGAAGAGGTGAGAGCATGATAAGACACAGTTGGTTTGGGTACGCTTTGTTGTCGGGAGCATTGCTCGTATTGATGAGCGAGGTGTGCGGCGAATTGGTCTCTGTGAAAGAAGAGGAGCCGTGCGTGGAGCAGCAGGAGGCACAGCTTGCGGAACAGCAGGACGAGGAAGAAGTGGATGAGAACGAGATGAAGCGCCCGGAGTCTGAAGCGACAGAAGTTCAAGAAACGTTGCGCCCTGAGTTTGAGCCGGAGAAAACCCCGGAGATCGAGGCGGTCGTAGGAGGACACCGTATGGTCAAGGCGGACGAATCCTTGCAGGAGGTGGAGAACCCCTCGCAGGAATTAGAGAACTCTTCGCAGGAGGTGCTGATGTCGGTTGGCAATGCCGCAAGTGTGGTAGTCACCGATGAGTATCAGATATATAAGGATGGCGACAAGGTGGAGTATCTGCCGCTGCCTTAGGGCATTTGGCTATCGGCATAGATTCTGTGAAGATGCATAGGAATAGAAAGGTATGTAGCTATGATTGGTATTATTGGCGCAATGGAGATTGAAGTCTCCAAGCTGAAGGAGGCAATGGAGCTTCGCACGACTGAGGAATATGCGGGAATGCGATTTTATTGCGGAACACTTTGCGGAAAGGATGTAGTTATCGTGCGTTCGGGCATCGGCAAGGTAAATGCTGCGCTCTGCGTGCAGATTTTGTGCGACCGCTTTGGTGTAGATATGGTATGGAACACCGGTATTGCGGGATCGCTTGACGCGAAGATTGATATCGGTGATATTGTAATTTCGAAGGATGCGCTGCAGCACGATGTGGATGCGGTTGCATTTGGCTATCCGAAGGGTGTAATTCCGCAGATGGATGTGTCCACGTTCGTGGCGGATGCAAAGCTTGCCGAGCTCGCTAAGACAGTATGCGAGGAGGAGCTTTCCGAGCTGACAGCCCACGTAGGTCGTGTAGTAAGCGGCGATCAGTTCGTTGCGGACAAGGCGAGAAAAGAACAGATTGTCAGCGACTTCGGCGGTTTGTGTACCGAGATGGAAGGTGCGGCAGTGGCACAGGCGGCGCATTTGAACGGGATTCCGTTTTTGATCTTGCGTGCGATTTCCGACAAGGCCGATGATTCCGCGTCGATGGACTATCCGGAATTTGAGCGTTTGGCGGTGGAGCACATGGTGCATTTGACGATGAGCTTGTTGAACAGGGTGTAGTGGTAGCGGCCGGAGGCCGCGGTGATAGCCCGCAAAGCGGGCGGTGTTAGCGTTGCAAGCAACGCAGTGTTAGCCGCCAAAGGCGGCAGTGATGGCTCCGCAAAGTTCGGCGGTGGTAGCGCAGCAAGAAACGCGGAATTGAAACAAAAAACGATGCGTTCTACTGGAGTAGAACTATAGAAATACAGCGAAATGGAGGGGACGATATGGTATATCGTACAAAAGGAGTATGCTCAATGCAGATCGCATACGACATCGAAGAAGAGGGCGGCGTTAAGGTTGTGAAGAACGTTAAGTTCACCGGCGGTTGTCACGGAAATCTTCAGGGAATCGGACAGTTGGTGGAAGGAATGCCGGTCGGCGAGGTTGTTCGTCGTCTGCAGGGAATTCGTTGCGGATATAAGAATACGTCCTGTCCCGATCAGCTGGCTCAGGCATTGTCTCAGGAAATGTAGAGAGAAGGCGAGGAGATCCCATGAAGAAGATTATACTTACCGGTGGCGGCACGGCAGGTCACGTAACGCCCAATATCGCTTTGATGGACCGTTTGCGTGAGGAAGGCTTTGAGATTCACTACATCGGTTCAAAGACAGGCATTGAAAAGGAATTGATCGAGCAGCTGGGCGTGCCCTATTACGGCATTTCGTCCGGCAAGCTGCGTCGTTATTTTGATTGGAAGAACTTCACCGATCCGTTCCGCGTAATCAAAGGCTTTTTCGAAGCGAAGAAGCTGATGAAGACGCTGAAGCCGGATGTGGTATTTTCCAAGGGCGGCTTTGTAACGGTGCCGGTTGTGCGCGCAGCTAAAAGCAAAAAAGTGCCCGCAGTCATCCACGAATCGGACATGACGCCGGGCTTGGCGAACCGTCTGAGCATGTCGGCGGCAACAAAGGTTTGCTGCAATTTCGTTGAGACGCTGGAGCATTTGAAAGGCAAGGGAGTTCATACCGGAACGCCCATCCGTAAGGAACTGTTCACGGGTAGCCGCATCGCAGGCCTTGATTTCGTAGGCTTTACGGCCAACAAGCCCGCGCTGCTTGTCGTTGGCGGTAGTACAGGTTCCGTGAAGGTAAATGAGGCCGTTCGCGCCATCCTCCCGAAGCTGTTAGAGCATTTTCAGGTAGTGCATTTGTGCGGCAAGGGCAAGCTCGACACGTCCTTCGAGGGAATCGAGGGCTATGTACAGATGGAGTACTGCGACAAGGAGATGAAGGACCTTCTCGCAATGGCCGACGTGGTTATCTCGCGTGCCGGGGCAAATGCGATTTGCGAGCTTCTCGCACTCAGAAAGCCGAACCTTTTGATTCCGCTTTCTGCGGCAGCCAGCAGAGGAGACCAGATTCTAAATGCGGCATCCTTTGAGAAGCAGGGCTTTAGCCGCGTGCTCGAAGAAGAGGCAATCACGGAGGATACGCTCTACGAAGCGGTGAACGAGGTATTCGAGAATCGTGCGAAGTACGTAGAGGCGATGGAGAAGAGCCCGGCCGGTGACGCAACGGAGCAGATCGTACAGATCATCAAGTCGCTCGTGTAGAGAGTGAGGCCGGTAAGTAACGCGCAACACCCCAACACAGACACAACAAAGATAGGAAAAGAAAAAGGACTGACAAAAACGTTTGTCAGTCCTTTTATTTTTTTGTGCATCAGTTAATTCTTCGCGGAGCCATCACTGCGCCCTTTTGGGCGCTAACACCGCAGCGCTTGCGCTGCTAACACCGTGGCCTTCGGCCACTATCACTGCTCGCAGCGCTATCACTGCTCGCAAAGCGAGCTGCTAATCCGCGCAGCGAGCTCCGCTGCCTCACCTTCCGCATACGCTCCCTGCGGCCATACCGGCAGGATGCCGTCACCGTCATAGCGGGGAATGATGTGGATGTGCAGATGGAATACCGTCTGGCCCGCAGCGGTTCCGTTGTTCTGCAAAATGTTGATGCCGTCGCACTGCAACGTGCTCTTCACAGCACGAGCCACCTTCTGAACAACGGGGAGGGCCTTAGCGGCAACAGCCTCGTCACAGGAAAGCAAATCAGCGGCGTGGGTCTTCGGGAGCACGATCACATGTCCCTTGTGTGCGGGCGCGATGTCCAGTATTGCGCGGAAATTCTCGTCCTCATATACCGTAGCAGACGGAATCTCTCCCGCTGCAATCTTGCAAAAAATACAATTGTCCATAACTACCTCCGAATGGGAAATGCGGCACCGAGCAGGCGCACCTGCAAGTGGTACCGCATTCATTGTAGTACAGGATGAGACAACGCGCAAGTACATTTTTCGCCCGGTGGTTTGCCCCACGCCCGCGCGACCGTACCTACATCCGCGAACGATTGCGATAGTAGCGGCGTGCCAGAATTTCATTGGACAGAAGCACCTGAATCAAACCGAGCAACCACGGGTTGCGAGGGTCCTTTGTGAAAATGATAGTAATCGGCGGAGCGAGCATACCACCATCGGCACCGGGTATCATATCGCCGTCAAAGCCGGGCATCATACCACCATCGAAGCCGGTCATACCGTCCTCTTGCAGCGCGGAATTGTCGGGGAAGCGAAGGGTGGCGTCACCATTTTCCGCGAGTGCGTCATAGATTTCATATACCATTCGCAGCAAAAGCTCGCGGTCGGGATAGCGGTCGAAGAGAAAGCCGGTTTCCGAGTGTTCGCGCTCGAGGCGGCGAAGCAGCTCGCGCTGCAGAGGGAGAAGAAATTCGGGGTAGAGCGAGGTGAGGTAGCGTTTGTCGCGCTCGTATTGCTCGCGGTCGGAATATGTGGGCAGCGGAGGGATTGGCAAAAGGAGACCTGTGCCCTCGCGCGGATAGAAGTAGGACGGAATCGAATCCGGCGTGCCGGGCACACGGTAGGGAAATGGCGTGGTGGCCGGGGTCGGTCGATTGAGATTCGGATAGATCCATTCTTTCATGGGCATCACCAAGAAGCATTTGTCGTACTACTATATGCATACGTCGGAAGCATGACACAAAAAGTTCGCGGCGAAGCGCAAAAAGAATTGCATGTCCGCACAAAAAAGGGTATGATAAAGTGTAGTAAGAATGCGAACGGAGAGCTCTATGAAATTACAGTATCGAATTCTCATATTAGTCGGAGTGTTCCTTGTATCTCTGGCGATATTTTATCATAATCTAGATGTCCACACATACATGACGGAGCTGCAGACGGTCGGTGCCTCAGAGGCAACGCTGCCGGTCATCAGCTTTTTGTCGGGCGGCGAGGAGATCAACGAGACGCTCGGCTATACGTTTGAGGCGGATGCGAGCCTTTTGCGAGAGAGCATCACGCCGGTGTCGCAGGACCTGAGCTTTTCCGTAATCATTACGGAGCACGAAAGCTCGGTAAAGCGACTGCGCTGTGAGGTGATGGAGGTCGTCACCGGAACCGTGCTGGACACAAAGGAAGTAAAGGCGCTTCGCAAGATGGACGACGGACGCCTAATCGCCGCACTCGTGCTCGGCGACAATTACGCTACGGATACCGAATATACGATGCGAATTACCCTGACGACGGATGCCGGAAGGGACATCTATTATTATACGCGACTTTTGGTTGCGACGCATGGCAATCTTGAACGAGAGATGGCATTTGTCCGCACCTTCCACAGCAGCATACTCGACAAGGCGAAGCGCCACGAGATGGAGCGCTATCTTGAGACGTCCTACACAGCGACCGGCGAGGATTACTCGCACGTGACGATTGAGGACTCGATTGAGACGGTGGGTTACGGCGATATGGAGCCGACCGAGCTGTACTGCAGCGTGCCGACGATTACGGAATACACGTCCTCCTACGTCAGCGCGAAGCTCGATTTCCGCTTGGAGCTGTATTCAAATGATGGTCTGGAGCGCTACTCCGCCCAAGAGAGATTCCGTTTCCGCAGCAGCAGTCAGCAGAACATTTTGTACAATTACAACCGCGACATGAATGCGGAGTTCGACGGAACGATGGTCAGCATCAATCGCAACCAGATCAAGCTCGGCCTGTCGACGAATCGCGAGCTGAACTACATGCTCAGCGAGAATAAGAAGTATTTGCTGTTCGCCTACGACGGCGACATGTGGCAGTACGACATGGCGAAAAATGAGATGGTGCAGGTGTTCACCTACGACAAGGAAGACGGCGACTATGCGAGATATTATAACCGCGACCATGATTTCCGCCTCATTTCCGTAGAGGATAACGGCGACGCCGACTTTGTATTTTACGGCTACATCACGCGAGGCCAGTACGAGGGCCGCGTGGGCATCCTATATTACCGCTACTACGCGGAGGAGCATCGAATCGAGGAGATGATGTTCGTGCCGGTAACGGTGTCCTATGAGCTACTCAAGGAGGAATTCGGCGAGCTGTGCTACATGAACGACTACGACGAGTTCTACTTCAAGCTGTACGACACGCTGTACCTGTACAGAACGCTCGTAAACGATTTCACCGTCGTGGCAGAGAAGCTGTCCGAGCGATTCGTATTGGCACAGGAGCAGGGCATTCTCGTATACCAGTCCGAGTATGAAAATGCGGACAACAAGGAGGTCATCTTCTACGACCTCGAGAACCGTTCTTCGAGCACGATGAAGGCGCCGCAGGGCGACCGTATCCTTTTGCTCGGAACGATTGACGAACAGATGATTTACGGACTTGTGCACGAGGAGGACATCACATTTTACGACAACGGCGAGTGGAATGTCCCGATGTACAAGATTATGATTGAGGAGCTTGACGGTACGATCGTGAAGGAATACCAGCGAGAGGGCGAGTATTTTGCATCCGCTGAGGTCGTGGAAAATGCAATCACAATCAAGCTTCACAAGAAGACCGGCGAGGTTGCCGTGCCGCAAGAGGACGGAACCGAGAAGATGCGGCCCATTTACGTGGAGTCGGGCGACTACAACATTCTGAAGAGTAACGAAATCCCCGGCGAAGCGATTACGATTGGCAGCAGAACGACCGACCTGATGCACCGCGAGTATTATATGAATCTCCCGGAGGGCTACAAGCTCGAGAAGATTCCGAGCTCGGTAGCGACGCAGTTCACCGTCCTTACGAACAGCACCGCAGTACGTGTCGGCAAATGGATTGAAGAACGCTACTACGCCGTGGCATACGGCAAGATTCTGCTCGTCTCCGACGCACTCGGCGAGTGCATCGCCTTGGCAGACGACAATATGGGAGCCGTGTACGATGCAAAGGGCAATGTCGTATGGGTACGCGGTGTGAAGAAATCGTCCGCAAGCCTCAAAAATCTCGATAGGATGTATGCGAACGAAACCTACTCTGAGCAGCAGGCCATTTTGCAA
Organism: Lachnospiraceae bacterium; assembly: GCA_045645665.1. Taxonomy (GTDB): domain Bacteria; phylum Bacillota; class Clostridia; order Lachnospirales; family Lachnospiraceae; genus ISDg. The sequence goes on along the minus strand of JAZRJF010000036.1, from coordinate 50,799 downwards.
ATGTTCCTCAGCTACAAGGGAAGCCGCGTAGATGCCAAGGACTGCAACCTGCACGCCAAGGCACTGCTCACCTGGCTGACCGAAAGTATCCCCGGAACGGCCGTAGACTTAAGCGGAGCAAATCTCTCACAGGTACTGTACTTCGTGTCCGAAGGCCGTCCTGTGTGCAGCAAGATGAATGACGAATGGGTGCTGATCACCGGTTATGAGCCGTCCAAGCTGACGATCGTCATCCCCGCCAGAGGTAAAACCGCCACAATCGATATCGACGAGGCAAAGGCCGCTCTCGACAAGCGTGGAATTTACTATAGTTACGTCGATTAACGCTTGAGGAAAATGTTCAAAAAAGAGTTGACAGCACAGCGACATGATGGTATATTAATTGTTGCTTGCAGTCGTGGCGGAATTGGCATACGCGCATGATTCAGGTTCATGTCCACTTACGTGGGTGTGGGTTCAAGTCCCATCGACTGCAGAGAAAAAAGCACGCCGAAAGGCGTGCTTTTTTAGTGGAAGCAGCGCAGCTATTACCTGCGCTCTGCGCACACAAAAATTTTTTAGGAATTTTCAAAAAAGCCGTTGACAAATCACGAATCACGTGGTAACATAATCAAGCGTGTTGGAGACAACATGACATGCGGACTTGCTGGAATTGGCAGACAGGCATGACTAAGGATCATGTGCGCTAAGCGCGTTCGGGTTCAAGTCCCGTAGTCCGCAGTAACGAAAACCTCTTTTGTCTATGAGACAAGAGAGGTTTTTTTGTGTCTTTACGTTCTTGATGGGCTGAACAATGGTAGCTGCGGGCGATTTCTGCAGCGTTTGAAAAAGCCATTGTTTTGTGGTATGATTGGTTTGATACATAAGTAGCAATCAACTTGTTATTCGAAGCGGAGAGTAAGCAATGAAGATGTACGACATTTCTCAAGAGGTTTTTAGCTGCAGGGTATATCCCGGCGATCCGGCACCGGAGAAAAGGGTGGTTAGTTCAATGGAAAATGGAGCTTTGTATAATCTGACGGCATTTAGCATGTGCGCTCACAACGGCACGCATATAGATGCGCCGGCACATTTTCTGAAAGACGGGAAGACCGTGGATGCGATATGCTTAGAGTCGTTTGTGGGAATGGCTTTTGTGGCGGAACATCATGGGATTGTCTCTGGCGAGGATGCTGCAGAGATACTAGATAAAGCGAAAAAACAGAACCCGGAAGCGGCCAAGAGAATTCTGATCAAAGGAGCTGCAGAAGTGTCTCCGGAGGCTGCGAAAGCGTTTGCTGCCTCGGGTATTTTGCTTCTGGGAAATGAATCTCAGACGGTCGGACCGGAAGATGCGCCGATGGCAGTGCATCTCATACTTCTGGGTGCCAATGTTGTCCTGCTGGAAGGAATTCGTCTGGCAGAGGTTTCAGAGGGCGTATATTTTCTAAATGCTGCGCCGCTGAATCTATCCGGTGCAGACGGTTCACCATGCAGAGCGATATTGATGGCTGCAGAGTGATGAATTTTTACTCATCGACCAAAGCATTTTTTCGGAGGTGTGGCGATGCCGGTTTTGAAGGGACTTGAATGGACATTTGACACGGTGGCTTCGACGTACGAACGGCTGCGCCCGGGGTATGCGGAGGCGCTGTACCGCGCGATCTTCGACTACATACCGATCGGCAAATGCAGCAAGGTCGTCGAGATCGGCATTGGCGGAGGCCAGGCGACGCCGCCGATTTTGCAGACGGGCTGTGAACTGACGGCCGTGGAGTACGGGGAGAATTTCTCCGAGCTGTGCAGAGAGAAGTTTCGCGAGTATCCGGGCTTTTCGGTGCTGACCGGCAAGTTTGAGGATGTAGCGCTCGAAAATGGCGCATTTGACTTAATCTACTCGGCGTCGGCCTTCCACTGGATTCCCGAGGAAATCGGCTATCCGAAGGTGCATGCGCTTTTGAAAAATGGTGGCGCATTTGCCAGATTCGCGAACCACCCGTACCGCGACAAGGGCAATCCGGCGCTGGCGGACGCACTTGACGGTCTCTACCACGAGTACTACGACCGCTACTACAACCGCGAGACGCAGCCCCCGCGCGAATACACCGAGGAGCAGGCGGCCCATCGCGCGCAGATCGCGGCGCATTACGGCTTCACGGACATCCGACACGCGCTGTTCCACCGAACACGCACATTTACCGCGGCGGAGTACATCACGCTGCTCGGCACTTACTCCGACCACATCGCCATCGAGGAGACCTTCCGAACCGAATTCTTCGCCAAGATCGAAGAAGCCATCAACGCCCACGGCGGCACAATCACCATCTACGACACGATGGATTTGCAGCTGGCGCGGAAGGAGTGACAGGCGTGCGGATCGGAAAATGCGATGACTGCGGAAAATGCGACACAATCGATAACGATTACAAGCTTTCCATCCGGAGAGGAGTGTCCCCACTTCCTCTCCTTTTTCTTTTTCGTTTCCTCCCCTTTCCCCACCCCGCCCACCTATGCTATACTAACCTTGCATTCTGACATCAACTTGCCAACGCAGGAAAGGTTTTGGCGGGGGACTGTGCTATGATGTGTGTGTAGCAACGAAGTAGCATTTTGCAAGATGCTTCTTGCTGACAAATCAACTAACAGGAGGGAAGCAGATGGACTATCGGAGGATTCTTCAGGACAGCATCGAGTACATCGAGGCCAATTGCAGGGCTGAGATCAGTGCGCAGGAGCTGGCGGATGCGGCGGGATTTTCGCTGTTTCATTTTTACCGGCTGTTTCAGCTGGCGGTCGGACTGCCGGTGGCGCAGTACATTCTCAGACGGCGTTTGCTGCATGCGGTGTACGACATCGGGCGAGGCGGCAAGATCATCGATGTGGCACTGGAATACGGCTTCGATACGCATGCGGGCTTCTACAAGGCATTTCGCCGGGAGTTCGGGATGGCACCCTCCGCATTTTTGAAGAGGCACAAGGTCAAAGAGCCTTATGTGCCGAATTTGTTTCAGGAGGGAACGATTATGATGACACACAAAAAAGCACAGAGCATGTTGGCAAGCTGGGGCTTAGAGGGCGAGCAGATCGCGGATATTTACTACGAAAGCAGCGGCAATCGCAATGAGAATGCGTATTACGTCGGCGAGCGCTACGTGCTCAAATTCACCGAGAATCTCGGTAAACTGAAGAAAAACATTGCGCTTTCGAAGGCGCTGGAGCAGGTGGGGCTGTACGCAGCGGTTCCGATTGCGACTTTGGACGGAGAGGAGTATGTGCAGTCCGGCGAGCTGTACATTTGTCTAACCGAGCGTCTGAGCGGCAACCAGGTAAATGCCGTAGATATGTACGAGGGCGACCACAGGACGAAGGCTCGCTTTGTCGGCGAGATCATCGGTCAGCTACACCTTGCGCTTGAAAAGGTGGAGGCAATCACCGGCGAGCACAATTTTTATGCAAATGTACGCGATTGGGCGTTGGCTGCGGCGACGAAGGCGATGGAGCTGCAGAAGAGCCTTTGCGAGCGTTGCATGGCCGAGCTCGGAGAGGTGTATGATAGCCTGCCGAAGCAGATCATTCATCGCGATCCGAACCCGGGCAATATCATTTTGTGCGGGGAGAAGTGGGGCTTTATCGATTTCGAGCTTTCGGACCGCGGCATTCGATTGTTTGACCCTTGCTACGCGGCGACGGCCATCTTGTCTGAGAGTTTTTCGAGCGATGATCCGCGGAAGCTTGAGCAGTGGATTGAAATCTACAAGAACATTCTCTACGGCTACGACAGCGTGGTGCATTTGACGAAGGAGGAGCGTAGGGTGGCGCCTTACGTGATCTTGGCAAATCAGCTGATCTGCGTAGCGTGGCTGTCGGAGCAGGAGAAGTACAAGGACATCTTCGAGACGAACAAGAAGATGACGGAGTGGCTTCTGACGAGATTGGAGGAGCTGCGCCTGGATTGAGCAGAGACGTGAAGGAATGAGCGGAGCTGCGCCTGGATTGAGCGGAGCCGTGAAGGATTGAGAGAGTTATGAGTGAATGGAGCGAACTACGCCGGATTGAGAGGCGCAGCTCGCTCCATATTTTGATATACTAAAATAGATGGCGTACAAGGAAAAGGATGACGTAAATTCCGCACACTGCGTTGGATTTGAGGGTCGGGTATCCATTAGTTGATGTTGCATTTTCGGCGCATATATGCTAGAATAAAGTCGCTCTCTATCGAAGGAGAACCGTATGAGAAATATAGAATATGTCATACTCAAAATATCGGTGCAAAGCAGTATCGCTTTCGCACAACAGACGACCTCCTTTTTTACAAGCGGAACAAGATGGACAATTTTTTACGGAGGATATAATCATGAATCTTGATAGAGTAATTGCGGTAAGAAACAGTAAGACCATCTACCGTGACGGCGACAGATGTATTAAGGTTTTTAATGCAGAGTATTCAAAGGAAGATGTTCTCAATGAGGCGCTCAATCAGGCAAGAATCGAAGGAACCGGACTTAACATTCCGAAGATTCTCGAGGTTACTATGGTCGATGGAAAATGGGCAATCGTTTCCGAGTTCATAAAGGGCAAGACGCTTGCACAGCTCATAGAAGAGAAGCCTGAGAAGAAGAGCGAGTATATTGAGCTTCTCGTAGAGCTTCAGATGAGCGTACACGCGAAAACCCGCCCGCTTCTTAACAAGCTCAAGGACAAGATGAGCCGCAAGATTGCAGAGACCGAGTTTGATGCAACTACCCGTTACGATCTTCACACCCGTCTTGAAGGTATGCCTAAGCACAACAATGTGTGCCACGGAGATTTTACCCCCTCCAACATCGTTATTACCGAGGACGGAACTCCTTACATTCTCGACTGGTCTCACGCGACGCAGGGTAACGCTTCGGCAGACGTTGCGCGTACATATCTTCTGTTTTGGCTGAGCGGGGATATTTCCGGCGCGGAAATATATCTCGACATCTTCTGTAAGAAGAGCGATATTGCAAAGCAGTACATTCAGAAATGGATGCCTCTCGTAGCCGCTGCTCAGTCACTTGAGGGCAACGAGAAAGAACGAGAGTTTCTTATGAGTTGGGTCAGCGTTGTGGATTATCGCTAATCGAAGAATGATTTCCACAGTTGAACCGAAAAAAATCAACACATCAATAAATAAAATTTATGAATATTGAGAGGTAACTATTATGCTTAAAATCACAGTTTGTATCGGAAGCTCCTGCCACATCAAGGGTTCTCGCCAGGTAGTAGAGCAGCTTCAGTCTTTGATCGCTGAGAACAACATCGGTGACAAGGTAGACCTTGGCGGCACCTTCTGCATGGGCAAGTGCCAGCAGGGCGTTTGTGTAACGGTAAACGACGTTTTCCATTCCGTTACTCCCGAAAATGTAGGAGAGTTCTTCGCTAAAGAAATTTTGGCAGAGGTATAAGAATATGTTATTCGTTCAGATTTGTGTTGGCTCGTCTTGCTATCTCAAAGGCTCGCAGGATATTGTGGAGCTTTTTGAAAAGGCCGTAGAGGAACATAACCTTGGCGATGACGTAGTTCTTTCCGGTAGCTTTTGCATCGGAAAGTGCAATCGTGTTGGCGTTACCGTTCAGATAAATGATGATGTTCACGTCGGCGTGACGAGAGATAATTTCAGAGAATTCTTTAACAAGAATATACTCGACGTAATTGAAAACGAAAGGAAGTAATGGATATGGCAAATTGCTTGACACTCAAAAAATCCAACTGCAAAAACTGCTACAAATGTATCCGTCACTGTCCCGTAAAGGCAATTCGTTTTTCAGGCAATCAGGCACATATCATCGGCAATGAGTGCATTTTGTGCGGTCATTGTTTTGTTGTATGTCCGCAAAATGCAAAGGAGATCGTTGACGGCACCGAAAAGGCGAGAGTGCTTCTTCAGAGTGGAGATCCCGTCATCGTCAGCCTTGCACCTTCCTTTATTGCCAACTACGAAGGTGTGGGAATAGAGTCTATGCGCCGTGCCTTGACTAAGCTTGGCTTTTCCGGCGTTGAGGAAACGGCTATCGGAGCAACGATTGTTAAGAACGAATACGAGCGTATGCTCCTTGATGAACAAAGAGATATTATCATCACCTCTTGTTGTCATTCGGTGAATTTGCTGATTCAAAAATATTTCCCCTCGTCGCTTGAATATCTCGCAGACGTGATGTCGCCGATGCAGGCACATTGTGCTGATATCAAGAGAAGGATTCCGAACGCAAAGACCGTATTTATCGGCCCTTGTGTTGCAAAGAAGGACGAGGCCGAACACTATGAAGGCATCGTCGATGCGGTTCTTACCTTCGAGGAGTTGACCAATTGGTTGAGTGCCGAGAAGATTGAAGTCGAAAAGGAAGTAGACAACACTCCCGAGAGCCGTGCTCGTTTCTTCCCGACAACGGGCGGTGTGCTCAAGACGATGGCGCAAGATGCACCCGGCTATACATATATTGCGATTGACGGTGTAGAGAACTGTATTGCCGCGCTGAAGGATATTGAGAGCGGAAGAATCCACAAGTGCTTTGTCGAGATGTCGGCTTGTGTCGGCAGCTGTATTGGCGGACCTGTTATGGAGAAGTATCACAACAGCTCTTTGATTAAGGACTTTATTACGATTACCGATTATGCGGGAGAACGTGACTTTGACGTTGACCAGCCGGCTCCTATGATGCTCAAGAAGAATTTTATGATGATTGAGCATAAGCTTGCAGAACCTTCCGAAACTGAAATCATGACGGTTCTTCGTCAGATGGGTAAGATCAAACCTTCCGACGAGCTCAATTGCGGCTCTTGCGGTTACAACTCCTGCCGTGACAAAGCCGTTGCTATTATTCAGGGCAAGGCTGAAAGCTCGATGTGTCTGCCATTCCTTAAGGATAAGGCGGAGAGCTTTTCGGATACCATCGTAAAGAACACGCCTTACGGACTTATTGTTCTGAATGAAAATCTCGAGGTTCAACAGGTCAATAATGCGGCTCTTAAGATTATGAATCTCCGCGCGGCTTCTGACGTGCTTGGCGAGCCTGTTATTCGTATATTCGATCCCAAGGTATTCGTTCAGGTCAAAAACAGTGGCAGAAGTGTTCGTGATCAGCGTACTTATCTTGCAGAATATAAGAAATACGTTGAGCAGACTGTTGTTTACGATCCCGATTCCCGCATGCTCATCGGAATTATGCGTGATATTACCGTTGAGGAAGCTGACAGGGAAAAGAAAGCAAGGATTAATAAGCAGACCGTAGAGGTTGCTGACACTGTCGTTGAAAAACAGATGAGAATCGTTCAGGAGATTGCATCTCTGCTCGGTGAAACCGCAGCAGAGACAAAGATCGCCCTGACTAAGCTAAAGGAGTCTATCGGCGATGAATGATTTGTGTGCAGATATCGGATATAAAAGCATCAATCATGTCGGCGAAGAGCTTTGCGGAGACCACGTAGACGTCATAGAGGAAAGTGAAAATTCCACCGTTATCGTGCTTGCGGACGGACTTGGCTCAGGTGTTAAGGCAAGTATCCTTTCTACACTTACGTCTAAGATCATATCCACGATGATGGCGGCGGGGCTTCCTATTGAGGAATGCGTGTCTACTATTGCGGCAACGCTTCCCGTGTGTTCGATGCGCGGCGTGGCATATTCCACGTTTACGATTATTCATCTTTTGAATAACGAAACGGCCGAGATCATTCAGTACGATAATCCGCATGTAATCGTAATCAGAAACTACGAACAGTACGATTATCCTAAGACCGAAATGAATATCGGCGGCAAAAAGATATATAAGTCTACCATAGGATTGCAAGAGGACGATGTGTTTATCGCTATGAGTGACGGTTGTCCTCACGCAGGCATGGGCGGCAAATACAACTTCGGTTGGAAGCGCGAGGATATCGCAAGCTATATGCAGGCACTCGTTGCGGGTGGTTATACGGCGAAAAACCTTTCCACGATGCTTGTCGATGAATGCGATAATCTTTACGGTCATAAGCCCGGAGACGATACTACCGCTTGTGTTGTAAAGATTCGCAAGAGGGAGCCTATGAACATTTTGTTCGGCCCCCCTTCAAACCGCGACGATGCCAATCGTATGATGTCGCTGTTCTTCTCCAAAGAAGGAAAGCATATTATTTGCGGCGGTACGACATCATCAATCGCAGCGAAATATCTTGGTAAGCCCATTCGGGCAAGCTTGAATTTTGAACGAAGCGATGTGCCTCCGATTGCGCATATCGAAGGCGTTGATCTTGTTACTGAGGGCGTTATCACAATGAATAAGGTCATTCAGTACGCAAAGGATTATCTCGGGGAGAACGAACTCTACGAGGATTGGAATTTCAAGAAGGACGGAGCTTCTCTTATCAGCAGACTTTTGTTTGAAGAAGCAACGGATATCAACTTCTACGTAGGCAGAGCGGCAAATCCTGCCCACCAGAACCCTGACCTACCCATCAATTTTAATATCAAGATGAATTTGGTTGAGGAGCTTACGAGCTGTCTTAAAAAGATGGGAAAACGCATTAAGGTAAGTTATTTTTAATACGAAAGGAAACAGACAAAGATGAAAGTAACAATTATTGGAGCAGGCTCCGTTGGTGCAACTACTGCCTTTGCGTTGCTTGCACGTAACGCGGCAACTGAGGTCGTTCTCATCGACATCAATACAGAAAAATCGCTTGGCGAAGCGCTTGATATTAAGCAAGCAACACCGTTCCTCGATAACTGTGATATTATTGCGGGAAGCTATGAAGATGCTGTGGGCTCGGACGTTGTAATCATTACATCGGGTGTTGGAAGAAAGCCGGGGCAGACGCGACTTGAGCTCGTGCAGATCAATACCGGTATCATCAAGAGCATTGCGACGGAAATCATCAAATATGCACCCAATGCACTTTATGTGTTAGTTGCAAACCCTGTAGATATTCTGACGTATGCATTTTTGAAATATACGGGATTGCCGAAAAACCAGGTGTTTGGTACGGGTACAGTTCTTGACACCATCCGTTTGCGCACGCGTTTGGCAGAGATATATCATGTCAACAAGCAGCAGGTTCATGCAAATGTACTCGGCGAGCACGGAGATACTTCGTTTGTGGCTTGGTCAACGGCTACAATTGCGGGTGTTCCTTTGGATGAATACCGCAGTTCGCTTGCAACGCCGTATAGTCTTCCGACCGAATATACGCGTGAGGACGTTGAGAACTATGTTAGAAAATCCGGCGGAAAGATCATTGCTCGTAAGGGTTGTACCGTCTATGGCATAGCTATGTCCAGTACCCATATTGTAAAGACCTTAAGAGGAAGCGCCGAGACTGCTTTGACGGTATCCTCCCTGCATGAAGGAGAATACGGTATAAGCGATGTTTGCTTGAGCTCACTGTCCTTGGTTGATTCTCACGGTGTAAAATCTATTTTGACTCAAAGATTGACGGATGATGAGATTCGAAAGCTTCATGCATCAGCAGAGGCACTCAAGGCTGTTATTAAGGGCGCAGGCATTTAAGAAACTATAGCGTGAGTGTTCATTGAACCTAACGCCTGATTCGTTGTTTACGTACAAAAATTCAAATCAAAAATGGGACTCAACACCCTGTTTTTGATTTGAATTTTATTCAATATTTGTGCCGCCGCAATGGCGACTTAATGGAGATTAATATGAGAAAATTTGATACTAAAGTACAGCACCTAAAGTATAAGGTGTTACGCGAGGTCGCAAGGCTTGCGTGGAACGATACTCTGCTTGAGAATATTATGGATGTTCCGAGACAGCTTGTTCCCGGTAACGAGCCGACGATGCGTTGCTGTGTTTACAAGGAAAGAGCAATCCTCGGTGAGAGAGTTAAGCTTGCCATGGGTGGTGACAAAAACAATCCGAACGTGATTGAGGTTATTGAGATTGCATGTGATGAATGTCCTGTCGGAGGTTACGAGGTTACGAACGCCTGCCGCGGATGCTTGGCACATCGATGCGAAGACGTATGCAAATTCGGTGCCATTTCTTTTGACCATAACCACGTGGCGCATATTGATAAATCCAAATGTAAGGAGTGCGGTGCTTGCGCGAAGGTTTGTCCGTTTACCGCTATTGTGAGCCGCAAGCGTCCTTGTCAGAGTGCCTGCAAGGTTAAGGCAATCTCTATGAACGAGGAAAAGGCGGCGACTATCGATAATTCCAAGTGCATTCAGTGTGGCGCTTGCGTATACCAGTGTCCGTTCGGCGCAATCTCGGATAAATCCTACATGGTCAACGCCATTGATATTCTTAAAAAGAGCGAACGCAATACGCGTAACGGTAACTATAAGGTCTATGCTGCTGTTGCACCTTCGATTTCAAGTCAGTTCTCCTATGCAAAGCTCGGTCAAGTCGTAACAGGCTTGAAAAAGCTTGGCTTCCACGATGTAATCGAAGCGGCTCTTGGAGCGGATATGGTTGCTCTGGAAGAGGCAAAAGAGCTGGCGGAGAAGGGACTTCTCACAAGTTCCTGTTGTCCCGCATTTGTACAGTATATCAAGTCGACATTCCCGAATCTCGTAGAGCATATTTCGCATAATTTGTCGCCCATGGCGGTGCTTGCGAAATATATCAAGGAAACGACTCCGGGCGCAAAGGTGATCTTTATCGGCCCGTGCACCGCTAAAAAAGCAGAGGCACAGCTTGAGTCGGTCAAGCCTTATGTGGACACCGTCCTTACCTTTGAGGAGCTTCAGGCGCTCTTTGACAGTCGTGAAATTGATCTTGCGTCACTTGAGGAAGGCGTTCTTGATAACGCATCCTATTTCGGCAGAATCTTTGCAAGAAGCGGCGGTCTTACCGATGCGGCAGCTCAGGCAATGAAGGAGCAGAATATCGACTTTGAGATTAAGCCCGTTGTGTGCGATGGAATCGAAGCCTGCCGTATGGCGTTGCTCAAGTTGAACAAGGGTGTCCTTGACGGCAACTTTATCGAAGGTATGGCTTGCGTTGGTGGCTGTATCGGTGGCGCGGGATGTCTCACCCACGGAGAAAAGAACAAGGCCGAAGTCGACAAATACGGCCGTGAGGCACTCGAGAAGAATATCAGCGATGCGGTATCGTTATTGCAGTAATACAATGCTTTAAAGGAACTTGCTTTATCATTAAGCGCCACCTTAGACTTTCATCTAAGATGGCGCTGTTTTTTGTGGCAGGACGAAAACGTTACGGAAAACTCCGATGTCGTATCTTGTACAATCCCCATCCGCTGCCCGCACCCGTTGCATTTTCCAGTTTTCTGTGCTATGATATTTAGTGGATTGCGTAGATGAGTTTTCGCATTTTGCCCCGGCGAAGAACCGTGCGGAGAACCGCGTGGGGAACCGGGCGAAGAACCGCTCGGAGAGCGATGCGGAGAGGCTGCGCAGAAAAGAGGTGTGTTATGGCAAAGCAACTTGCAGATACAATGGAGGAACGCCACTATCGGCGGATGACGGAGACACCGGTTAGTAAGCTCGTGATTCAGCTTGGTATTCCGACGACGATTAGTATGCTCGTTACGACCATTTACAATATGGCGGACACGTATTTTGTGGGACAGCTCAATGACAATAGAGCCACCGGTGGTGTCGGCGTAGTATATGGCTTGATGTCAATCATTCAGGCAATCGGTTTTATGTACGGACATGGTGGCGGAAGCTTGATATCCAGAGCGCTCGGCCAAAGAGAAAAGGAACGTGCGACGAGGCTTGCGAGCACATCGTTCTTCTATGCGTTGATGTCCGGTCTTGCATTTTCGGTGTTGGGACTGCTGTTCCAAGAGCCGTTGATGAAGCTGCTCGGAAGCACGGATACGATTCTGCCATTTGCCAAAGAATATAGCTTGTACATATTGCTCGCGGCACCGTTTATGATGGGAAGCTTTGTGCTGAACAACATTCTGCGCTATGAGGGAAGAGCCTCGATAGCAATGATCGGTTTGACGACGGGCGGTATCTTGAACATTTTCCTTGACTGGCTGTTTTTGATGTATCTTGATATGGGAGTCGGTGGAGCAGGTCTTGCAACGGGAATTTCGCAGATGGTGAGCTTCACTATTCTGCTCAGCATGTTCCTTACGGGCAGAACGCAGAGCAAGCTGGCAGTTTCGCAGATTACGCGTAAGTTTGGCGAGGTTATGTTGATTTGCAAGACGGGTCTTCCGAGTTTCTTGCGACAGGGTCTCGGTAGCATCGGTACGATGATGCTGAATCATCAGGCCGGCGTGTACGGTGCGGCCATTGCTGCACAGTATGCAATTAAGGCAGCGGACGCAAGCGATGCTGCGGTAGCGGCGATGTCGGTTGTCAATCGAATCTGCTTCTTCATCTTCGCTGTCGGCCTCGGAATCGGACAGGGCTTTCAGCCGGTGTGCGCATTCAACTACGGTGCGAAGAAATATGCGCGTGTACGTAAGGCATTTTCGTTTACCTTCACGCTCGGCGAGATTTTCATGGGCTCGCTCGCTATTATCGGTATGATCTTCTCCGGAAGCTTAATCGGAATCTTCCGCGATGCGCCGGAGGTTATTGATATCGGAACGTATGCATTGCGCATACAGCTGGCGGCGTTGTTCTTCCAACCGCTTTGCGTATTTGCGAACATGCTGTTCCAAACCGTCGGAAAGCACAACGCAGCGTCCTTCCTGTCGGCGCTGAGAAGCGGACTGTTGCTCGTGCCGTTGTTGATTGTCTTGCCGCTGTTCTTTGAACTGAAGGGTGTGCAGATGGCGCAGGGTGTAGCGGACGTAATCGCATTTTTCATTGCGTTGCCGTTCGTGATTCATTTCTTCCGCGTGCTTCCGAAGGAAGACGATGTGGAATGGGAAAATGCTTAACAAAGGTAGAAAGGGAGGCGTAGCATGAGTCGAAATAGCGGTTGTGATTGCGAACCATACAATGCAGAGCTCGTGGAAAAGGTGCAGAACGCGATGATCTCCGAGGAGATGCGCGGTGAACTGTCGAATTTCTTTAAGGTCATTGCCGACGAGACACGTATGCGCATTATGGCGGCGCTTTCCATCAGCGAGGAGCTGTGCGTCAGCGACATTGCCAACATTGTGAATATGACGAAGTCCGCAGTATCGCATCAGCTGAGCGTGCTTCGTACGTCCGGACTGGTAAAGGCCAGACGCGAGGGTAAGAACATGTTCTACTCCCTCGATGACCATCACGTCGTAGAAATCTTGGATAGCGCGACGACGCACATTCAGCACAGACATGTACATCATAGCGGGGAGTGAGCTGGTTTTCTACTGTTGTAGAACTTAGGATGGCCTGAGATAAATGCGGAAGGACTGTCTGCGAATCGTTAGATTTTAAGAGGATGTATAAGGCAACTTGCGATGTAAAAAACGCAAGTTGCCTTTTCATGTTGTATAGAAATGGTATGCAAGATGTACAAACAAAAACAGGCAATGTTGTGTAAAATGTCAATATGACGGCGTGTCGAAAAGTGGTATCATATGTATATGGATGATGAAAGACGATGGAGACTCCATCGTAGATGACATGCGCTTTGGAATCGAAGGAGGAGTTAATGAAGCGTAACATTACAAGACGAACTATCCTGTTGATTCTATTCGTTATGGTTACTATGGTGACTGCATGTACAGAGACTGACGTGGAAAATTTGCCGGAATTGGAATATGAAATTGAAGAGTATATCAACAACGGAAATTTCAATAACTGGAAGATCGGAATTACTGTTTCCTCACCGAGATTCGTGGCCGATGTACTGCCTATGCGAATGTATACCGGAAATATGATAGTGAGCGAGGAAGGGGTTGAGTTGACCAATGGAGGTAGGTATTCATATCCCAGTGAGGAGTTGTCAGAGACGAGAACGGAACGTAAGGAAGCATGGAGCATGTTAGAGTCGTGTGGAACGGCAGAAGATTATATCGGGCCTTATTGTGAACGATTTTCCTTTCGGTATATGGATTATTTGCTCCATGTTGAACAATATGTGATTGCATTTCATTGTTGGAACAATAGAAGGGAAGAAGGCGAAGATATAGAATATAATGATGGGATATTTTTGATCTACGAAGATGAAACGAAAGAAATCGAATATTTGGCGAGAGTTCGACTGAACCAGGATTACGTATATGAGCCTTATTCACTTTTCTGGGCTGTAGATGTTGAGGAGATAGAATAGTAAATCATATAAGGAGTTGCAGGCCGTTTACGTAAGCATCGACGAAAAAGAATACTACACAAAAACCGAACCCGTGGGTACTAAGAGCTCGTCTCGAATACCCACGGGTTTTCTTCGTTATTTCGTCTGCAATGCGCGGAAGGCATTCAATACGGCGAGTACGCATACGCCCACGTCGGCAAATACAGCCTCCCACATGGTGGCCATGCCAAATGCACTGAGTGCGAGCACACCGACCTTTACCGCCAGCGCGAACCAGATGTTCTGACTCGCGATACGCAAGGTGCGTCGAGCGATTCGAATGGCAGTCGGGAGCTTTGCAAGGGAGTCGTTCATAATGACCACGTCAGCCGCCTCAATCGCAGCATCGGAGCCAAGACCGCCCATGGCCACTCCAACGTCCGCCAGCGCAAGCACAGGCGCGTCGTTGATGCCATCGCCAACGTACAGAAGCTTGCCCTTCTTCGAACGTTCCGCAAGCAGGGCCTTATGCGCTTCCACCTTGCCCTCCGGCAGCAGCTCCGCGTGCACCTCGTCGATTCCCAAAAGTCCGCCGATTGCTTCGGCAGCAGCGGGATGGTCTCCGGTCAGCATAATGGTACGCTGAATGCCGCAATCGTGTAACGCAGCGAGCGATTCCTTCGTATCCTCCTTCACCTCGTCGGCGATGATCAGATACCCGAGATACTGCTCGTCATACGCCACATGAACGATGGTACCGGACGGCTCGGCTGTGTGAGCGGCAATACCGGCATCCTCCATCAGCAGTCGATTGCCCGCCAACAGCTTCTTTCCCTTCCACATGACCTGAACGCCGCGACCGGAGATCTCCGAAGCCTCGCCAAGCGCGGAGGAATCGATCTCCTTGCCATAGGCCTCGCGAATCGAGCGCGCAATCGGATGCGTGGAAAATGCTTCGGCATACGCAGCCGCCTCCAACAGCTCGGCATCGGTGCCTACGACTGTGTGGAGCATTTGCACACGGAAGACGCCCTTGGTCAGAGTGCCGGTCTTGTCAAATGCCACAAGCTCCGCCCGCGCCAATGCTTCGAGATAGTTGCCGCCCTTTACGAGCACGCCGGCACGGGAAGCGCCGCCGATTCCGCCGAAAAAGGTGAGCGGCACCGACACAACGAGTGCACACGGGCAGGACACAACTAAGAAGGTGAGTCCGCGGTACAGCCACGGCGAGATGGACTCGCGCAGGATAAGCGGGGGCAGGAAGGAGAGCAGAAGTGCCAGCACGACGACGAGCGGGGTGTACCATTTGGCAAAGGACGTGATGAAGCTCTCTTGTCGTGATTTGTTGCCGGCGGCATCCTGCACCAGAGCGAGAATGCGGTTCACGGCAGACTGGGCAAATGCCTTCGTTACCTCAATCGTAAGCACACCCGTTGTATTGATGCAGCCGCTCAGAGCCTCGTCGCCGGGATGAATGGCACGCGGCACGCTCTCGCCGGTCAAAGCGGATGTGTCGAGATACGAATCGCCCTCGAGCACAATGCCGTCGAGCGGAATGCGCTCACCGACGCGCACGAGAATGGTTTCGCCGATGCGCACCTGACGCGGAGCAACCTCAACGGGTTCGCCGTCGCGCACAACGGTCGCCTTGTCAGGGCGCAGGTTCATCAACGCCTTGATGGAAGCGCGGGAGTGACGAATCGCGCGGGATTGAAACAGCTCGCCGACCTGGTAGAACAGCATGACGGCAACCGCTTCGTGATATTCGCCGATGCCAAATGCACCGATGGTCGCAAGGCTCATCAACAGATTCTCGTCGAATACGTTGCCGCGGAACAGATTGCGGACCGCGGTCAATACCACGCTCAATCCGACCGGTAAAAATGCCGCTACACACAATAGCAAGCGCCACATTCCCGCATCCTCGGGAAGCAGGAGCGCAACCACCAACAGTACCGCGCTCAGTATAATACAAATCAGTTCTTTGTGCTTTCTCATGGGACACCTCAAAATTTCGCCGGTGCAACGACAGAAGCCGCACCGGCGGATAGTTACTTATTAGCTCAATCTCTCGAGGGTTACGTGCGGATCGCTCTTTGCAATCTTTGCTTCGATCTGAGCGGCAACCGCCTCAACAGCGGACTCGTCGCACTCCGCAACAATCTTCTCGGCAAGGAAGTTCACGCTTACCGACTGAATTCCTTCGATCTTCTGCAGGCTACGCTCAACGCGTGCAGCGCAATTCGGGCAATCAAGGCCTACGATTTCATACTCAATTCTCATATTCTAATCCATCCTTTCGGGTAATATAGTGCTTGCGAACAGTTGAATGACCGTTCATCTGTCGTCATTATAGTTGAATGACCATTCAATTGTCAAGAGGAAAATGCGAAAAAGTCAAAAAAATTTTTTTGAGGCCTGTTTCGTGAAAATATACGACGTTTCGAACGAGAAAATTCCGCATTTCTTCCTTGAATAACAGAGGAACATTCGTTATAATGATATGCGGAGTCGGTTTGCATATGGCAGACCGCGAACCTCATAAGAGAAAAGCGGAGGAACATTTATGAACGTATTATCACTGGAGCAGGAACTGAAGAGCAACGCATATCCCGGTAGAGGAATTGTGATTGGCAAGTCCGAGGATGGAAAGTATGCGGTAACGGCGTATTTCATCATGGGTAGAAGCGTGAACAGCAGAAACCGTGTATTTGTTGAGGACGGCGAAGGAATTCGTACGCAGGCATTTGACCCGTCGAAGCTTTCCGATCCGAGCTTGATTATCTACGCACCGGTTCGCGTGCTTGGCAACAAGACGATTGTAACGAACGGTGACCAGACCGATACCATCTATGAGCTGATGGATAAGCAGCAGACCTTTGAACAGGCGCTTCGCACGAGAGAATTCGAGCCGGATGCACCGAACTACACACCGAGAATCAGTGGTATTATGCACATTGAGAACGGCAATTACAACTATGCAATGTCGATTTTGAAGAGCAACAACGGCAATCCGGATGCTTGCAATCGCTATACATTTGCATACCACACTCCGATTGCAGGAGAGGGTCGCTTCATTCACACCTACAAGCAGGACGGCAATCCGCTTCCGAGCTTCGAGGGCGAGCCTAAGGTAGTAGCTATCAGCGGCGACATCGATGCATTTACCGAGATGGTATGGACGAGCCTCAACGAAGAGAACAAAGTGTCCTTGTTCGTTCGCTACATCGACATCGAGACCGGCAAGTACGAGACCAGAATCGTGAATAAGAACGCGTAATCAGAAGCAGATGCACTGCGGTTACGCAACATATTATAAATGTGTGAGACACACAAGAAACGAGGATTCCTATGAACGAATTAGAACTGAAGTATGGTTGTAATCCCAACCAGAAGCCTTCCCGCATCTTCATGGAGGATGGCAGCGAATTGCCGATTACCGTATTGAACGGTAAGCCGGGCTACATCAATTTTATGGACGCATTTAACGGCTGGCAGCTCGTAAGCGAGCTGAAGAAGGCAACCGGACTTCCGGCAGCAACTTCTTTCAAGCACGTATCTCCCGCAGGTGCAGCAGTTGGTTTGCCCCTTGACGAGACCTTGAAGAAGATTTACTGGGTAGATGACCTTGGTGAGCTTTCTCCTTTGGCATGCGCTTATGCAAGAGCACGTGGTGCAGACCGTATGTCTTCCTTCGGCGATTTTATTGCATTGTCCGACGTATGTGACGTGCCTACCGCGAAGATGATTCAGAGAGAGGTTTCCGACGGTGTGATCGCACCCGGCTATGAGCCCGAGGCACTTGAGATTCTCAAGACGAAGAAGAAGGGCAACTACAATGTCATTCAGATGGATGTGAACTATGTACCCGCAGCGCTTGAGCGTAAGCAGGTATATGGCATTACCTTTGAGCAGGGAAGAAATGAGCTGAACATCAACGACGAGCTGTTCGCAAACATCCCTACGAAGAACAAGGAGCTTCCCGAGCTTGCAAAGATCGATTTGATCATTTCCTTGATCACCTTGAAGTATACGCAGTCCAACTCCGTATGCTACTGCAAGGGCGGTCAGGCAATCGGTATCGGTGCAGGACAGCAGTCCCGTATCCACTGTACTCGTCTTGCAGGACAGAAGGCTGACAACTGGTGGCTTCGTCAGTCTCCGCAGGTATTGAATCTTCCGTTCTTGCCGACCATCGGCCGCGCAGATCGCGACAATTCCATCGACCTGTACATCGGCGAGGACTATATGGACGTATTGGCTGAGGGCAAATGGCAGAACATCTTCACCGAGAAGCCGGAAGTCTTTACGGCAGAGGCAAAGCGTGAGTGGCTTGACAAGAATACGGACGTAGCACTTGGCTCCGACGCATTCTTCCCGTTCGGCGACAACATTGAGCGCGCATTCCGCAGCGGTGTAAGATACATTGCACAGCCCGGCGGTTCTATCCGCGATGACAATGTGATTGCAGCATGTGACGATCATGACATCGTGATGGCATTTACGGGCATTCGTCTGTTCCACCACTAAGAAGCATTAGGAGTGGTCGTCCTTCGGAGCACAGCCGAAATGTTTGGTGTAGGCTCTGTAAAATGAAGAATAATCCCCGAATCCGCAGCTTTCGCAGGCATCCAGTGCCGTGTGACCGCTGCGGATTTTTTCTTTGGCGGCAGTGAGTCGCTTGCGCGTGATGTATTCCCACGTGGAGGCGCCGGTCGCCTGTCGAAACACGCGAGCAAACTGCGACGGACTTAAGTAAAAATGCTTTGCGAGCATCGGTACCGAAAGCTCTTCGAAGAGATGCTTGTTCACATAGGCGACAACGCGCTCGGTCAAGCTCGGCGTCTTAGTCGAAGCGGAGTGCTTGGCCGCAAATGCGCGATCGAGCATGTCCAGCAGGATGTACAGATGCGTGGTGATGGTGACGCTACGTCCGTAATCGTCCCCTGCGTGGCACATCTCGTCGAACAATCTGCGCAAGAGCGTCATGTCGAGCTCGGAGGCTGTGTACAAGTTGTTCTGCCCAAGCGGACGCTCGGTAAATGCTCTGACGAGCCTGCCCTCCGGATCGATGCCGTTCACAAAGGAAAGCGGAAAGTTGATGGCAAATCGCTCGTATTTGCTTCCCGCACTGATCTGCGGCATGTGCGATTCGGCGGGGCGCATAATCAGGATACTGTCTGCGTCCAGCGGATACCTGGAGCCCTCGACAAGGTATTCCACGTTGCCCGAGATGAAAAAATAAATCTCGCAGCGGTCATGAAGATGCATGGTATAGTGCCTGCCATCCGGATGTTCGTCCACGGCATGTCGGATATAGATGTCTCCGAAAGTGTACTCGTTCAGCATAATCGATACCTCCTTGCGCTCATTGTATTGCAAAATGCGTGGATTTGCAATGTATTTGACTCAGAATAGCAATGGAAATGCAAATTCTTTCGTAGTAGAATGAACGTATCACCTTGGAGGAGGTAAGAATATGAGATTTCAATTAGCAGCATTTGCAGATGAGGCGGACGGCCGAATCAGTGGACAGATTGAGGCAATGAAGGCAAATGGCGTTGGCTATCTCGAGATACGTGGCGTGGACGGTCAGAACATTTCCGACATTACCGTTCAGAAGGCGAAAGAGGTGCGCAAGCAGTTGGACGACGCGGGTATCGGGGTATGGTCGCTCGGCTCGCCTTACGGCAAGATCGGAATCAACGACCCGTTCGAGCCGCATCTGGAGAAGTTCCGACACGGACTGGAGCTCGCGGAGATTTTGGGGGCAAAGCATCTTCGCATGTTCAGCTTTTATGTGCCGGAAGGGGAGACGGAGCGTTATAAGGACGAGGTTATGAAGCGTCTGGACGGCTTCTTGCTTGCCGCAAAGGACAGTGGTGTAATTTTGTGCCACGAGAACGAAAAGGGCATCTACGGAGACATTGCGACCCGCTGCGAGGAACTTCACAAAGCATTTCCGCAGCTTAAGGCCGTGTTTGATCCGGCGAATTTCATCCAGTGCGGACAGGATACGGTTGAAGCGTGGGAGAAGCTCAGTCCTTACGTAGAATATATGCACATCAAAGACGCACTCGCGGACGGTGCGGTTGTTCCGGCCGGACGAGGCATCGGAAATCTGCCGTATTTGCTTGAGCAGTATCGCGGAACTGTATTGACGCTTGAGCCGCATCTGTCGGTATTCGACGGTTTTGACAAGCTCGAAGCGGAGGAAAAATCAAAGCACGGCTACTGTTATCCGTCACCGCGTGCCGCATTTGACGCAGCGGTAGATGCACTGAAGGAACTCATATAAGGAGGTTACTATGGAGAAGATAAGACTTGGTATTGTAGGTATGGGCAACATGGGAAGCGGTCATTTTCGCAACGTACTTGCGGGAAAATGCCCTTCCGTTGAGGTTACGGCTGTGTGCGACATCGACCCTGCCAAGCTCGTGCCGATGGCTGAGCACCCGGAGGTCGCTTGCTTTGAGGACGTAGAGGGGCTGCTCAACAGTGGTTTGGTGGACGCGGTTCTGATTGCGGTGCCTCACTACGACCATCCGACCATCGCCATTCGCTGCTTTGAGAACGGCATTCACGTGTTGACGGAAAAACCCGCAGGAGTGTATTCCGGACAGGTGCGCGCGATGAATGAGACTGCGGATAAGGCGGGAGTGAAATTCGGTATCATGTTCAATCAGCGTACGAATCCGTTGTACGCTAAGGCCCGCGAGATCGTGCAGGGCGGAGAGCTCGGAGAGCTTAAGAGAATGGTATGGATCATTACCGATTGGTATCGTACGCAGGCTTACTACAATTCGGGTAGCTGGAGAGCGACTTGGAACGGAGAGGGCGGCGGTGTGCTGCTGAATCAGGCACCTCACAACTTGGATTTGTGGCAGTGGATCTTCGGTATGCCGAAGAGAGTGCGTGCATTTTGCAGCTTCGGCAAATACCACACCATCGACGTCGAGGACGACGTGACAATCTACGGCGAATATGAAAATGGTGCGACGGCGACCTTCGTATCGACTACGGGAGAAGCACCCGGCACGAACCGCTTGGAGATTTCGGGCGACAAGGGCAAGCTCGTGATTGAGCAGGGCAAGCTGAGATGGTGGAAGCTTGCGGTGCCAGAGAGAGAGTTCTGCTTCACGGCAAAGGAAGGCTTTGCGATGCCGGAGGTTTCCTACGAGGAGTATACCGACACCGTGCCGGAAGGTCATCCGCAGGTGCTCGAGGCATTTGCTCAGTCGATTTTGAACGGAACGGACATGATCGCCGACGGTAGAGAGGGCTTGAACTCGCTGTCGATTTCAAATGCGGCATATCTCTCGGCTTGGACGGATGCTTGGGCAGAGATTCCTACGGACGAGGCGTTGTTCGAACAGTATCTACAGGAGCTTTGCAGAAAAGAGGGAGAAGAGAAAAAGTAGTAGGCAGTAGGTC
Source organism: Lachnospiraceae bacterium (assembly GCA_045645665.1). Taxonomy (GTDB): domain Bacteria; phylum Bacillota; class Clostridia; order Lachnospirales; family Lachnospiraceae; genus ISDg. The sequence goes on along the minus strand of JAZRJF010000036.1, from coordinate 29,268 downwards.
CTGCCGATAGTGAGTGGAAGGTATTCATTTATATAAAAAGAAGGCGCCCGGCTCTTGTGAGTCGGACGCCTTTTTGCCTTTTGATTATTGTACTGCGCCATTATACTGCGATTCGTCGACATGCAATAATACCATGAAGCGCGTTCCGATTTCGGGACGGCTGGTAACGCGGATGATGCCGTGGTGGCGGTCGATGATCCATTTTGCAATGGAGAGGCCGAGGCCGGTTCCGCCGGTCTTGCCGTTGCGCGCTTGGTCGGAGCGATAGAAGCGGTCGAAGATGTGCGCAAGGTCGGATTCGCCCATGCCGATTCCGTTGTCCTGGACGGAGAAGTACGGATGATAGTCTTCGGAAATGCCGATGCGAATGACGATCGTGTCGCCCTCGGTAGTGTATTTTGCGGCGTTGTCAATGAAGATGCGCATGGATTGCTTGAGCATGGCCGCATCGCCGTAGCAGAGGATGTCAGCGACGGGAGCTTCGTATTCGTACTGATGCGACGAGTCGATCATGCGGGATTCCTCGTAGACCTCTTGAACCATCGCGGAAAGTGAAAACGGAATTAACTCGAGCAGGTTGCGTCCGCTATCGCCTCTTGCGAGGAACAAAAGCTGCTCGACAAGGGTGTTCATGTGATCGGCCTCATTTTTGATGGCCGCAATGCCCTCCTCAAGCGTCTGTACGTCCTCCTTGCCCCAGCGGTCCAGCAGATCGGCGTAGCCCTTGATTACGGCAATGGGGGTGCGCAGCTCGTGGGAGGCGTCACTCACAAAGCGCACCTGCTGCAGATTTGCCTGGCGCATGCGATTCAGAAGCTCGTTGAGAGAGGCTTCGATACCGGCGAGATCTCGGTCGTTCGTCGTAACCTGCGCATACGGAGAATCGGCGTCCACATGGCTGATGGCATATTCGAGGTTTTGGAATTTTTGCGTGTCCCACGTCTGGTTGGCGATGAGCTGTGCCGCATTTGCCATATCACGAAGAGGCTTCAAGCGCTTGCGTATGCGAAAGGCATCGAAACAAACCGCAAGCAGAAGGATGAGCAGCTGGCAGGCGGCAACGGCCGCTAAGACATAGCCAAATGCCCGAAGCATCGGATAGGGGGACACCTCAAAGGTAGTGCCCGCTTTGTCGGAGAAGATGACAAGCATGTCCTGCAACGACGAGCCGCGCACATTGAGATTCCACTGCTTCGGCATGGCGCCGTACAAAGTGAGGAACTGACCGTGAATCCACACAAATACAGTGGCGGCGGTCAGCACGAGATCGGTTAAGAAAAATGCTCCGAAGAGTCTTCGAATCCACATCCAAAACAGCCCTCGGACGATGGAGCCTTCCTTCTTTTTTGTATCATTTTGCATTGCGTATCCTCCGTGAATTCGGTTCGCGTCTATGCGCAGGTCATTGCTCCTTTATGACGTAGCCTACGCCACGCACGGTGTGAATCATATGTATTCCGTAAGGCTCGTCAATCTTGCTGCGAAGGTAACGCACGTAGACGTCGATGACGTTGGTCTCGCCTACGTAATCGTATCCGCAGACACGTCGCAGCAACGTGTCTCGAGAAAGCACGATATTTTTGTTCTCGAGAAGGAGCTTCAAAAGCTCAAATTCTCTGTGGGAAAGCTCGATCGGTTGTCCCGCATAGGTGACGGAATAGGAGGGGGCATCTAAGAGCAGCTCACCGAAGGAAAGCTTCCCGGAAGATGCTTGTTCTACAGAAGTAGAACCGCGTTTCTTCAGGGCTACGCGCACGCGAGCCAAAAGCTCCTCGATGGCAAATGGCTTGGTGATATAATCGTCGGCTCCGGAGTCGAGTCCCGAAACCTTGTCCATGACGGAATCGCGAGCGGTCAGCAAGATGACCGGAACCTCGGACGTCCGCCGAAGTCTTCTAAGCACCTCGAAGCCGTTGAGCTCCGGGAGCATGACGTCGAGCAGTACAATCTGAAAACGTCCGCTCTCAGCCATCTCCAGGCCGTCTCGTCCGTTCGTTGCCTTTTCTACCGTATAGCCCTCGTGCCTGAGCTCAAGCTCCACAAATCGCGCAATGCGTTCTTCGTCCTCTACAATCAATACATGGACTGCCATCTGTTGCCGCCTTTCTGAAACGGACTGCCCGTAGTGGGCAGCCCGGTCTGTTGTTTCGTAATTACTGAATCGGTGTCTCGGATTCGTTCTCCGTCACATTCTCTGCTTGGCTCTCGTGCAAGCCGTCCTTGAAATCGGACTTCAATTCGCCTACCATCTTCGAAGCCTTGTCCATCGTCTGGTTGGTCGTACCGTCCTCGGCAAATGCGGGGCCGCGGAAGCGGTAGTGGAAATCAAAGAACAATCCGACGATCAGCAAGATTGCGATAATCGAGAAGAACGGAATCAAAAGCAGCACAAATACGGTGAGCGGAAGGCTGAGATAGCATTTGTCACCCTTCGTGATGTCCAAGAAGTTCTCGTTGCCCTTCTTGATGAGCGATCCAATCCAGCCGCAGATTCTGCCGAATACCTTTGCAAAGGAAGAGCTGTCCTCCGGCTCCGCCTGCTTGGTCGCGGTGCTGCCCGCTGCCTCGGTCGTATACGTGCTTGTCTGAGGGCCCTGCACCTTGCCAAGTGCCTCTAAGTAAAGTACTGCGTCGAGGATGTCGTCGTTGCAAGCATCCAACGCTCTCATCGCATCCTCAGCGGATACGCCTGTCTTTGTGCAAAGCTTCACAATCTTTTCGTTTCTGTCCATAAATGGTACCTCCCTTTTTCACATGGTGTGTTTTGTTTACGAGCTAAGAGTACCGCAACAACATTAGATGAAAATGTGAAAAAGATTTAAATTAGATTAAGATTTGATGTAGCAAACCTTGTGACCGGCATTTTCGATACCTGTAAGCATACTATAATCGGTTTTTCCGAGGATGTCAAGGAATGCCGCAACACCGCATGAAATGGGCGTCTTCCAACGTAAAACGGTTGACAGAAATGCCGAAAAGCGATATAGTATCTATGATTACCTTTTGTCGCGGAAAGGAATTGGTTATGAAGAGGAAAAAGGGTGGTTTGAGCAACGCGGTACGCACCTTTTTGATCATAAATATGGTTGTCTTCTTTGTCGGCATTTTGCTTCTCATGTGTATGGTAATCTACCTAAAAGGAAGAGAAGCGGGAATCTGGTCGCCGGATAAAGAGGCCTCCGGAGTGGAAGGCGAGCCGTCGCCGACTTTGGCACCGGGGTCGACTGCCAGACCGGAGATTGCGTCGATAAAGCGAGAGACAACCGCGCTGAGCATCGAGTGGAAGACGAGCGGTGCGGAGCGATATGTGCTGGAGTACCGTACGCTACAAGGAGATTGGTTGCAGTGCGTCACATCGGACACACAGCTGACGTTGACCGGTCTTGTGCCGGATACGGATTACGAGCTCCGAATCGACTGCGTGAGCGGTAAGGAGACGAGTCCTTATGTCGAGGCGTTTGTCGAGCGCACGCTTGCGGAAGGCTATGGCGACCCGTTTTTGGCGGTCGGTACGAATCTGTATGCGCATGGCGAAAAGCTGAATGTTACGATGACGAGTACTACGGGCTGTCTCGGTGCGAATGTGTGGCCGCAGCTTAGCAGTGATATCTATGATAACCCGACGCTTTCGACGAAGCTCGGCAGTGTCGTGGGAGGCACAAGTCTGACGATTACAGAGAACGTGGAAGGCAAATATGCTTATCTTCGTGCGGATGGCTTTTGGAGCATTTACGTGTCGGATGGTGGCGACTTGGCAGGATGGATTCGTGCCGATGCGCTGCTTGTGGATTTGCAGGATATCTTCTCGGCAGAGGAGAGTCTGTACAGCATTCAATATAACCGCACGAACGCGTATTCCTCCATTTTTACGATCGGCGGAAGCGTGTCGAAGGTAGATAGCACCTCGAACGAGATGACGCGCTATGAGCCCCTCAGGGACGTGAACGGCGTTGCGACGCCGGAGGGCTACAATGTGATCGAAGGCGTGACCGGAGAAAAGCTATCCGGCTACGGTGACCGAAATCAGATGCCGGTCATCTGGGGGATGGCGCTTGAACTGCTCCAGTGTCAGAAAAATGCACTCAACAACGGCTGTAGCCTACTTATATACGAAGGCTACCGACCGGGCAGTGCTTCTCAGGTGATGAGCCGAATCGTGTCCGGCGGAAAGTATTATTCGCAGACGGTAGACGGCAGAACGCTTTTGAACGGATTTTTGGGAACGAATTTGACGATTGACAATTATAGCCCGAATCCATCCAAACACAACAAGGGAATCGCGATAGACCTGACGTTGATTGCATTTGACAGCGTGGACAAGCTCGGTGAGGAGCTTTCGATGCAGACGAAGATGCACGTGCTGGATTTTCGCAGTCATATGAATTATAATAATGCAAATGCGGAGCTGCTATATTCCGTTATGACAAAGAACACTGCACTCGTATGTCTAAAGGGAAGACAGGAGTGGTGGCATTATGAGCTCGGAGAGGACACGGAGAGATTCCCGCTTTTCGAGGAATACGTATTTGCGGATTATTCGCTGTAACAGCGAAGTATGAGCGAAGCATGGACTTCGCAATAAGATGGATGGGGCCGGAAGGAACATTTGCCGAGCCTTAGAACGGAGGAATTATGAAGAGAGTGATTTGTTATGTCCTTATGCTGGTGACGCTGGTAGGTCTGTTGACTGCCTGCGGCGAGAAGAAGCTGTCGGATGCGGAATATCTCGAGCTTGCGAAGGACAAGGCAGAGCAGAATAAGAAGACGGTTGGTCTGTATGTGACGAAGGGAGACAAGACATATGAGGTGACGATGGATTACCTGGTATACTTCTTGGCATACAACGAGCAGCAGGGTCTTGTCTACAAGGAAGAGAACAAGGACTACTTTAACAGCGTATACAAGGGAGAGTATGATTACTGGTCTGTTATGGCGGGCAACGGTGAGACGATTAAGCAGACGTTCAAGAACAGGGCATTTGCCACAGCAGCGTACTCAAGCATTATGTATTTCGAGGCAATGGAGGCAGGATATGAGCTTGAGCCTCAGCGTCTGGCACAGCTTGATCAGCTGACGGCGGATTTCATGGCAAAATACACTGCTGAGGAAAAGGCGCGCGGCGGCTTGACGGAGGAGACCATTCGCGCCAGCTATGAGCGCATTTTGATTGCGGACGCATACGAGAAGAAGCTCGCATCCGATATTGTGGTAGACGAAGAGGCGGCTGCGGCATCGGTTGATAAGGAAGATTACCGCGTATACGTAACCGATTATCTGTACGTATCCAAGAACGATTATGCCGATGACTTTTCCAAGGTGGAGCTGACGCCCGATCAGATGGCGGAGCGTGTCAATGCGATTGAGGATGCTCTTGTGCAGGCTGAAAAGGGTCAGACGATGGCTTCCATTCAGGCTAGATACGCTGACTTTATGACCTATGCAACGAGAGACTTTTATCGTACGAACAACACGTACGAGTCTATGTATATGCAGGCGGCTATGAAGCTTGAGGTTGGCGAGTGCGTGCTCAAAGAGACCGATACCGGCTACTACATGATTAAGTTGATCGACAATACGCAGTACGTTGGTTACGAAGAGGCCATTCAGGCGGCGATTGATGCAGCTGAGACGGCCGACAAGGCAGATATCTATACGGAGATTGAGAAGGAGTACGAGATTGAGACGGCATCCGGCTGGGATGCGGTAGAGCTCGGCAACTTCATCTTGAAGAAGGCTCAGTAAGGTTCGAATATTAACGGGGTTTATACAAAGAAAGCGCTTATCCGCGGTGCCGTGAAGGCCGGTCGGATAGGCGCTTTTTGTATCGTGTTATGTTGTGGGCCTGGGCTAGTTCGGTTCGGACTCGCCACCCTCGGTTAAGTTATCCTGCGTCAGGGCGTTGATGAGTGCGATTGCCGGAAGCGACAAAGGCCATTTGTCATTATAGGCAATCACGAGTCTGCGCTCGGGGAACGGCTCGCTGATAGTAAGCTCGCGAAGCTCATCACCTTGCTCGGGCACGCAGAAATCCGGAACGCATGCGATGCCGAGACCGATCTTGGCAAGGTCGAGCAGCAGGTCGTTGCTGTTCAGCTCGATGGACGGCACGAGGTCCAAGGAGTGCTTCTGAAAATGCTGATGCAAAAATGCACTCGTTGCCGAGCGCTTACTCAGCATAAGAATCGGGTAGCTAAGCAGCGATCGCAGAGAAAGCACCTTGGCTGAGCCTGTGTCGGAATCTGAGAAGCAGTCCGGAAAATGCTCCGGATTGCCTACAAAGGTATCGCGGAAGGTACGTACGACCTCCGTATGCAAATCGCCGGTCAATGCCTCATTTGGCGAATTGGTTACAATCAAATCGACATCTCCTTGCTCGAGAAGCTTTGCACATTGCGGAGAGGTTCCGTTGATAATATTGATATGTACGTCGGGAAATGCCTGATGCAGTTGGCCGAAATACGGCACAAGTATGTAGCGGCAAATCGTATCGCTCGCTGCAATGCGCAGTTCCATGCCGCCCTCGGAGGCGTCGCGCGTCAGCTGGTTCTCACCACGCGTAATCAACTGAATCGCAGGCTCGATGTGCTTCAAAAGCATCTCGCCCTCCTGCGTCAGCGAAATGCGCTTGCTTCCGCGGTGAAACAGCGTCTGGCCGAGTTGCTTTTCCAGAGCGCGAATGGACTGACTTACAGCGGACTGCGAGATAAAGAGCGCAGCACCGGCTTCGGAAAAGCTACGTGAGCGTGCCACGTGATAAAATACTTTGTAAAGCTCGTAATTGATGTCCATGTGGTCTCCTAGGTATTATAGTGGCCGACTATCGGCATAGTGCCGGCGGCTGAGTGAATGCATTTGATTATAAGAAAATCAAGTACAAGGTAACGATCGTAACGGCTGTCTGCAATATCGTAAAGCGGAAAACCGTCTGCGTATCGGACCAGCCCTTGTTCTTTCTTGCGTGGTCGTGAAGCGGTGTGCGAAGGTTCTTCATAATATTGACCTTCAATGCGCGAATCAAAGTTACCTTTACAAGTCCGAGACCGCCGTCGATGATGTATACGATGCAAAGCGGCAGGAACAGAAGGGGAGAGCCGCAGCGCAGAGAAAGGATTGCAAACAGCAGTCCGATTGCGCGGGAGCCCGCGTCGCCCATCAAAAGCTTGCTCGGAGAAGCATTGAACCACAAATAGCCCATGATACAAAGCAGGAACGAAAGAATCGTCGTGCTGTAGAGAGTCTCATCAAGCAGCTCCGAGAAAATCAGGTAGAAGGACATAAGCGATACGAGCGAAAGCGTAGCGCACAGACCGTCTACACCGTCGGTACAATTTACAACGTTAATGGCAGCCCAGATGAGGATGACAGCCAGTGCCGCAAAAAGCACCGGATGCAGCTCGACGGAACCGCCGAATATCGCAAAGTTGAGTGTCGTTCCGTTGTAACGGATGTACGTCACACTCACGAGAATGGCAATGATAAAATCAATCAGTCCCTTTTTCAGCTCGCCCCAAGGCTTATCGCTTGCGTCATCGAGATAACCGCTCAGCATAGCCGCAATGATGAGCACGAGGTAAATGCACAGCTCCGTGTCGACCGGCAACAGCAGGAAGCACAAAATGGCGTGCACGAGCACAAACATAATTCCGGCGCCTCTCGGCTTACCCTTTGATTTTTCTCCGTTCACGGCAAATGCACGACCGCCGTCCGTCGGCAGCAGGTGCTGAAGCTTGCCGAGGCAAAGCACCGTCACGAGAAAGCTAAGGATAAAACAAGCCAAAGCGGAGTAGGCAAATGCCTGCTTAGAAGTCAAATTCAGCAAGTGTAGTATCATAGAAAACCTCCGGGGTAATGTTTGTTGGACATATGCAAAATCATTTTACTACGAGACCGTGAAATGCGCAAGTATAAGAAAAACTAATCATTACTATGACATTAATTAATTATACCAATCGGCTCGAATTATGGTATACTCGTAGATGTAAAGTTGGGTTGCGTCGGCATTTGCACGGAGGCGCACCGAGCGACGAGATAACGGCGCGCGAAAGGCGCAAAGGAGTCTCGGGATTACAGCACGCAGGACGCGTGAAGGAAGCCTAAGGAGGTCTTATGAGTCAAGTACGCAGAGTATACGTAGAGAAGAAAGAGCCGTTCGCAGTACGTGCGAAGGAGCTGAAGGAAGAGATCAGAGATTATCTCGGTCTGAATACGCTGAACGAGGTACGCGTATTCGTTCGTTATGACATTGAAAACATCAGTGAAGAGACTTACAAGAAGGCACTCGGAACCGTATTTTCCGAGCCGCCGATTGATATGGTATATGAGGAGAATTTGCCGGCTGAGGAAGGCGATTATGTATTCTCCGTAGAGTATTTGCCGGGTCAGTTCGATCAGAGAGCAGACTCCGCAGAGCAGTGTGTAAAGCTGTTAAATGAAACCGAGGAGCCGATCATCCGCAGTGCGACGACCTATATTTTGAAGGGTAGCATTACCGATGAGGAGTTCGCGGGCATTAAGAGCTATTGTATCAACCCCGTAGATTCCAGAGAGACGGACGAGACGAAGCCCGAGACGTTGGTGGCTCAGTTCGCAGTTCCGGAGGATGTAAAGATTTTCGACGGCTTTATGGCTATGCCGGAGGCAGAGCTGAAGGAGCTGTACGATTCCTTGAATCTCGCTATGACCTTCCGCGATTTCCTCTTCATTCAGGAGTATTTTGCAGGCGAGGAGAAGAGAGATCCTTCCATGACGGAGATTCGCGTACTCGATACGTACTGGTCCGATCACTGCCGTCATACGACCTTCCAGACAGAGCTTACGAGCGTAGAGTTCGAGGAGGGCGATTACAAGGAGCCGATTGAACAGGCATTTAACGATTATAAGGCAGCACGTGAGGTGCTTTACAAGGGTCGCGATGACAAGTTCATCAGCTTGATGGACATCGCACTTCTGGGTATGAAGAAGCTTCGTTCCGAGGGCAAGCTCGAGGATATGGAAGTGTCCGATGAGATCAATGCTTGCTCCATCGTTGTTCCCGTAGAGATTCAGAATGCGGATGGCGAGCTCGTTACCGAGGAATGGCTTGTATTCTTCAAGAATGAGACGCACAATCATCCTACCGAGATCGAGCCCTTTGGTGGTGCGGCTACGTGTCTCGGCGGTGCAATCCGCGATCCGTTGTCGGGACGTGGTTATGTATATCAGGCAATGCGTGTAACGGGTGCAGCTGACCCGACCGCATCCCTTAAGGATACCCTTGCAGGTAAGCTTCCTCAGCGTAAGCTTACGACGGGAGCGGCTAAGGGCTACAGCTCCTATGGTAACCAGATCGGTCTTGCTACCGGTTTGGTAGATGAAATCTATCATCCGAATTACGTAGCTAAGCGTATGGAGATCGGTGCCGTTATGGGCGCAGCTCCTCGCAAGAACGTAATTCGTGAGAACAGCGACCCCGGCGATATCATCATTTTGATGGGTGGACGTACCGGACGTGACGGCTGCGGCGGTGCTACCGGTTCTTCCAAGAAGCACACGACCGAGTCGATCAACACCTGTGGTGCGGAGGTTCAGAAGGGAAATGCTCCGACTGAGCGTAAGCTCCAGAGATTGTTCCGTCGCGCAGAGGTTAGCTCTTTGATTAAGAAGTGTAACGACTTCGGTGCCGGCGGTGTATCCGGAGCAATCGGTGAGTTGGCAGCAGGTCTTCGCGTTCAGCTCGACAACGTACCGAAGAAGTATGCAGGTCTTGACGGTACCGAGCTTGCAATCTCCGAGTCTCAGGAGCGTATGGCTATCGTAGTAGATAAGAAGGATGTCGATGCGATGCTCGCATTTGCCGCTGAGGAGAACTTGGAGGCAGTAGTGGTAGCAGAGGTTACCGAGGAGCCTCGTCTTGTACTCGTATGGAGAGGCAAGGAAATCGTAAACATCAGCCGTGCATTCCTTGACACAAACGGCGCACATCAGGAGACTACTGCTGTAGTACAGATTCCGTCTAAGGCTGATTCTTACTTTGAAGCATGCAATTCCTACACCGCTCACAGCGTAGATAAGAAGGGCGGCTATGGTGAAGTGGCAGATACAAAGGAAGGCAGAAAGGCAGCTTGGCTTTCGATGCTTTCCGACCTTAACATCTGTTCCAAGAAGGGTCTCGTAGAGATGTTCGACTCCTCCATCGGAGCGGCAACCGTTACGATGCCTTACGGTGGTAAGTACCAGATGACTCCTACCCAGACGATGATCGCAAAGCTTCCGGTTTTGGAGGGCACGAGCGATACCGTAACGATGATGAGCTACGGCTTCGATCCGTACCTTTCCTCTTGGAGCCCGTTCCACGGTTCCGCTTATGCGGTAATGAGCTCTGTGGCTAAGATCGTGGCAGCAGGCGGTGATTTCCGCAAGATTCGTTTCACCTTCCAGGAGTACTTCCGCAGACTCGGCAACGATCCTAAGCGTTGGGGTGAGCCGCTGGCAGCACTTCTCGGTGCATACCAGGCACAGGTGAAGCTCGGACTTCCGTCCATCGGTGGTAAGGATTCCATGTCCGGTTCCTTCAACGACATCGATGTACCGCCGACGCTCGTATCCTTCGCAGTGGATGTAGCGAAGCTCGCTGACGTAGTAACGAATGAATTTAAGCAGGCAGGCAGCCGTTTGGTTGTATTTGATATGAAGCGCGACGCTTACGACCTTCCGGATTACGAGCAGGCAATGGAGCTGTACGACAAGCTTCATGCACTCGTAGGAAAGGGCGCATTCCGTGCATTGTACGCACTCGGAAAGAACGGTATCGCAGAGGCTGTCAGCAAGATGGCATTCGGTAACGGTCTTGGCGTAAAGCTTTGCGGTTGCGTAAGCATGAGCGATGCATTTGCTCCGGCATACGGTAGCATCCTCGCAGAGGTTGACGAGGAGACGCTCGCTGTTCTCGACGAGGCAGGTCTTGAGTACCGCAAGGTTGGTCGCGTAACCGACACCGGCAAGATCGCTTGGAGAATGGCTAAGGACTCCGAGGAGTTTATGGAGATTTGTCTGTGCGAGGCTCAGAAGGCATACAGCGACACTCTTGAGAAGGTATTCCCGACCAAGTCCGGTGTGGCAGCACAGATCGAGGGAACTGAGGTTCCGGCAGCACTCTACGACGCAAAGACCATTTTCGTAGCTAAGAATAAGGTGGCTAAGCCGAAGGTATTCATTCCGGTATTCCCGGGTACGAACTGTGAGTACGATACGCTTCTCGCATTCCAGCGTGCAGGCGCAGAGGTGAACACGGTTGTATTCCGTAACCAGAATGAGCAGGATATCAAGGATTCCGTAGCGGCTTACGAGAAGGCAATCAAGGAAGCACAGATTTTGATGTTCCCGGGCGGCTTCTCTGCAGGTGACGAGCCTGACGGCTCCGGCAAGTTCATCGCAACGGCATTCCGCAATCCTCGCATCAGCGATGCGGTAAATGCTTTGCTCAAGGAGCGTGACGGTCTGGCACTCGGTATCTGTAACGGCTTCCAGGCACTCATTAAGCTCGGTCTCGTGCCTTACGGTGAGATCGTGCCTCAGACGGAGGATAGCCCGACGCTTGCTATGAACAACATCGGTCGTCACATCAGCAAGTCCGTATACACGAAGGTAGTGACCAACAAGAGTCCTTGGCTCATGGAGGCAACGCTTGGCGGCGTATATTCCATCCCGGCATCTCACGGCGAGGGTCGTTTCGTTGCAAATGATGCTTGGCTCAAGAAGCTGTACGAGAACGGACAGATTGCAACGCAGTACGTTGACGTGAACGGCAACCCGACGATGAACGAGGATTACAACCCGAACGGTTCCTACTGGGCAATCGAAGGTATCACCTCTCCGGACGGTCGCGTGCTTGGTAAGATGGCACACTCCGAACGTCGCGGAACCGGCGTAGCACTCAACATCACCGGCGAGCAGAACCAGAGAATCTTCGAGAGCGGTGTGAAGTATTTTCAGTAAGCTGTAAAGAATCATTCCTATGCATTACACAGAGCCTGCGGCGCATGTCGCGGGCTCTGTTTTTTTAGAACAAGCTTCTGCGTATCTGCAATGCAAATGCTCGGGAAAACGTCATGAAATGTGCTGAAATGCATTGTAATCTTGCGTTTTCGGGGCAAATGGAATGAATAATACATATTTGAGTGCCATTTGACATTGACGTGAGGCGTGCTTTTGGTATATGATAAAGTCACAGAGATACTATAGGTATCTCCTGTAACTATATACTAGGGAGAGAAGAATTCATGAAGTTGGCAAATATGTTGGACGAATTTCGTTGGATTAATGAGAGCAGAGCGGAATACAAGGAAGGTGTGCTTAAGGTATATGCACTCGGAAAGACGGATTATTTCAATAGTCCTGTGAAGGAGAACGGAAGATATCCCGCTCCGGTGACATCTGCTCCGTTTTATTATTTGAATGTGACCGGTGATTTCGTATTTCGCGCAAAGGTTTCGCTCGAGTTTAAGAGCTTGTATGATGCAGGCGCGTTATTTATCTACGAAAGCGATCGTATGTGGGCAAAGCTTGCATTTGAGAATTCGGACATGCCCGGAAGAAAGCCTGCGGTTGTGTCGGTTGTAACGAACGGCATCTCTGACGACTGCAACGGACCGGTGCCGGAGACCGATTCGGTTTGGTTCCAGATCTCGCGTGTGGATGATACATTTGCATTCCATTACTCACTCGATGGCGAGAAGTATAGCATGGTGCGTGTATTTACACTTCCGGTTAGAAGAACGATTCGCGTAGGCTTTGAGGCACAGTCACCGGTGGGCGAAGGCGGTTATCGTTACTTCAGCAATGCATCGATTGAGAACATTCGTGTGAACAACATTCGTGCCGGTCGTTAAGCGGTTAATAGAAAGTAATCGATATTGGGGAACGTTAAATGCGCAGCTTGGAGAAGTCCGAGCTGCGTGAATAATATATGCGTGATATTTTGAGGAGGAACTATGGGAAAGGTGAAAAACTATGTTGGCGTGCTTTGTCTTCTTGCATTGCTGGCCGGTAGCTTCGCGGGACTGGGTAGGTCCGCACAGGCGGAGGAGGTCTTGACCGGAGCCTCTGCTCTTGAGGTGGTAGAGCAGATGGGACCGGGGTGGAATCTCGGCAACACCTTTGATGCTACGGGTGGCAATGACCGTGATATCTTCAGTCAAGAGCAGTCTTGGGGCAATCCTATGGTAACGGAGACACTGATCAATGCAGTGGCGGCATCCGGATTCAAGACGATTCGTATTCCGATTACGTGGAATCGGAACATTTATATTGAGGATGGACAGTACAAGGTACGTGAGGAGTTTTTGGAGAGAATCAAGACGGTCGTGGATTATGCGTATGCAAATGGCATGTTCGTCATCATCAATGCGCACCACGAGGAGTGGATCAATACGACCAAGCTGAGCAATGAGTATCCTCGAATCGGCTTGAAGCTGCGGTCGCTGTGGTCTGCGGTTTCCGATTATTTTGCCGATTACGACCAGCATCTGATCTTCGAGGGTATGAATGAGCCCAGATTGGCCGGCGGCAACAATGAATGGGGCGGTAATACGAACGGCTATGCGGCGGTTAACTATCTGAATCAGGTGTTTGTCTCGACGGTTCGCGGCAACGGCAAGGGCTACAACGGTGAGCGCTGTCTTATGGTGCCGGGGTATGCCGCATCGAATTCCGCGAATATTATGAAGGGCATTTCCCTGCCGACTTATGACGGTAAGGTGTGCAACAACTTGATTGTATCGGTGCATTCGTACGCGCCGTATAATTTCTGCTTGAGCGATGCCCAGATGGATTTTGATCCGACGAATCCGTCCGATACTGCGGACATCAACAATATGTTCCGCAACCTCGACACCCTTTTCTTGAGTCAGGGTATTCCCGTTGTACTTGGAGAGACCGGTGCAACGAACAAGGATAATCTCGAGGCAAGAGAGCGTTGGTTCTACTACATGGCAAATGCGGCGAAGTCCTACGGTGTTCCGTTTGTTCTTTGGGACAATGGTGCCGAGGGCAATTCCGGCGGAGAATGCCACGCATACTACAATCGTAGAACCGGGGAAGAATACTATCCGACGCTGTTTGAGCAGCTGTTCAAGGGCTGGAACGATGCACGGTGGGGCGAAGCCAGAGGAACCGGTGGTGCTACGAGTGATGTCGAGACCGTTTTGGACGGTTCTCCTATTTGGGCAAATGCCGAAGGTTACACAAGTGCAGAGCAGTGGGATTCCACGTATATCATGCTGGCAACGGATCCGAGCTGGTATGTTGAGGGACGTGATGTGCAGCTTCTTTTCAGCGGTAGCGGTGAGCCGAAGCTGATGCTCGATAGCGAAGTCAAGGCACAGTGGTGGATGCCAATCGATCCCGACAGCATTGAGGCGCTTGGGGACAAGAAGGTAGCGACGTTTACATACGAGACGATTATGGCAGAGCTCGCGAAGTACGATGTTACGAATCCGTCCGATTTGCGTAATACGTGCGTGCTTGCGGCGAATGCCAATATCACAACCTACGAAATCGTAGTAACCGGTGAGTCGAAGCCGATTGTTACGTATATGGCAAATGGCAGTGTATATCACACCGGCAGCGAGCCCCCGGAAGATCCGACGTTCATGCACATGGTATTCGAGGGCTGGTATACTACACGCGATTATCAAGAGGGCACCGAGCTCAATGTGGAGACTCTTGAGGCAGATGCAATCGTATACGCGAAGTTCTCGATGAATCTCGATGACATTAAGGTGGTCGTTCCGACACCGACTCCGCTCCCGACCGAGAGACCAAAGGCAACACCGACCGAGAAGCCGGTAGATGAGCAGCCGGAAGCACCTACGAAGGCTCCGACGCCCGGTGCCGGAGATGGCGGCACAGGCAATGGCACAGATGGCGGAGGCATCGGTGGCTGGCTGTACGCAGTCGTAGCGGCGGCAGCGGTAGTGATTGTTGCGGTTATCGTAGTGGCGCTTCGTAAGAAAGGCGAGAAGCCTGTAGAGGAAGAATAAGAAAATCTGCATCGGACAATCGTAGGAAACTGCGGTTGTCCGGTTTTTTCGTGCAAAATGCTTTGCATTTTCGCCGCAGTGCGATATAATGGTGAGTACATTGGCAAGGAACATTACGCACGATGAAAGATAGAAAAGACGGAGGGACCGACATGACGGACTACGCTTATGAAAGACGGAGGCGAGCATACCTGAAGAAGAAGCGATTTCGCAGGCGCGTGAGACGTATCTTGTATATTGTGGCATTGCTGGCTTTTTTGGCGATTGTGGTCATTTTGGTCGGTTGGTTGATTTCGCGTGGCAAGCAAGACGGCGGAGGCAGCAAGGTACCGCCGACGATTACACAGCCCGCAGAGCCGTCGAATACTCCGACACCTACGCCATCTCCGAGTCCGACGTCCACACCGACACCTACGCCTACGCCAAATGTGGTGACGATGGTTGCGGTAGGCGACAATCTGCTCGATTGGTACATGCTTGAGGATGCGCAGCAGGACGACGGAACATTTGACTTCAGTGGTTATTATACGAACATTGAGAAATACATTGCACTTGGCGATTTTGCGGTAATCAATCAAGAGACTCCGCTTGGCGGCGACGGAGGCTACAAGGGCTCCGGTGTCGAGCTCGATTACATCGGAAGCAGAGATCGATGGGGCTCGTACCATGGCTACAGCACCTTCAATTCGCCTGATGAGATCGGACACCAGATTGTGAAGTCCGGCTTTAACGTTGTGACGATGGCGACGAATCATATTTCGGATTACGGAATCACGGCTTTGCACGCATCGCTTGCATTTTGGAAGCAGTACCCCGAGGTAAAGCTTCTCGGCATCAACGAGAGCGCCGAGGCAGAGCTCGAGATACCGATTGTAGAGAAGTACGGAATTAAGCTTGCGCTTTTGAATTATACGTACGGCCTTAACATTCGTTCGGCACTGGACGCAGAAAAGTTCAGCGTGAATATGCTGTCGGAGGCGCGCGTGAAGCGTGATGTGGAGAAGGCAAAGGAGCTGGCGGATTTCGTTGTGGTATTCCCGCATTGGGGCACGGAATATCAGATGTCGGCGAATTCGTATCAGAAGGAATACACGAAGCTGTTTCTCAAATGCGGCGTCGATGTAGTAATCGGTGCGCATCCGCACATCAGTCAGCCGATGGAGTGGTTCGAGCGCGAGGACGGTCACAAAATGGTAGTCTACTATTCGCTCGGCAATTTCGTCTCCATGTTTAAGGATGCCGAATGTCAGCTCGAGGGCATGTCCTACGTCGAGTTCTATAAGGATGAGACGGACTGCTACGTGAAGGAAGCGAAGGTGATTCCGCTCGTGAACCATTGGACCTACGATGCCGAGGTGTTCGGAAAACGCAAGGATTTCACGGTGTATGCATTGCAGGATTATACCGAAAGGCTGGCGCTTGCCCACGGCTGCAGGAATTATTCCGAGGGCAGTGCATTTGGCTATAATTTCATTCATGAGCTTGCCGTGAAGCTGTTCGGCGAGAACATTATGACGGTTGAAGAATACGCTGTAGAGGAATAGAGATTCCGCTGTAGGCGAACAAATTTAAGAAAATGTCCGTATACGAGGGGAGTCGTGCATTTGTACTTGACTTCCCTTTTTTTCGAGCATATAATGAACTACGAGGTGGCCAAGGAAGATAGTTTCTCCCCGACGCCGACATACCTCTTAACGAGCTGTGAGAGCGGCTCGACCGATATATTCTATACAAGGAGGCACTTACTATGAGTAGAGTGTACAATTTTTCAGCCGGTCCGGCGGTATTACCGGAAGAAGTATTAGTTGAAGCAGCAGCAGAGATGCTGGATTACCAGGGAAGTGGCATGTCCGTTATGGAGATGAGCCATCGTTCCAAGGTGTACGACAAGATTATCAAGGACGCAGAGCAGGATCTTCGTGACCTGTTGAACATCCCGGATAACTACAAGGTTCTGTTTTTGCAGGGTGGTGCTCATTTGCAGTTCGCAATGGTACCGATGAACCTGATGAAGAACAAGGTTGCAGATTACATTGTAACCGGTCAGTGGGCTAAGAGAGCACATAAGGAAGCACAGAAGTTCGGTGAGGCTAGATGCATTGCGTCCAGCGAGGATAAGATCTTTTCCTATATCCCGGATTGCTCCGATCTTCCGATTTCCGAGGATGCTGATTACGTATACATCTGCGAGAACAACACCATCTACGGTACGAAGTTCCATGAGCTTCCGAACACGAAGGGCAAGGACCTGATTGCAGACGTGTCCTCTTGCTTCCTCAGCGAGCCTATGGATGTATCCAAGTACGCAGTCATCTACGGCGGCGCACAGAAGAACATCGGACCTGCAGGCGTTGTTATCTGCATTATTCGTGAGGATTTGATTACGGAGGACGTTCTTCCGGGCACTCCTACGATGCTTCAGTACAAGACACACGCAGACAATGATTCTCTATACAATACTCCCCCTTGCTACGGCATTTACATGTGCGGCAAGGTATTCAAGTGGTTGAAGAAGCAGGGCGGTCTCGAGGCTATGAAGGCTTACAACGAGAAGAAGGCTGCTATCCTGTATGATTTCCTCGACCAGAGCAAGCTCTTCAAGGGTACCGTTGAGAAGGCTTCCCGTTCTCTTATGAACGTTCCTTTCATTACCGGTGACGCTGATTTGGATGCTAAGTTCATTAAGGAGGCTTCCGCTGCAGGCTTCGTGAACCTCAAGGGTCACAGAAGCGTTGGTGGTATGCGTGCATCCATCTACAACGCAATGCCGATCGAAGGCGTAGAGGCTTTGGTAGCATTTATGAAGAAGTTCGAAGAAGAGAATGCCTAAAGGGAGGTAGAGACAATGAAATATTATTGCTTGAATCCAATCGCGCAGATTGGTTTGGATGAGTTTGATGCTAATTACGAAAAGGTAGACGCACTTGAGGCTGCCGACGTTGCCCTCGTACGTAGTGCGGCTATGCATGAGCTTGAGATTCCGGAGAACTTGCTCGCGGTTGCAAGAGCCGGTGCAGGCGTTAACAACATTCCTCTTGATAAGATGGCTGAGGAAGGTGTTGTTGTATTCAACACTCCCGGTGCGAATGCGAATGGTGTTAAGGAGCTCGTAATCGCAGGCCTTATGCTTGCGTCCCGTGACATCGTAGGCGGTGTGAACTGGGTTCAGACCGTAAAGGACGATGAGAACGTAGCTAAGCTCGTTGAGAAAGGCAAGTCCAAGTTTGCCGGCAACGAGATCGCTGGAAAGAAGCTCGGCGTTATCGGTCTCGGTGCTATCGGTGTATTGGTGGCAAATGCTGCACATGCACTCGGCATGACCGTATATGGCTGTGACCCGTACATTTCCGTAGAGAACGCTTGGAAGCTCAGCAGAGGTATCGTTCATGTGAACACTCGCGAGGAGATTTTCCAGGAGTGCGATTACATTACGGTTCATGTACCGCTTCTTGACGATACGAAGAAGATGATCAACAAGGATACCATCGCTATGATGAAGGACGGCGCTGTTATTCTCAACTTCGCTCGTGACCTTTTGGTAGACGATGAGGCAATGGAAGAGGCACTTGCTTCCGGTAAGATTGCAAGATACGTAACCGACTTCCCGAATGCAAAGACCGCAGGTATGGCAGGTGTTATTGCACTTCCTCACTTGGGTGCTTCCACGCAGGAGTCCGAGGACAACTGTGCAAAGATGGCTGTTCAGCAGCTTCGTAACTACTTGGAGAACGGTAACATCATCAATTCCGTTAACTTCCCGATGGTGGATGCAGGCGTATGCCGCACGACGAACCGTGTATGTATCCTCCACAGAAATATCCCGAACATGCTTAGCCAGTTTACCACTGCATTTGCAAAGTTCAATATCAACATTGAGAATATGTACAACAAGAGCCGTGGCGATTATGCATACAGCGTTTTGGATGTATGCGGAAGCGTAACCGACGAGATTGCAGAGCAGCTTGCTACAATCGACGGTGTATTGAGAGTTCGTATTCTGTAATGATTACGGAGGTTCTTCATTGGAAAAGACATTAACAGAACTGCTCGACATCTGTAATTCCATATGTATAACCATTAGTAGACTTAACATAGGCGGCGTGCTTTCTCTGAGCATGCCGCTTAGAGTGTTATTACGCACGGAATTGCTGGAATACACGCTGTATTTGGCGGATTCGGATGGTGTCGTGACAGAAGAGGAGCGCCAGTTCATCGGCGATACAATCGGAAAGGTGAAGGAGGACGAGATCAACGAGGCTCGTAACCGTCTGCACAATGTCGGCGGAGCCTATGGCACGAAACGCCCCCGCGCCCTCAAATATTTTATTCTGGCAGACGCAGGTCGCAAGATCGGCAACGATCCGTACAAGTGTCAAAATGCTCAGATACTCGTAGACACCTACAAGCTCATGGGTCAGCAGCTCCTGGCGGTTTTAAAGGAGCCGGATGCGCGTGCGGTGAACCGTATGACGCAGTATGTACATATGCTCGAGGCATTTTTGAAGGAGTACGGAGTGTTCTATACGAACAACCAAAAGGTAGTGCTCGCAAAGCCCTTCGTGCCGCAGAGAAGCTTGGATATTAATGATTCTACTAATGTAGACAAGATTCTTGAGGAGCTCAACGAATTGGTTGGTCTCGAGAATGTCAAGCAAGAAGTATCGGGAATCGTAGACTTGATTCGTGTACAAAAGATGCGCGAGGAAAAGGGCATGAAGACCGCAGATGTCAGCAAGCACATGGTGTTCTTCGGTAACCCCGGAACAGGTAAGACGACGGTGGCTCGTATGCTCGCAAAGATATTCCGTGGACTTGGTGTACTTCAGAGCGGGCACCTTGTAGAGGTGGATCGTGGCGGCTTGGTATGTGGCTACGTGGGTCAGACAGCGATTAAGACGCAGGAAGTCATAGATAAGGCGATGGACGGCGTGCTTTTCATCGACGAGGCTTATACGCTCAACGTAGGAAAGGGCGAGAACGACTTCGGACAGGAGGCGGTCGATACCTTGCTGAAGGCGATGGAGGACAATCGTGATAGAATGGTTGTCATCGTAGCGGGCTATGATGTGCCGATGGAAGCATTTTTGGAATCCAACCCGGGACTGAAATCGCGATTTAACAAGTTCATTCATTTCAACGACTATACACCGGATCAGCTGATCAACATTCTTGACGGTATGTGCAAGGGTAAGGACTATGTTCTGTCCGCGGCAGCTAAGCAGGTGGCAACGGAGTATTTCCTTGAGCGAATTCGCTCGGGCGAAGAGAATTTTGCAAATGCGCGAGAGGTTCGTAACTACCTTGAGAAGGCAATTACAA
Organism: Lachnospiraceae bacterium; assembly: GCA_045645665.1. Taxonomy (GTDB): domain Bacteria; phylum Bacillota; class Clostridia; order Lachnospirales; family Lachnospiraceae; genus ISDg. The sequence goes on along the minus strand of JAZRJF010000036.1, from coordinate 8,932 downwards.
ATCACGCAACCCGAGTGGTGAAGCTGGAGAATCCGGATAAGGAGGCGCTCAGCACGTTGCTTCCGGAGGATGTGGCGAGTATTACTCCGAACGAGATTAATTTGGATTGACGTTTTTAGAAGTGCAGTCGAATTCGCTTGGAGACTACTCTGAGGGAAAGACAATCGAAAAGACAATAAAAGAGCAAACAAAAAAGCGATGTGGTAATTGGGTTCACATCGCTTCTTTGTTATGGGTTGGAGAAGTACCTATCAATACTACTAGAAAAATTCAATGGATGTTGGGTTGTATTAAATCTTTCCGGTGAGCATATATATCAGGCCGGTAATGAATGCGTATAGATTCATAAACGGGCCAAGAATTACGGAAACTACAAAGTAGAAAGCAAACAACGCGATATCAAGTGCCGTCAAAACGGAACATTTGATAAGGCGGAACAGTGCAACGACGAGGTTTGTCTCGGTAATCTTGATTTCCTCTGTCGGAACGTGTGCGTACCAATACATAAATCTGCGTCTCGTGGACCAACCAATGGGGAGACAGGCTATGATGAAGGATGCGCCGTATAAGAGATTCATCTGATCCTTCGTGGCCTGCTCGGCTACCGGGAAGGTTTCGTTCCATTTGGTCAAACCGATTGCCAATCCGAAGAAAAGGATTAAAAATACGAAGAGCCAAAGGAAGAAATATTTCTTTGCGCTGTTGATGCCTTGAATCATGCGATACGCCTACTTTCAATCGATATGTACCGAATTCAAATGAAAGGATATCGGACATTCGAAATTCATTCATAAAGTATTCATAAGTGTTGCATACCTTATACTATTATTAAGCGCTTTTCGGGGGCATTTTGTCAATGATATTTATGAGGTGGAAGAAGAGTTTCGGTGTGTTCGAACAAATTATTAATACTTTTTGAACGAAATATGACGTAATTTTCACTTGACATAAAAATGACGCAAAATATTCGAGAATATCTTGCGTCAACTTTATTACTCAAATTTATGGTAGGGCTTGTCCTTATTAGCGATTCAAAATCAACTTAGTAAGCTCTACGGGCTCTACGATCTCATCACCCTTGTATACGCGCATGTTGCCGGAAGCAATCTCGTCGATAAGGATAACTTCGTCGTTGTTGTAACCAAACTCAAACTTGATGTCCCACAGATCAAGACCGATAGACTTCAAATCGTCTGCAACGATCTTCGTGATCTTGAGCGTCTGCTCCTTCATGCTCTCGAACATAGCGGGAGTCATAATGCCAAGTGCAGCAAGTCCCTCGCCGGTAACAAGAGGATCGCCGAGTGCGTCGTTCTTAAATGTACACTCTACGTAACCACCCTCCAGTGCGGTTCCGTTCTCAATGTACTCGCCATATCTGCGGATAAAGCTACCGGTTGCAACAAGACGGCAGATTACCTCAAGACCATGACCGAATACGGTAGCAGGAAGCACCTCCATAGTAGCGTTCTCAACATCAGCGCCAACGTAGTGCGTCTTGATGCCCGCCTCCTTCAGAAGCTCAAAATAGTGAATCGATGTCTCAAGATTCGCCTTGCCGATACCTTCGATTGTAAGACCAACCGAATTCTCGCCGGGATCGAATACGCCGTCCTTGCCGGTGCAATCGTCCTTGAACTTCAGCATGACATTACCATTGTCGAGGCTGTATACATCCTTTGTCTTTCCTTCATAAATCTTCTTCATCGAATAATCTCCTTAGGATAATGTTTTTTAGTACAGCGATACTATAGCACAAACGCCTTTAAATTGAAATGTTTTTTTGCAAAAAAAATAAAAAAATTTTACCCAAATGGTCTATTCTTGCCCCACGCGCATAGGATGGCTTTTCATAGCCGCGAAAATGGTAAGATAATACCAAAGGTACAGAATATATGCCGTCTTTTTGTGTCTTAAAGTATGCTATAATGCACACGTTGGGTGCTGTAGTGAAGCACGATCTACGTAAGCATTGGAATGGAGGGAATTACGATGAAGAAATTCGGTTTTGGACTTATGCGTCTGCCGTTGCTCAATCCGGAGGATCCGACGGCAATTGACATTGAGCAGGTAAAGAAGATGGCGGATGAGTTTCTTGCTCAGGGCTTTACATACTTTGATACCGCAGCTCCGTACCACAGAGGGGCAAGCGAGGGTGCTTTCCGCGAGGCGGTTGTGAAGCGCTATCCGAGAGAAGCTTATACGATTACCGACAAGCTGAGCTTGTTTATGATCAATGCGGCGGAGGAGATTCCGGCATTTTTCGATCGCCAGCTGGAGCAGCTCGGTGTAGATTATATCGATTATTATCTCGTGCACGCGCTTGGCAGAGATTCGTACCGCAAGGCGCAGGAGATGCACGCATTTGAATTTGCCGCACAGAAGAAGGCAGAGGGCAAGATTCGCCACGTGGGCTTTTCCTTCCACGACGGTCCCGAGGTGCTGGAGCAGATTTTGACCGAGCATCCCGAGGTAGAATATGTTCAGCTGCAGATCAATTATTTGGACTGGGAAGACGAGAACGTACAGTCTCGCAAATGCTATGAGGTTGCAACAAAGCATGGTAAGCCGGTTATCGTTATGGAGCCTGTGAAGGGTGGCGCGCTTGCAAATGTAGCACCCGCAGCGGCTGAGCTGTATCGTGCGTATGCGCCCGATGCATCGCCGGCTTCGTGGGCAATTCGTTATGCTGCCAGCTTGGACAACGTAGTGATGGTTCTCTCCGGTATGAGCAACGAAGCTCAGCTGGAAGACAACTTGAGCTATATGAAGGAATTCGTGCCGTTGAACGAAGAGGAGCACGAGCTTGTAGAGAAGGCGACGAAGAAGATTAAGTTCAGCATTACCGTGCCTTGTACCGCTTGTCGTTACTGTGTGGACGATTGCCCGATGCAGATTGCGATTCCGGATTACTTTACGATTCTGAACGATTGGAAGCGCTCGGACGGACAGGAGACCGACAAGGCAAAGGCGGATTATGCGGCATTGCTTGAGAACCACGGAAGAGCTTCGGATTGCGCTGAGTGCGGTCTGTGTGAGGAGCATTGTCCTCAGCACATCAAGATTCGTAAGCAGCTGAAGGTAGTTGCCGAGGCATTTGAGTAGGCTATGTTTTTAGTGGTTGTTGTCGGCCGTGAGGCCCGTGCAGCCGAAGGAGAATGGGAGGATATACGATGAATACAAAGACGATTGCAATGGAAAAGCAGGGCTTGTCTGTGAAGGCGCAGACGCTCGCGGTTATCGGTGCCGTTGCTGCCGGAGTGGCAATTCCGCAGCTGGTACATACGATTGGTTTGGTGTCCGGACTCGGAACGTCGCTCGGTGAGGCATTGCTTCCGATGCAGCTTCCGATAATGCTGGTTGGTTTGCTTGCGGGACCGTATGCTGGTGTGGCAGCAGGTATTTTGACTCCGGTGCTCAGTCATTTGCTCACGGGCATGCCGGTGCTTATGATGCTACCGTTTCTCGTTGCCGAGCTCGTGGCATACGGTTTGATTTCCGGCTTGTTGAAGGATGTGAAGCTTTCGGCATTTGCAAAGCTTTTGGTGATTCAGATCGGCGGTAGAGCAGTAAGAGCCGGTGCGACCTTGTTGGGCGTATACGCATTTGGCAGCGGAGTGGCTGTCGCAAGCATTTGGACGAGTATCGTGATCGGACTTCTCGGTATCGTACTGCAGTGGATCTTGCTTCCGCTCATTTTGTTCCGCATTGAGCATGCGAGGGACTAACGCATGACGAATCTGGAGCGAGCAAAAGGGGTACTTCGCAATTCCCCGTTTACGTGTGTTGCGATAGGCGATGAGGATCGCTTGAGTACGACGGAGCGTGGCGTGAGTCCGTTGCTGTCGTGGCTGGATGAGGGCATTTTCCTCGAAGGGTATGCTGTAGCTGACCGAGTGGTCGGAAAGGGCGCTGCGATGCTGTATGCGCTTCTAAGGCCGGCTGAGCTGCACGCCGAGGTGATGAGCCGCGGTGCGTTTGAGTTGCTGCAGGTTCATGGCATCCGGGCAAGCTACGATACGCTGGTCGATGGCATTCGCAATCGCACGAATACAGGCCCCTGTCCCATGGAGGATGCGGTCGGTGATATCACGGATCCGCAGGAAGCCTTGGTGGCGATGAGGGAGCGTTTGAAGTTGTTGAGAGGGTAATGGGATATATAAAAAGCACCTTCGGTTCGAAAGAATCGAGGGTGCTTTTGCTTTGTGTCATGTGAATCAAATGCTCTTCACCGGAAGTAACTCAATATAGCCTCTGGTTCCGATCGGTTCTAATTGAATTCGCGGATTGGTATCGTCCCAGCGATAGCCCATCGTCCGGGGGTCGAATTTGTTGATGGAATCCCGAACTTGTCCGATTGCCTCGCCGAAATCCTCTTCCTGAAAGGGCTCGCCTTGGAACATGACATATTTGCATTCCGGCAGTTCAATCACGTCAAAGCCATCCGGGATTTCGCTTGAATAGTCCGTGGGAACTTCAACTCCTTGCACATATTCCGAGGTGTTTGGTTTGATATAGCTTTTGGGAAGCCATAAGCAGACGGGCTCGCCGGCGATGGACTTGATGCTGGTCAAAAGCCCCCAAACATCACAGCCGACCTCTTCGCAGTACTTCCAATATTCCGTTGCTTCCTTGCCGCGCATGATGATTACTTTGCGCTTCGGCTTTTCGATAATCTGGATAAATACATTCTTAACTTCTTTCATGGGTACCTTCTTTCTTAGCTTTGCATATTTGACGCCATAGGGCTTGAAAAGGTAAATCGGACGAGGTGATTTTGAATACTCGTAAGGATTGCAACCGAACTCTTGATAAAATGCTCTTTGATAACCGTCCACACTTTTGAATCCGGCGTCCAAAGCAACCTCTAAGACCTTAATTGTCTCATCCCTTAGTTTTAGCGCGGACCGAGACAATCGTAAGCGGCGAATGTATATCGCCGGAGTCATGTCCAGTAGCTGAACAAATAATCGATAGGAATACCATGGTGAATACATGGATGCTCGGGCCAAATCCGCAATGGTAATATCCCTCTCGAGGTTTGCGTGAATAAAATCCTGCATTCTTTGTACTGCTTCAATATGTTCGTTCACCCCATTACCTCCTCGTGTTAATAGTATACAACATAAGAAGAACGAGTTTCTCGACTTTTTTTGCTGTTCGTCAATCGATTGGAAATCGTCCTACAGCACCCTGTGATCCACTTGGATGACCGCGTAGTAGTTGCTACCGATGCGTTCGGAAATCTCGCGGCACAGCTGTGCGACCAATTCGTCCTCGGTCAGCGGGTATTCAAATGGCATGACAACGTCGAAGATGAGGTTCGTGTGGCTCGGGCCGGTAACGACGCGAAAATCGTGCATCGTAAGCATCGGATCCAGTGTAGCAACGATGCCGGCCACTCTGAGGCGCAGCTCGTCGACAATCGGATCCTGCGTGATAACCGGGTCCATATGAATGGTGGCAGAGCATCCGAACTCTTTGTTCAGGGCGCGTTCCAGATTGTCAATGATGTCGTGCAGCTCCAGTACATTTCCCTCGGCAGGCACTTCGGCATGCAGAGAAATGATGAGCCGTCCGGGGCCGTAATCGTGGACCAAAAGGTCATGGACGCCGAGCACCTGGTCGTCAAATTGCAGCACGAACGCTTCGAGTCGTCGGACGAATTCGTGCTCCGGCGGTTGGCCGAGCAGCGGATTCAGTGTATTCTTCGCAGCGGAAATGCCCGCAATCAAGACGAAGATTGCCACGAAGATACCGCAGTAGCCGTCAATCTGCAAGGAGGTATAGTAGCCAAGCAGTGTAGATGCAAGTACTACAGCTGTAGAAATACAGTCGCAAAGACTGTCGATGCCGGTTGCGCGTAGCGTCTCGGACTGGATGCGCTTGCCGATGCGGGTGTTGTAAAATGCCATGTAGCATTTGACTAAGATAGAGGCACCCAAGATGCAGAAGACAAGCAAGGAGCCTTCGGTCGCTGTCGGGTGAAGAATCTTATCGATGGAGGTCTTGAAAATCTCGATTCCCATCAGCAGGATGACAACGGCGATGAATAGGCCGGACAGATACTCCACGCGACCATGACCGTACGGGTGACTCGAATCGGGCTTCTGCTCAGCGATACGAAAGCCTACGAGGGAAGCGAGAGAGGAGCCGGCGTCGGACAGGTTGTTGACGGCATCGGCTGTGATGGCGATGGAGCCGCTGAGTGCACCGGCGAGGAATTTGCCCGCACACAAAAGGAGATTCAGCAGGATTCCCGCAAAACCGCACAGCTTGCCGTAGGCGCTGCGTCGCTGGTCCGGCGGCAGGTCATCTTTTATAAATAGCTTAGCGAGTATAGTAATCATATGTACCTCCGTAAAAGCGCTACATTATACTTTATGTAGCATTTGCATTGCTGCTACGTTCATTATACAAAAAAATGCCGCGATTGTATAGGCAATCACGGCATCTGTTTCATATTCTTTTGTGGGGGCTCGAACCGCACCGAAATGATTAGTCGGTGAAGTTATCGAAATAGCCCTGAACAAGGATAATCGGTGTTCCCTTATCTCCGGAACCGCTTGTCAAGTCACAGAGGGAACCGATCAGGTCGGTAAGCTGACGAGGGGTTGTACCCTGAGAAGCCATGTTACCAACGAGGTTCGCATCCTTTGCCTTGATGCTCTTGGAGATTGCCTCCTTAAGCTCAGCACCACTGAGATTCTTGAAATCGTTGTCTGCAAGATACTTGAGCTTCAACTCATTCGGCGTACCAACGAGGCCGCTTGTAAATGCAGGAGAAACTACCGGATCGGCAAGCTCCCAAATCTTACCCTGCGGATCCTTGAATGCACCATCGCCGTATACCATAACCTCAACATGCTTGCCGGTCTTCTTCAGAAGCTCAGCCTGAATTGCCTCAACAAGATCCGTACATTCCTTCGGGAAAAGCTTAATCTGATCCTCGGTGGACTTGTTGGAACCAAGGAGACCATAGCGCTCATTGTAACCGCTGCCGTTCACAGGAGCCGTCATAAGGTCGTCCATGCTGCATACAACCTTAGCACCATTTGCAAGCAAAATGCGCTTCGTTCTTGCGCGGGTGTGAATGTCGCAGTTGATTACACGGTCTGTGTAGTCCAAAATCGTCTTAGCCTGGTTTGCAAATACGATCTCAACCTCTGCGCCGGCATCGCGAATGATGTTAGCGTAGTAATCAACGTAATCAACGCCGGTGAACTCGTGCTTGTTCTCGCCGAACAGCTCACGATATCTCTCGAGGGAGAGAACGTCGCTGTAAGGATTGATGCCTGCTTCATCTATCTGATCAAGAGTAAGAAGTGCATTGCCAACTTCATCGCTGGGATAGGACAGCATCAGGACAACTTTCTTAGCGCCCATTGCGATGCCCTTAAGGCAGATAGCAAAACGGTTACGGGACAAAATCGGGAAAATGACACCGACTGTCTCGCCGCCAAGCTTAGCGCGAACATCATCTGCAATGTCCTGTACCGATGCGTAGTTACCCTGAGCTCGTGCAACGATAGACTCAGTGAGAGCTACAACGTCGCGGTCTCTAAGCTCAAAACCTTCGCTCTGTGCAGCCTCCAATACGCTGGATACTGCGATGTCAACCAAATCGTCACCCGTACGAATGATAGGACAACGAATTCCTCTGGATACCGTACCAACTCTTCTTTCCATGGTGAATACCTCACACTTTCTAAATTGCGTTATACCCGAAAAATGGATGCGGCATAACGTCCACAAGACATTATACATGCAAATGCCCTATCATGCAAGAAAAATGAAATAAAAATTCAAAAAAATTTTCTTGGAAGCGAAAGAAAATAATTGATTTCTGCGCATCCTTTGATTATAATATGCCGTGTAGTAAAATGTAAGGGTGAACAAATTCAGCATTTTCATAATCAGGAGGATAAGCGGATGGATTCGAACAAGAGACCGGAAAGCATGGAACGCATTACGACCACAGCTTTGGCAGAACAGTTTATTGAAGAGCAGGTAGCTGCTGTTCGCGAGCAGGTTGGAGACAAAAAGGTACTGTTGGCGCTCTCGGGCGGTGTAGACAGTTCCGTAGTAGCAGCATTGTTGATTAAAGCAATCGGAAAGCAGTTGGTGTGTGTTCACGTAAACCACGGACTGATGCGCAAGGGTGAAAGCGAAGCAGTTGTCGAGGTATTCCGCAATCAGCTTGATGCCAATCTGGTATATATTGATGCAACGGATCGTTTCTTGGACAAGCTCGCAGATGTTGCAGAGCCGGAGAAGAAGCGTAAGATTATCGGCGAGGAATTCGTGCGTGTATTCGAAGAAGAAAAAGCAAAGCTGGAGAACATGGCTTTCCTTGCACAGGGTACCATCTATCCGGATATCCTTGAGAGCGATGGCGTAAAGGCACATCATAACGTAGGCGGTCTTCCGGAGGATTTTGAATTCGAAGGTTTAGTTGAGCCGGTGAAGTTATTATATAAGGATGAAGTTCGTGTGGTTGGTAAGGCACTTGGCCTTCCGGCAGAGATGGTTGATCGTCAGCCGTTCCCGGGTCCGGGCCTTGGCGTAAGATGTCTCGGCGCTATCACCAGAGATCGTCTGCACGCACTTAGAGAATCCGATGCTATTTTAAGAGAAGAATTCGACAAGGCCGGTCTGACCGGTAAGGTATGGCAGTTCTTCACCGTTGTTCCGGATTTCACTTCGACCGGTGTAAAGGACGGAAAGCGTCTTGACTACTGGCCGGTTATCATCCGCGCCGTAAATACCGTAGATGCTATGGTATGTACTGTACCGGAAATCGATTGGGCAATCCTGAAGAAGATTACTGACCGTATCCTGAGCGAAGTAGACGGCGTATGCCGCGTTTGCTTCGATATGAGCCCGAAGCCGATTGCAACCATCGAATGGGAATGATCGCGAAAGCTACAAG